>JANOZW010000033.1:0-26622 GCA_031429575.1 Ferruginibacter sp.
ATTCTGGGCCACTGGCTCTTGATGGAACCATTTTCATGCCAATATTTTTTATCATGAAGTGCGTGTACCCACTTATCCATTATTTGATTTTCCACCGTACGAAACGGCTTTGGCAAGTACTATGGTAGATGTGGTAAACAATCACCAAGTAGATTTATTACATGTGCATTATGCCATTCCGCATGCATCCGCAGCATATATGGCAAAACAAATACTTGCTAAGCAAGGTAAAAAAATACCTGTAATTACCACTTTGCATGGCACGGATATTACACTTGTGGGCAGAGATAAAACATATAGCCCTGTAGTAACATTTTCTATGGAAGAAAGTGATATACTTACAGCTGTTTCTGAAAACTTAAAAGAAGAAACCTATCGCAATTTTGAAATAGACAAACCTATAGAGGTTATTTACAATTTTGTAGATGTAAAACGTTTTCATAAAAAACCCATTACTGCTTTTAAAAAACTAATAGCACCCAATGGCGAAAGAATAATCGTTCATGCCTCTAATTTTAGAAAAGTAAAACGTGTAGGTGATGTTATTAAAGCATTCCAATTAATAGCAAAAGAAATTCCTGCAAAATTAATTTTAATTGGTGATGGCCCAGAGCGACCAGAGCTTGAGGCGACCACTAGAGAATGCGTAAATAAAGATGACATAAAATTTTTGGGCAAGCAAGAGCAAATGGAAGATTTATTACCCATTGCAGATTTGTTTTTACTACCAAGTGAATACGAAAGTTTTGGGCTTGCAGCGCTAGAAGCTATGGCTGCAGAAGTGCCAGTAATATCTACCAACGCAGGCGGCTTACCCGAAATTATTATAGACGGAGACTGTGGCTACATGAGCAATGTTGGTGATGTGGAAGATATGGCAGCCAATGCCATAAAAATTTTGAAAGACGAAAACGTGTATCAACAATTTAAGGCAAATGCATTAAAACAAGCACAGCGTTTTGGTATAGAAAATATAGTGCCTCAATACGAAGCACTATATAAAAGAGTTTTATAGATTATTTGCGGCGCAGCCATTGCTCGGGATTAAGGTTCGAATTACCTTTTGCACAATAAAAATCTATTGCACCTATTCCATCTAAATTTGAAGCTACTTTACCCAATAATTGCCCCGTCTTTATTTCTTGATCTTTTTTTACAGATACAATACTTAAGTTGCTATAAGTAGTATAATAATTACCATGCTTTACCGTAACTGTAAATTTTCCATCATCAATTTCGATAACCAAAATTACAAGACCGTCAAAAACTGCCTTTACAGAAGACCCTATTGGCGAAGATACAGTAACCGCATTGTTCTCCATCTTTGCTCCACTTTGTAAAATGATTGGGCCATAATGATTCAATACAGCACCATTATCAACAGGCCAAGGTAAACTTCCTCTATTTCTTTCAAAATTACTATTTAGCGCTACTATTTCTGAATTAAAATCTTTTGTTTCAGGAGTTACAACAACCCTTGGTGCTTTAGGCTCTTTTACAGTTGTTTTTGCAATGGGCTCGGTAGTTTTTGTAGTTGAAGGATTTGCCTTCGCTGCTTTGGCTTCATTTGCCAATCTTATTTTATCTAATCTCAATGCTTCAGCTGCGGCATCAGCCCTTCTTTTCTTTTCTGCTTTTTCTGCAGCTATTCTTCTATCATTTTCTTCTTTTATAGCTTTGGCTATGGCAGCCTTTACTGCTGCATTTACTTTAGCAACTTGTCGTTGTTTTTCGGCTATCCTTGCATTTATATCTTTACCTTCTCTCTTTAATTGTGCTACCACTCTATCTTGCTCTACTTTTTGCTCTTCCAATTTTTTCTTCTCATCTGTTTGTGCATCTAGCGTGGTACTTTTTACTTGTTTTGTAACACCAAGGTCTTCTAATTTTTTTCTTCGCAGCTCTTGTGTACGCAAAATATTTTGCCCTTGCATTTCTCTAAATGTACGATAGCTCTTTAAGTATGCAATCCTTTTTACTGCATCATTAAAGTTATCTGCAGAAAAAATAAAATTTAAAAATTCGTAGTTCCCTCTATTCTTATAGGCATACACCATACTCTTAGCATACTCTTGTTTTAAGGTATCCAATAGCCTGTCGTATTTATTTACATCTTTTTGTATGCCATAAATATTGTTATCTAAAATATTTATATCCTTAGATATATTTTCAACTACCCTACCTTGTAATGCCGCTTTATTGCTATACATTATTAAGGTAGAAAGATTTTTATTTGTTTCTGCTTTATTATTATTAAGTAATTTTTGTGCATCATCTATCTCTTTCTTTAATTGCTGGCGCTGTTTTTCAAGCTCTGCCCTCGTTTGGGCAAACACCATTATAGAAGAAAAATAAAATAGGGCGAACGAAAAAATTACTCTCATCATAGTCTTGTGGTTAGTGTTACAAAAAAAGCAATGATTGTATCATCACATATTCTTGTTCTTAATGAACGAGCATTAAAAATAACGATTAATTCTTTTTATAGTTTTTAGGAACACTAAAAGAAACCGATAATTCTTTGTTAAACTCGTATTGTTTGAAATTCATCCTTATGTCTAATTTGTTCTTTTCAGTAGCTACAATTTCTCTGGAAGTAGAAAAAGGGAAGCCATTGCTATTACTGTAATTATCAAATGTAAAATCTGCCGTACGGTTTTGGGTTACATCTATATCATCCAATTTGCAATGTTGTAACAAATTATCAGGTGTAGATATGGTAATTAAATTTTTAAATGCCCCTCCAACAGATGATACCAATAAAAAGTTTTCAAATTTTCTTACTGTCATATTTTTTTCATAAAAAAATATAGGATTTCCAATTAATAAATCTTGGAGGGTATAATAATCAAAGGGTATATCTGTAATTTCTTGTAAATAATCTATAGAACGATAATGTACTTCACGCTCTTGTTTATCTACTAGTATTACACTATCCTTTGTTATTAAAGCCCTAAATACTTCTACATTTAAAAACGTAGCAGATATGGATATCCAAATAGCACTATCCTTTATCATACGCACATTTGCAACCAGGTCAGGCTTTTTTCCTTTACTCGTTTCTATTTCTAGTTTTATTTTAGCAGAAAAAGTTTTGAAATCAATCTTGCTTTTTTGCAAATTTGTTTTTGTTGTATTTATAAGCAACAAAGAATCTACCGAAGATTTTATTTGCACAACTTTAGTAGTATCCCTAGGTGCTATTGCTTTAGAAATAGCTCTACCCGATCTACATTGAGTAAACGAAATTACTGTTGCTATTAAAAATAAGTAAATAAATATCTTCATAAAAATATTACACACCTGTATGGCCAAAACCACCAGCTGCTCTTTCTGTTTCTGTTAATGTATCCACTAAAATCAACACCGCTTTTTCTACTTTAGCCACAATCAACTGTGCTATCCTATCGTTGTTATTTATAGACTGAGGTTCGCTGCTTAAGTTTATTAATAAAACCTTCAATTCTCCCCTGTAATCGCTATCAATAGTACCAGGTGTATTGAGGCAAGTGATTCCGTTCTTAAAAGCAAGCCCACTTCTTGGTCTTATTTGCACTTCGTACCCTTCTGGTATTTCCATAAAAATACCTGTGGGTATTAGCATACGTTGCAATGGTGAAAGCGTAATGGTTTCGCTTATACTTGCTCGAATATCCATACCTGCTGAGCCTTGTGTGGCATAATGTGGCAATTCATTGCCTGATGTATTTACGATTTTAATTTTTACATCCATTGTTGTACAATTATTTTTTTTGCAATAATACGGTAGCATTGGCAAACAACCCTTCTTCTCTACCAGCAAATCCCATTTTTTCTGTTGTTGTAGCTTTTATTGAAACATCGTTCTCGCTAATTTCCAGAATAGTTGCAATTACTTTTTGCATTTCATTGGCATAAGGCATCACTTTTGGTTTTTCCAAACAAAGATTGCTATCGATGTTTACAACAGCATACCCTTTTTCCTTTATGAGTGAATATGTTTTTGCCAATAATATTTTACTATCAATATTTTTTAATGATACATCCGTATCTGGAAAATGTTTACCAATATCGCCTAGGCAAAGCGCACCAAGTAACGCATCACATATAGCGTGAAGCAATACATCTGCATCACTATGCCCCAATGCGCCTTTGTAATGTGGAATATATACACCGCCTATCCACAAATCTCTACCTTCTACCAATTGATGAAAATCTATTCCTGAACCTATTCTTAAAGACATAAATATAATTTGCAGCAAAGATGCACAAATCATTTTGTAAAAAAAAAGCGTTCCATTTTAGAGGAACGCTTTTTTTAAATATTTCTGTTAAATTATTTTTTATCTATATCAAACATTAAACTGAAACGAATAGTATTTGACAAGGGATTACGACTAACACCTGCTCCTGATGGAAAGATGTAAGCTAAGTTTAAACCTAAAGAGCTGTACTTTAAACCTGCTCCAACTGTTGCATAACGACGACTACCTTTTTCAGGGCTTTCGTAGAAATAACCTGCACGGAAAGAGAATTGATCTTTGTACCAATACTCCGCACCAATGGAAGCAGTAAATTCTTTTATTTTTTCTGAACCACCACCCGGTGCACTGAATAAGCCTTTACCCCAGCTGCTTACAACACCAGTTTTACGGTAATCAGCTGCTGCTACAGCACCAGTATCAGGCGTAGGAACTAATAATTTATTTATATCCAATGCAAAAGTAAGTTTGCTATCCGCATCAAATACTTTTGTATATGCAGATCCTAAACCAAGGTTAGCAGGTATAAAATCTCTTTGTGTATTATCGTCGGTATAAGAAATTTTAGCACCAAGGTTGCTTAAAGTTACACCATAATTAAATCCTTCGCCATTCTCTTTAGCGCCTGTGTGAAAGAAATGAAGATCACCAGCTACAGAACTACCTTTTTTATAAGTAACACCGTTAAAAGGGCCCGTTGCTAGATTTGAACTAATATAACGCAGACCAACACCTAAGCCACTTTTTTTACCTAATTTTCTAGAATATCCACCTTCAACGGCAAATTCACGTGGTCTGTTACTTCCAATATTGGTACCATTGTTATCAGTAAACTGAATATCTCCAAGACTAAAATATCTTAAACCAAAAGAAAGGGCTTGTAACTCATCTAATTTGTAATACCCTGCAATTGATGCAACGTAAACATCTTTCAAATTAAGATCGCTTAACCATGGTGTATAGGTAACACCTACAGATCCTTGTTTGGTAGCAAATGCTGTTTTACCTAAATTCCAAAAATTAGAATATGCGTCAGCGCTTGTTGCAATACCTGTTTCACCCATACCCGTAGCTCGTGCATCTGGAGATATACGTAACATTGGCACTGCAGTAGTTATTACATTGCTAGATTTAATTGTCGATTGAGCTTTCGTAATAGTAGTTGTACTGCCTATTAATATCGCTAAGGCAGCTAGTTTCAAAGTTGCTTGTTTCATGCGTTTTTTTTGTCTGGTTAGGTAGACTTCCCTCTATAAGCGTTAATTTTTAAATGTTCAAGAGCAACTTTATTATGTAAGTAAACCCCAATTGATGATGCAATTTATAAAATCTTGTTAAATAAAAACAAAATTATTTCTCAAATATATAAATTTTATTTTTTCCAAAACAAATTTTTCTTCACTTATTAAAAAAAAATTTAATTAATATATTGGTATCTATAGTATATTAACGAAAAAATATTTTACAACATGACACTAACATTTACAGAAACGTTGCACTTAAAAAAAAATTGTTTCTTAAAATAAAATGCTAAAGATTTGATTACAATATAATGTTAAGCTAAAAATATTTATATTCGCAACCTGATTTATTGTTCAATTAGACAATAATACATTTCTTTTTTCGTTTAATACACTGTAAAAGACAGCAAACTATGTTAAAAACATTTTCAAGCAGAAACCTGATAATAGTAGCAGCAGCAGCTTTATCATTAAGTGCATGTAGTAAAAAAAGTGGGGGCGGCAAGTCTAGTATGACAGGCTGGAACTACGACAGTAAGGATATGGGCAACTTTCATGTTGCCAAAGTAAAATATCCTAAAGCGGGTCCTGGACTTGTATTTGTACAAGGAGGATCATTTGTTATGGGTGCTAAAGATGAAGATGTAATGGGAGATTGGAATAATGTTCCTCGTCGTGTAACAGTACCTTCTTTCTTTATAGACGAAACAGAAGTAGCCAATGTACATTATCGTGAATATCTTTATTGGTTAGATAATACATTTAGTGGAGATACCAATATAGTACCAAAGGCTTTGCCTGATACATTGGTATGGAGAGAGGAACTTGCTTACAATGAGCCTTATGTAGAATATTACTTTAGGTTTCCTTCTTATAACTACTATCCAGTTGTAGGTGTTTCATGGCAACAAGCCCACGATTTCTGTATATGGAGAACCGATAGGGTAAATGAGTTAAAGTTAATGAAGGCAGGTTTTTTAGATAAGAAAGCGATTACGAAAGAGATGAGCGGTGCTGGTGCTGGTGGTAGCTTCAATACAGAAGCATATCTAACAAATCCTGAATTGGTAGAAATGAAAAAGGGTAAGCCAAAAAAATCTGGCTTAAAGGATGTACGAGGTAAACTTAGAAGCAATGTTAGAATGGAAGACGGCATTCTTAATATGGGTTATCGTTTACCTACAGAGGCAGAGTGGGAATATGCTGCTTATGGCTTGCTTGATCAAAATCCTAAAATTCGTAAGAAAGAAAAAGAAACTGGAGAAGAAAATCGTAATAACCAACAAGTATATTCATGGTCTAAAAATCCTAATGGTTTACGTGATAATCGTAGAGGTAGCTGGCAAGGTAAATTTTTAGCAAACTTTAAAAGAGGTAATGGAGATAACATGGGTATTGCTGGAGGTTTAAATGACCGTGCGGCTATTACAGGCAATATAAAATCCTTTTACCCAAATTCATTTGGCTTGTATAACATGAGTGGTAATGTGAGTGAGTGGGTAGGTGACGTTTACAGACCAATGACTTCTTTAGACGCACAAGACTTCAACTATTTCCGTGGTAATAAGTTTACAAAATTATTTAAGAATGCTTCGGGCGAGTATGAGAGAGATAGCGTTGGTCATTTAAAGAGAACAGAAATATCTGATGATGAAGTTAAAAACAGAGCAAATTACCAAAAAAATAATGTAATTAATTACCTTGATGGTGATTCAGCAAGTGGTGTAACTTATGGTTACGGTATTACTTCATTAATAAATGATCAAACTAGGGTTATAAAAGGTGGGAGCTGGAACGATAGAGCTTATTGGTTATCGCCAGGTACACGTCGTTATATGCAGGAATATCAAGCTGCAAGTACGGTAGGTTTTAGATGTGCGCAAACATATCTTGGTCCACCAGAAGGTCCAGGCTTTAAAGACGGAAATAATTTTCCTAGTAGAAAGCAAAAATCTAAAAGATAATTTTAATTGAAAAAATATTAAAGCCCTTCAAAGTAATGAAGGGCTTTTTTGTATCCTGAATTGAAGTTATGAGATTTTTAAAACTCTCTATTTTCTACAACCCACTCTTTTATATAATTTGATATTTCTCCAAATGTTGTACCAGGCGGAAAAAGCTTTCCTGTACCCATTTCATTTAAGGTTTTCATATCGTCTTCGGGTATAATGCCGCCGCCAGTAAGCAGCACATCATTCATGCCTTTTTCTTTTAGCAGTGCCATTATTTTGGGAAAAACCGTCATGTGTGCCCCACTAAGTATACTTACACCTATAGCATCTACATCTTCTTGTAATGCAGCATTCACAACCATTTCGGGTGTCTGGCGCAGGCCTGTGTATATTACTTCCATACCTGCATCACGTAGTGCGGTGGCTATTACTTTTGCGCCACGATCGTGCCCATCCAGACCAACTTTAGCTACTAATATTCTTACCGGTCTATTTAATGTTTTGCTCAAGGGTAAATATTTTGATGCTGTAAATGTAATTCAAATTATGCTTTTATGTTTTAACAGAGTGAATTTATAATTGCCGCCAAGTTTGAAATAAGAGGTGTCACCTTTTGACAAGCTCTTTCAAGTTAAAAGTATCTAATAAAGGTGACACCTCTTGCGACAAATTTAAAGCGCATTTTTGTGTTTTAACATTTCTATTTTTACATGCAGGGTTACTTTTTTCTCAAAAAAAGTATTTAACAAAGTCTGACACTAACACTTTCTTTTTACCATATTTAAAACAAAAAAATGAGAAATTATATATTGCTCACTGGCATATTATGCACTATACTGAGCTGCCAACAACAAGCAAATAAAAATACAGAATTAGCTTTATCAGTAAACAAGATGCCCATATCATCTTCTGCCGCAGTAGAAAACAATAAAGACCCTGAAAGAAAATTTATACGAACTGCCGATGTAAAATTTAAAGTAACTAGTGTGGTAAATACCACTACCGACATTGAAAATATTTGCACTGCGCAAGGTGGTTTTGTTATTTATACCAACCTTTCTAGTAATATAGATGACCACACCGAAACACCCATTAGTGCTGATTCCATACTCGAAACAACTCACTACACCGTTACCAATACCATGACCCTAAGAGTGCCCAATACAAAATTGGATACCACACTTAAAGACATTGCAAAATCTGTAGATTATTTAGATTACAGAATCATAAAGGCAGATGATGTGAGCCTACAAATATTGGCAAATGACTTTACCCAAAAACGTGCAACCAATAATTATAGGAGAATAACAAATGATATAGAAAACAATCGTAAAAAACTAAGCGAAACTACCGATGCAGAAGAAATAGTATTGAGCAAACAAGAGCAGGCCGACAATGCAAAAATTGCCAACCTTTCATTAAACGATCAAATAAAATATAGTACGGTTAATTTATCTATTTACCAACGGCAGGGTATTAAGAGAGCAATTATTTTTAATGAAAACAATATTGAAAAATATGAAATTGGTTTTGGTTATAAATTACTAGAGGGTCTTTCATTCGGTTGGAATTTACTAAAAGCATTCTTTGTAGTATTATCAAAATTATGGAGCGTGCTCCTTTGTGGGTTTTTAATTTATGTAGGATGCAAATGGTATTTAAGAAAAAAGTAAATATAAAAAAATCCCACAGTCTTTTGATTGTGGGATTTTGATTTTATCTAAAAACATTTATTTAAAAACCTCCAACGCCTTTTCTACCCTACTAATTGTTTCTTCTTTGCCAATCATGCTGGCAATATCAAATACTGCTGGACCAAACTTAGCACCCACAAGCATTATACGCATAGGTAATTGTAATTCGCCTGGTTTTATGTTTTTTTCGGTAGCTAGTTCTTTAAATGCAACTTCTATTTCTTCAGCAATAAAATTTTGTAATGCCTTTATTTTTTCTATAAAAGCTATAAAGAAATTATTTTTATCATCGTTCCATTTTGGTTTTACAGCATCTACATCCCAAGTGGTTGGTGCTTTAAAAAAATAGGATGCTTGTTCATAAAAATCGCTCAATAATGTGCAACGCCCTTTTACCAATTCTAATACGTTGCCAAAATAAATATCATCAGTAACGTTTATCCCTTTCTCCGCAAGCAACCCTTTAACCTCTAACCCGTAACTCGCAACTTCCTTTTTTTGTATCCACTGATGATTGAACCATTTCGCTTTTTCAAAATCAAATTTTGCACCGGCTTTGTTTACACGCTCCATGCTAAAGGCTTCTATCAATTCATCTATCGTAAAAATTTCTTGCTCGGTGCCAGGGTTCCAACCTAGCATGGCAAGCATGTTTAAAAATGCTTCGGGTAAAAAACCAAGCTCTTTAAATCCTTTTGTTACCTCATTTGTTTTTGGGTCTGTCCAATCCATTGCATATACAGGAAAGCCAAGTCTATCGCCATCTCGCTTGCTTAATTTCCCATTGCCATCCGGCTTTAAAATAAGTGGAAGATGCGCCCACTGCGGCATTTCATCTAACCCAAATAAATATTTCCAAAGTAGTATATGCACTGGTGCGCTTGGCAACCATTCTTCCCCACGAAATGCATGTGTAATTTTCATAAGATAATCATCTACCACCACAGCTAAATGATAGGTAGGCATTCCATCTGCTTTCAATAAAACTTTATCGTCCACATTGGCATTTTCAAAATGCAATTCGCCACGTATCATATCTGTAAAAGTTACGCTTTCATTTTCTGGCACTTTTATCCGCACCACATAAGGCGTACCT
Source organism: Ferruginibacter sp. (assembly GCA_031429575.1). Classification (GTDB taxonomy): domain Bacteria; phylum Bacteroidota; class Bacteroidia; order Chitinophagales; family Chitinophagaceae; genus Ferruginibacter. The sequence continues at coordinate 10,225 of JANOZW010000033.1, forward strand.
GCATCTATCAATGCCTTTGTTTCTTCTGGCAACAAGCGCAAAGAATTATTCATATGCATGCGAATGCTTGCATCGTATTGCAAACTTCCGCTGCCTTCTGCTTTGCGTTTTTCACGCATGGCTTCTATTTCTTCGGGTGTATCAAAAGCATAATATGCATGTGCATCGGCTATTAATTTATCTGCATACTGTTTGTATGTTTCTTTACGTTCGCTTTGACGATACGGTGCATAAGGTCCGCCAGAAATCACACTTTCATCTGCATGTATGCCGCACCAGGCAAGGCATTCAAAAATATATTCTTCGGCGCCTTGCACAAAACGGCTTTGGTCGGTATCTTCTACCCGTACAATAAATTGCCCGCCATGTTTTTTGGCAAACAAATAATTAAACAACACGGTTCTTACACCGCCTAAATGCAACCCACCCGTGGGACTTGGTGCAAAACGTACTCTTACATTGGTCATGGGGCAAAGGTAAGAAAAAGCCCCCTCTATCTCTCCGCCAAAGGCGGAAATAAATCTCGAAGATTGATGCAGAGATTAATACGAGTAAGGGTAAATAAAAATTATATTATTCTAGTTATCGTTAGAAGATGAAAAAAGATTTACTGCTGAAGAGCGGCGGGATAGAAGCGAAAATCCTTTTTGTGAGGAACGAACAAAAAGATTGTAGCGAATAGCCCGAACAAATGTTCAACAAAGAAACAATGTTAACCGCCAAAAAGAAAAAAGAATATAAAAAACGGATGCCAACTTTTTAAAAGTTGGCATCCGTTTTTTTCAATTCCTAATTACAAATTACATCTTATATCAACACCTTCCCCGTCATCACAGCTGGTATTTCCAAGCCCATCATTTTTAAAATCGTTGGTGCTATATCGCCAAGCTTGCCATTTTTTACGGTTCCTTTCCAATTATTATCTATCACAAAAAACGGAACAGGGTTTAATGTATGTGCAGTATTTGGTGTACCATCTTCATTTATTTCATAATCTGCATTGCCATGGTCGGCTAATAAAAAAATGGCATAATCTTTTTCTAGTGCTTTTGTTACTACTTTTTGCACACATTCATCTACCGTTTCTACTGCTTTTATTACTGCTTCCCATACGCCTGTATGCCCCACCATTTCTGCATTGGCAAAGTTTAAACAAATAAAATCGGGTGCAGTATTTTCAATAGCTTCAACAGTTTTATCAGCTACTTCTTGGGCACTCATTTCGGGCTGCAAGTCGTAGGTAGCTACTTTTAGCGATGATACCATTATTCTTTCTTCGCCTGCAAAAGGCACTTCTCTACCACCACTAAAAAAGAAACTTACATGCGGATATTTTTCTGTTTCAGCAATGCGCAATTGTGTTTTGCCAGCTGCGGCTATTACTTGCCCAATGGTATTATCCAAATTATCTTTATCGTACATTACAAAAACTTTTTTGTAAGTATGATCGTAATTTGTAATGGTAGTATAATGTAAGTTTAATTTGTGCATACCAAAATCGGGCATATCATTTTGCGTAAGCACTTCTGTAATTTCTCTGCATCTATCTGTTCTAAAATTAAAACACAACACAGCATCGCCATCTTTTATTTTTGTATCGCCAGCATTTGTATTTATAAGTGGCATGATGAATTCGTCGGTTACATTTTTTGCATAAGAAGCTTCAATGGCCGTTAAAATATCATCTGTTTTTTCTCCAACTCCATTTACCAAAACATCGTATTCAATTTTTACACGCTCCCATCTTTTATCTCTATCCATGGCATAATAACGACCGGTTACAGTGGCGATTTTTCCGGTAGTTTTATTTAGATGCGCTTCCAATTCTTTTATAAATTCGTACCCGCTTTTTGGATCGGTATCACGGCCATCTGTAAATGCATGTATAAGTACATTGTTAAAATTTTTTGTAGCACATAAACTTGTGATGGCTTTTATGTGATTTAAGTGTGAGTGCACGCCGCCATCGCTCACTAGCCCCATTAAATGTAATGTCTTATTATTCTGTTGTGCATATGTTAAACTATTTAACAATGCTTCATTCCTTTCAAAACTTTTATCTCTTATGGCTACATTTATTCGTTGTAAATCTTGATAAACAATTCTACCAGCACCAAGGTTTAAATGCCCCACTTCGCTGTTTCCCATTTGTCCATCGGGCAGGCCAACTTCTTCTCCACATGTAACTAACGTACTGTTAGCGTAGTTGTTGTACAAAGAACTTACGAATGGCACGTTGGCATGTTGTATAGCATCGCTGCTTTTTACTTTACCTAACCCCATCCATCCATAATGATTAAAATTGCTTTTTTTGATTCCATAATACAAATCTAATAGTTTAATTATTGTACAAAAGTATTAACAATAAAATATATGCAATAGCGTTATACCTTTTTGCAAATTAATCGTCTATTAATAATGTGTATATTTTGTGGTTCATAATTTTCAATTTGGCATACTTTTAGACCATTAAAATATATATCCTAAAAAAGATAAAAAATGAAAAGAATTTTGGTGATTTTATGTGGCATATTTGTTTTGAGTTCGTTCACAAATAGTCAGGGCATAGATGATGTGATTAATGGAATAAAATCTGGTAGTGCTTCTTCGGTATCTAAATATTTTGACAATACCATTGAGATATCTGTAGCCGGTAAAAGCAATAACTATAGCAGAAGCCAAGGAGAAGCTGTATTAAGAGACTTTTTTACGAATAACTCAGTAAGGTCTTTTAGCGTAGTACATAAAGGCGAAAGTGGTGGCGCTGAATTTTGCATTGGTACATTAATTACCAATCATGGCACTTTTAGAACTACTTTAAACCTTAAGAAAAAAGGGGACAAACAAATGCTACAAGAAATGAAATTTGAGAATTGAGAAATTAATTCAAATATATTTGAAACGCTCCTAATTGGGAGCGTTTTTTATTAGGATATGTTTTTGTTTACGAGCTCGAGAAGACTAATTGAACATCTTTGGTGACGATCCATTCAATAATTGTTTTCAATCTATCTGCCGATAAAGGTAGGTTTTGCTTTTTCTAAACTACAAGTAAAGAAAATAAAATTCGTAATATTCCACTCTCCAAAATCTCTTCCTTAACTTTACATTCATGAAGTACAAATCAGCCCTACAAGAACTTATAAAAAATGCATTGGCAGAAGATATTGGCGATGGAGACCACTCCACACTTTCTAGTATTGATGAAAATGCAGAAGGAAAAGCTGTGCTAAAAATAAAACAAGATGGTGTGCTTGCGGGCATGCATGTGGCGGAAGCTATTTTTCGTTTTATGCAGCCAGATATTATTTTTACGACATTTAAAAAAGATGGTGATGACATGAAATTTGGCGAAATAGCTTTTGAAGTAAAAGCTAAAGTACATAACATTTTAAAATGCGAAAGGCTTGTATTGAATAGTATGCAACGCATGAGCGGTATTGCAACGCTTACAAAAAAATATGTACAAAAATTAGCAGGGTATAAAACAAAATTGCTCGATACCAGAAAAACTACCCCCAATTTTCGTTTATTAGAAAAAGAAGCAGTAAAAATTGGTGGTGGAGTAAACCATCGCTTTGGATTATACGATATGATAATGTTGAAGGACAATCATATTGATTATTGTGGTGGCATTGAAATGGCTATTAACAAAGCATATGACTATGTACAAAAAAACAATTTAAATATAAAAATAGAAGTAGAAACAAGAAACATTGATGATGTAAAAAAAGTAATGGTCATTGGAAAAGTAGATAGAATAATGTTGGATAATTTTACGCAAGAAAAAATTCTAGAAGCCTTAAAAATAATTGATGGTAAATTTGAAACAGAAGCAAGTGGTGGTATTAATTATGACAATATAGAAAGCTACGCTGCTACTGGAGTGGATTATATTAGTAGCGGTGCGGTTATTCATCAGGCGGTGAGTTTGGATTTGAGTCTTAAAGCAGTTCTTTTATAATTGAAGGTTTTAAATGGTTACGAGCCTGCCTGACGGTAGTCAGATTGCGGGTTGAAGGGTTATGGGTTCTTTTAATTCAAAAGGTTACGAGTTGCGGGTTGAAGAGTTACGGGTTCTTTTAATTCAAAGGCTATACTTTTTTCATTAACTATATTTAAATTGTGAGCTCAAAACCCGTAACCTTTAAACCCGTAACTCGCAACTAAATTCTTATGTCAAAAAATAACAAATCATACAGCCCAGTCGTTTACTCTACAGATCCAAATTTTAAATTGGAAGAGGAGAATAATGAGGAGCAAGAAACATTGTTGCCCGAAGAACAAAAAATAAAAATACGATTAGAAAAAAAACATAGAGGTGGTAAAACCGTAACTTTAATAGAAAATTTTATTGGTACTACTGCCGATAAAGAAGATATTGGGAAAAAATTAAAAACAAGTTGTGGCACAGGTGGCTCAGTAAAGGAAGGAGAGATATTGGTGCAGGGAGATAACAGAGACAAAGTATTGCAATGGCTATTGAAAAATGGTTATAAAAATTCAAAGAAAATATAACATGGTAAGGAAGATATCTGAAGGTGTAAATATTAGTGTAGAAACTTTCTACCAAGCAGAGTACAGCAATCCTGCTGGCAACGAATATATGTTTGCTTATAGAGTAACGATTGAAAATCACAATTCTTTTCCAATAAAATTACTAAGCCGCCACTGGTTTATTTTTGATAGCGATAGCAGCTCTAGAGAAGTAGAGGGTGAAGGCGTTATTGGTGTGCAGCCAGTTATAAACCCCGATGGAACCTACCAATACGTAAGTGGTTGTAACTTAAGAACAGAAATAGGAAATATGCATGGCACGTATCTTTTTGAAAACTTGCACAATAAAAAGACCTTTAATGCAGCCATCCCAATGTTTGAAATGTTCGTACCTTTTAAGCTAAATTAACCTTTTATGCATTATATTTAGTGTATTTTTGTAGAATTACCATTTACCCCCAATAAAAATAAAACATGGCAAAAGTAATATTCAATAATAAAGACAATGCTTTTTTTACAAGCTTGAAAACGAGTGTGGACGCTTATTTTAAAGACAACAATATTCAAAAAACTGGCGATTGGCGATTGTACATTAAAACTTTTATTTTAGTTGGCGGCGCCATCGGTATTTACTTGCTCATGCTGCTTGGCAATTTATCTGCTATATACAATGTGTTGTTGTGCATACCGCTTGGTTATATTATGGCCTGTATTGGTTTTGCTGTAATGCACGATGCCAACCATGGTAGCTATAGTACCAATACAAAACTGAACGATTTTGTTGGTTTATCTGCAAATTTACTTGGTGCAAGCTCCTACTTTTGGAAACAAAAACACAACATCATACACCATACATACACCAACGTAGATGGCATTGATGATGACATTGCAAAAAGCCCCATTATTCGCCAATGCGAAAGTCAAAAATGGGTGCCTGCACACAAAGTACAATACTTATACCTCACTCCTATTTATGCGCTCTCTACTTTATTTTGGATTTTTAATATGGATTTTCAAAAATATTTTAAGCGTAAAATTTATACTACCGATGCTTGGGAAATGAGCACAAAAAATCATATTATTTTTTGGGTTACTAAAATTTATTATGTGGGCGTGTTTATGGTTTTACCCATATTTGTATTTGGTTTTTGGAACTGGTTTGGTGGATATTTATTAACCAATGCAGCTTTAGGCGTTACATTGTCTTTTGTATTTCAATTAGCGCATGTGGTAGAAAATACGGAGTTTGAGCATGTACCATTAGACGAAACAAAAGCCATAGAAACAGCATGGGCAGAGCATCAAATAAAAACCACGGCTAATTTTGCTATGAATAGTAAAATTATTTCTTGGTTTGTTGGTGGTTTAAATTTTCAAATAGAGCATCATCTTTTTCCAAAAGTGAGCCATATACACTACCCAGCTATTAGTAAAATAGTAATGGAAAAATGTAAAGAATTTAATTTGCCTTATAACAAATACGATACATTGGCGCAAGCCGTGGCTTCCCATTTTAGGGTTATGAAGGCGCTGGGGAGAAAACCTGAGGAGGTAGTGGTGGCGTTGAATGTGGCGGCTTAGTTTTTAAAAAATATTGAAAAAGCACTTGGTACTCGTTTTAAAAGTATTGAGTGCTTTTTTATTTAATGTAAGAATTTAGCGAACGTTTCGTGGGACAAGAACCGAGACCAGGGAAATCTACCTTTTGAATAAGAAAATAGAGTAAATTTGTTATAAATAACACTATTATGAACGCTGAAAAAGAAATGCGACAAGAAGTAAAAAAGTACATTGATACTGCTCATGTAAAAGTGGTAAAAATGATGCATGCCATGTTAGAAATAGATGCAGATAATGATTGGTGGGATACAATGTCTAATAATGTAAAAGCAGATGTAGAAAAAACTAAAAAATCTTTTGCCATAGCAGGTAATCCAATTTCAGATAATGAATTTAAAAGTATGATTGAAGATGCTGAGAAAGGAAATAGTATATCACTGAAAGAATCAAAAAAAATATGGACAAAAAGGCGAAAAGCATTGGAAAAAATTACTCGGTAAATATTTCTAATAATGCCCAAGAGCATTTATTTGATATAGAAATTTTTATTGCTTTCAAAAAAGAACAACCTTGGAATGCCATTAAAGTAATTGATGATTTTTACGAAACCTTTGAAGCCATTCAAAAAAATCCATGGGTGTTTGTAAAGTGTAAAAGACTACCACATAAAAATAATATTTACAGACAAGCTAAGTGTCATAAATGGACAATCATTTTCAAAATTATAGAAAGTAACATTCTCATTTTAGCAATTATTCATGGAGCTAATCAATCTACAAGTTTTAGTCAGTTAAAAAATATCGAATAATTTTTTATACTTTATAAATGTCAATATGAATAGACCCTTATTAAAAAACATTTTATATTGTCAAAATAAAGATGTGGCTGAATACAAGGACATTTTTTTTGAAACAAACCTAGGAATATTTAAAAATAATTTAACAAGTATAGATATACAAGAGAATATTAATTTAAAAGGATTTGATCGCCTAGTTGAGCTTGATGAATTTAAAGAAAAATATGGAGAATTATTTATAGATGAAATACGTATTACCTATGATAACAACATGTATTTATTAATTTCTCAAAAAATCTTTTTAGCAATTGAATATGTACCTAACTCCTATTTTGAACATAGTGTTCAAGAGTTTAGAATTATTGAGGATATTTACGACTCAAATAAAAATGAATTTGATGATTTCAAGGAATTAGACATTATAAAATTTCCAACTTAAAGAAATATAAAAGCACCTACGGCTTATACTTCGTCTCCTGATACAACTTCTCCCCATCCATACGCATCAAACTATCCACTTTTATATCAGGATATTTTGATGCATATTTTTTTACAATTTGCCAGCCTGCAAATGAGCCTATATTACCAGGGGCTTTTTCGCCTAGCTCTTGTGTTTTGGGCCCTTCGCTTACATAACTTTTTATGAGGTTATTGTCGGCCATTTGCAAGTAATTATTTTGCACAAATAAACTCCAAATAGCTGGTTCATTTTTATAACAATCTTTCATTTGCGCTTCTGTGTAACCTATCAATTTATTCTCTGTTATTTCTGGTAAAAATTTACTTAGTAGAAATAAGCGCTTTCCATTTTCAACCATTTGTATGAGCAATCTTTTATCATCCGTTTTTTCGGGATACATATCTGCTACAATATTTTTCATACAATTTACAGCAATATAATCTGGCGCAAAACGAGCCGTAACATAATCAGGATAAGTTTCTTGCACCATACCTGTTTTATACAACGGGAAATCTTTTCCCAAATGCGCATGTAAGCCTACAATAAAAATATCTTCATCTAAAATATCTCCATATCCATCTGCTGGGCCAATGTAGGTAATAACCTTTGTTGGGATTTTATATTTAGGATAATAGTATTTTACAAATTGTAACGATTTTTTTATCTCTTTTTCATAAGGCGAAAAATCCTTAAACAGCTTTTGCGATTCATCAAATACGCTTCGGCTATAAGAGATATATTCTTTAATAGATTTAGCAACCGTATCTGTTGACCATTTTGGGTCAATACCAAGAATGGTTCCCATAAAGTTTTCGCCAAATGCGGGGTAATTTGCGATGAGTTTATCCAACTGCGGCATAATATTATTCGTATCTAGCGCAAAAAAAGCTTGCTCAAATCGCTGGGTTTTCAATTCCACTTTTATATTAGATACATCGGGTATATCTTTATTGCCACAAGAAAAAAGGCAAATAGAAATTATCAAACTAAATAACAAACGCATAAAGAGTATATTTAACTTTGCAAAAGAAACGAATTATTGGTAAAGATTAAGTTAATTTGAGTTTTTTATAGGTAACCGCAGAGAAAGGAGTAAAAGGAGTTTTCGCAGAGATACTCTGCGTAAACTCAGCCTCTCTTTTTCTCTGCGGTGAAATTACATTACATCATGAAAATATTTTTAGCACAACAAAACTACCATATTGGCAATATAGAAGCCAATACCGAAAAAATTATAGCGGCTATTGAACAAGCAAAGTTGCAAAATGGCGATATCATTATGTTTAGCGAATTATCTGTATGTGGCTATGCCCCAAAAGATTTTTTATATTTTAATGATTTTATAGAAAAGTGTTATGCTGCTATTGATAAAATAAAAGCACATGCTGTTGGTATAGCGGTAATTGTAGGTGCGCCGCATCGCAATGCAACAATAGAAGGCAAGGATTTGTTTAACGGCGCCTACTTTTTAGCAGATGGAGAAATAAAACATATTGCCCACAAAACCTGTTTGCCCACCTACGATGTGTTTGACGAAGACCGATATTTTGAACCAGCCAACGAATGGAACATTATTGAATACAAAGGCAAAAAAATAGCACTCACCATTTGTGAAGATATTTGGAACCTTGGCGATAATCCTTTGTACATAAATTGCCCGATGGATATCCTCACAAAATATTCGCCAGATGTGATGCTGAATATTTCTGCATCGCCATTTGATTATACGCACGATTTAGATAGATACGCTACCATAAAAGCCAACGTTACAAAATATAAAATCCCAATGTTTTATTGCGCCAGCGTAGGCAGCCAAACAGAAATTGTTTTTGATGGCAACTCACTCGTGTTTGATAAGCATGCAAACCTCTGCGGCAAATTGGCATCGTTTAAAGAAGATATGCAATCTTTTATTTTAAATGATGATGGCACTATTGAAGGAGAAATTATACAACCAGCCAATCATATTCCCGACAGAGAATTAAATCCTGAAACACTACAAGCTACATTAAATATTCCGCAAATTTATGATGCGCTTATTATGGGCATTAAGGATTATTTTACAAAAATGGGTTTTACAAAAGCCATACTCGGCAGCAGCGGCGGCATTGATAGCGCAGTTACGCTTGCGCTTGCGTGCGAGGCTTTGGGTGCAGAAAATGTAAAAGCCGTGTTGATGCCTTCACAATTTTCTACTGGTCATTCGGTGTCAGATGCAGAGCAGCTGAGCATCAATTTAAAAAATGATTACAATATTATTCCTATAAAAAATATTTACGAAATTTTTTTAACCGAACTAAAACCTTTGTTTGCCGATTTACCTTTTAGCATTGCCGAAGAAAATATACAAAGCCGTACAAGAGGAAATTTATTAATGGCCATTGCCAATAAATTTGGGTACATATTGCTAAACACATCTAACAAAAGTGAATTGGCTACTGGCTATGGAACACTCTATGGCGACATGGCAGGCGGCTTGGGTGTTTTAGGTGATTGTTACAAATTACAGATTTACGAATTGGCAAAATATATAAATAGAAACGGAGAAATTATTCCACAAAATATAATTACTAAACCCCCAAGTGCAGAGCTAAGGCCAGGCCAAAAAGACAGCGATAGCTTGCCTGACTATGATACACTCGATAAAATTTTGTACCAATATATAGAATTACAAAAAGACCCGCAAGCCATAAAGGCGCAAGGGTTCGATGCAGCATTGGTGGATAGAACATTGAAAATGGTAAACACAAATGAATACAAACGCAATCAATTTTGCCCCATTATCCGTGTATCTCCAAAAGCATTTGGTGTTGGGCGCAGGGTGCCGATAGTAGGGAAGTATTTAAGTTAAGAGTTGCGGGTTAAGGGTTACGGGTTCTTTTTATTCGAGCAGTATTAACAAATATAATCTCTCCTATGACTTATTGAGATATGAACTTAAACAACCCGTAACCCGCAACTCCTAACTCGTAACCCTCTTTTTAACAAAGATTTTAATACTAATACTAATTTTTAGATTTGTAGCACCTAATTTGCAATACAAGAAAAAATAAACATACAATATGTTACAAACCGCAGAAGACATTCGCTTGCTCAACGAAAAAATAAACCATGCAGCAGGATTTGTTACCCGAATAAATGATGAACTCAGCAAAGTAATTGTAGGCCAACAAACCATGATAGAGCGTTTGCTGATAGGGCTTTTAAGCAATGGACACATTTTATTAGAGGGTGTACCTGGCCTTGCAAAAACATTGGCCATAAAATCGATATCAGAGACGATACATGCACAATTTAGCAGAATACAGTTCACACCAGATTTGTTACCTGCCGATGTGGTGGGTACGATGATTTACAACCAAAGCAAAAATGAATTTTATGTACGCAAGGGACCAATATTTGCAAATTTTATTTTAGCAGATGAAATAAACCGTGCACCTGCAAAAGTACAAAGTGCCTTGTTAGAAGCCATGCAAGAGCGGCAAGTAACCATTGGCGACACGAGTTATAAATTGCAAGAACCATTTTTGGTATTGGCTACGCAAAACCCCATAGAGCAAGAAGGAACGTATCCTTTGCCCGAAGCACAGGTAGATCGTTTTATGCTGAAAGTGGTGGTGGGTTATCCTACAAAAGCAGAAGAGCAAATGATTATTAGGCAAAATACACAAGGCTTACATTTTGAAAAAATTAATGCTGTTGCTTCTACTACAGAAATTCTTACTGCAAAAGAATTAGTAAGACAAGTATATGTAGATGAAAAAATAGAAACCTATATTTTAGATATTGTATTTGCCACTCGTTTTCCTGATAAATATAATTTGGCAAAACTAAAACCACTTATAGGTTTTGGTGGTTCGCCAAGAGCAAGTATAAATTTGGCATTGGCAGCAAAAGCATATGCATTTTTAAACAAACGTGGGTATGTAGTGCCAGATGATGTGCGTAATGTTTGCAAAGATGTATTGCGCCACCGCATTGGGCTTACGTATGAGGCAGAGGCAGAAAATGTGAACGTAGAAAATATTATTGATGAGATATTGAGGGTGGTGAATGTGCCGTGAGAGTATTGAGTACTTAGTATTTAGTATTAAGACTGGCTCTAAAATATTTTTAGGTTATAATTTATAACAAAGGAACATATAACAACGAACCCCGAAGGGGTTCACTTTGAGTAACCATGGGTGAAACCCATGGAGATAAGATGTGCAAAGCACATCATAGATAACATGCAAAGTACAACCGACATACTGAAAAAAGTTCGTGAGCTCGAAATAAAAAGTAAAAAGATAACCACACATCTCTTTACAGGCGAGTACCACTCTGCGTTTAAGGGCAAGGGTATGAGCTTTAGAGAAGTGCGTGAATACAGCGCTGGCGATGATGTTCGTTTTATAGATTGGAATGTAAGTGCACGTTTTTCTACGCCGTTTTCAAAATTATTTGAAGAAGAAAGAGAACTTACATTGATGTTGTTGGTAGATACTAGCACCAGCAATTTATTTGGCACTGTAGGCAAAAGAAAAAAAGATTTAATTATAGAAATGGCCGCCGTTATTGCTTTTAGTGCAGTGAGCAATAATGATAAAGTAGGTGTAATATTTTTTAGCGATAAAGTAGAAAAATATATTCCACCAAAAAAAGGGAGAGCACATGCATTGTTTATTGTAAGAGAATTATTATCTGTAGAGCCCACATCTAACGGTACAGACATAGATGAGGCCATAAAATATTTTAACAACACCACGAGGCAAAAAAGCATTGCGTTTATACTCAGCGATTTTTTAGCTACAGGTTATGAAAACGATTTGAAAGTAATTGGACGAAAACATGATGTGATAGGTATAAAAGTATATGATAAAATGGATATGCAATTACCCGAAGCAGGGTTACTACAATTAAAAGATGCAGAAACACAAAAAGTAAAATGGATAGACAGTGACGATGCATTGGTACGACATAATTATCAACAATATTTTTTTGAGCAAACGGATACAGCTAAAAGATATTTTACAAAAGCAGGTGCCGAATTATTGCACGTACGCACAGATGATGACTATGTAAAGATTTTACAAAAATTCTTTTTAAAGAGAAAGTAGCCAGCAAACAATGAAACCTATTTATACAATATATTTACGAAGAAGCTTGATAGCATTGACTTTTACGCTTGCACATTTTTTTTGTTTTGCGCAAGCCATTAGTACCACTGTTGATAAAAGAGAGATTCTTATTGGCGAACAAATTACCTACAACCTCAATATAGATTTACCTTCTGCAGATTATAAAATTGATATTGCTATTCCAGATTCATTGGAGCATTTTGATGTTGTTGAAAAAACTGGTGGAAATATTAATAATACAAATGGCAAATATGCTTGGCAACAAAAAATTGTTTTTACGAGTTTTGATTCGGGTTCATTCGCTTTTCCATCTTTTCTATTTCGTATAAATCATTTGAATACTGTATCACAAAATTTGAGTACAGATTCCATATTAATAAACGTGGGCTACATGCCCATAGATAAAGAAGGTAATCCGAGAGATATAAAAACAATACTCGAAGTAGAATATTTTAATTGGCTATGGATTATAATAGGTGCAGCTGTATTGGCATTTCTAATATTCTTATTTTTTCTAATTAGGTATCTAAGAAGAAATAAAAAACAATTACCCGCACTATATAATCAAAACGCATTTAAAGAAGCCATGCAAGCATTGGAGCAACTTCGTAAGGCAAACGAAACTGGTAGCATACCAGTAAAAGAATACCACACAAAGCTTGCAGATGTTTTAAAAATATATTATAGCAAAGCATCAAGACAAAATGTATTAAACAAAACCACAGAAGAAATTCTTATAAAATTAAAAGCGCATGAACTTAATGCTGAAACAGCTTTGCAAACAGGCGAGGCTTTGCAAACAGGCGATGCTACTAAGTTTGCCAAATACCATCCATCTTTTACAGAAAATGAGTTGGCATTAAATTATTTAAAAAACACCATTGAAGAAATAGAAAAATTACGTCACACAAAAAATTAAAACTTGCTTTTCGATTATTTTTCAAATATCACATTCTCACAACCATACCTTTTTGGTTTGCTGTTGCTATTGCCGTTTTTAATTTTTTGGTATATAAAAACAAACAATAGCAGGAGCGCATCTATACAAGTATCTACAACAGCTGCAAAAGGATTATCGTCATCAAAAGCTGCCATGCGGCATTTGCCATTTATTTGCAGAATATTGGCATTGGGTTTTATTATTGTGGCATTGGCAAACCCACAAACAAGAAATGATGAACAAAATACCGAAGGTGAAGGCATAGATATTATGCTTTGTATAGATGTGAGCGGAAGTATGACAGCACAAGATCTTACACCCAACAGACTAGAAGCAGCAAAAAAAGTAGCGATTGATTTTGTAAACAAAAGAATATCCGACAGAATTGGTGTTGTTATTTTTGCAGGCGAAAGTTTTACACAATGCCCACTCACAGCAGATCATGGCATTTTAATTTCAGCTATAGAAAATATACACAGTGGCTTGCTTACAGATGGCACTGCCATTGGCGATGGACTTGGTACAGGTGTGGACAGATTGCGCAGCAGCAAAACAAAATCTAAAATTATTGTACTGCTTACAGATGGCGAAAACAATGGCGGATTGATAGACCCAAGAACAGCAAAAGAAATTGCGAAATCATTTGGCATACGAGTTTATACCATTGGCGTAGGTACAGATGGCAATACCATGCAGCCTGTGCAAACGCCTTTGGGTATTGAAATGAGGAACATGAAAGTTTCTATAGATGAAAAATTACTCAAACAAATTGCCAACGAAAGTGGCGGAAAATACTTTCGTGCAAAAGACAATGAAGGACTAGCCAGCATTTATGCCACCATTGATGAATTAGAAAAATCGAAAGTAGAAATTACAAGCACTACAAAATTTACCGATAAATTTCTTCCCTTTGCTATTGGCGCTGCATTTTTTTTATTGATAGAAATTTTGTTGCGGTATTTGGTTTATAGGAAGTTTCCATAAAAAAATAATAGAATTAATTTCAACCGTTATTAACAAGTTAGGCTTTTATTTTTTTTTCAAAAAAATGATTTGGCCACAAAGGCGCTAAGACACTAAGGAAAAATGCTACGCATTTTTTCTACTCCGTGTCTTCGAGCCTTTGTGGCAAGTAGTATTTTCGCAGCGAAGCGGCCGAAAATTAATTATTATGAGTAATCAAGAAACAGTATTTATTTCCTTTTATTTATCTTGCACGCATGCAGGCAACAGTTTATAGAAGCACAGGTAGTTGGTACATTTTAAAAAATGCCGAAGGCGAGTTTATAAACGCTCGTATAAAAGGAAAATTAAAAATAAAAGGCATTACCTCCACAAACCCAATAGCCGTAGGCGATGTGGTAGAAGTTGACTCCGATGCAGAAGCAGACAGTTTGGTTATTTCTAAAATTTATGACCGAAGAAATTATATAAACCGAGTATCGCCACACAATAAAAACAAACACCATATTGTTGCTTCTAACTTAGATCAAACATTATTATTTGCTACACTCAAAGATCCTAAAACTTCTTTTGGTTTTATAGATCGTTTTCTCGTAACATCAGAAGCATATAAAGTACCAGCCATTATTGTTTTTAATAAAGCGGATTTATATACTGAAAAAGAAACGACAAAATTTGCATTAGCAAAAAAAAACTACGAAGCCATTGGTTATAAAATTATGCTCATGAGCATAGAAAAAAACGAAGGCACAGAAGCAGTAAAAGATTTGTTGGCTAATAAAATTACATTACTCAGTGGTCACTCAGGCGTAGGTAAATCTACTTTTATAAATTATATTTTCCCCGACCTTACACTCAAAACCCTTGCAGTGAGCGATTGGAGCGGCAAAGGTATGCACAGCACTACTTTTGCAGAAATGTTCGACTTACCATTTGGCGGTAGTATTATAGACACACCCGGCATACGAGAAATGGGCATTGTAGATATACCCAAGCATGAGCTTGCACAATACTTTCCCGAAATGAGGGCTGTAATGAATGACTGTAAATTTAATAATTGTGTGCACCTAAATGAACCAGGCTGTGCTGTGAAAGTAGCAGTAAATGATGGCACAATTTCTGAAGAAAGATACTTGAGTTATTTGGCTATTAAAGATAGTATTGAGGATGTGAGTTATTAATCTTTAACCTTAAAATTTTTGAAATTTATTGCTTTATTAAAAAACTATATACTAAAAGCGAAATTCCAAATATTGCAAGGATGAACCAATAAAGAATATTTATTTTATGACTCATATCATGTTCTTTTTCCCAAGCTTGAAAAGTTTTTAAGTCATCAAAGTCGGAGAAAATATGGCCCAGTAAGGCTTTTGAAAAAACACTAAAAGATCCAAAAATAATTTTACAAACTACTATTAGAATAACCAAGTCAACAATAATTAGGTAGCTTAAAATGTTCAACTGGGTAGGTTTTTAATTTCAATGAATATATTTAATCTAGCTTTTTAGAATTTCTTCCCGCCCTTATATTTCTTCTTAGCCCCTTCATCCCTTATTTGTTCTTGACTTTTCCCTGTAGCATCGCCTGGGCAACCGAGCTTTTCTTTCTTTTGAAAAATAGCACAGCTACTCAATAAAACAATAACAGTAAGTGGTAAGAATAATTTTTTCATAATACAAATGTAATAATTTGTTGTAAACTACTGTAAAAACGAAAAAATGCAGATAAAATTGTATTGCATAATAAAAGATGAAAAAAGATATACTGTTGAATGGAGCGTCGCCAATGCAGCTAAATCAAGGCTTTTCAGCTAGTAAAACCAAAAACAAAAATCTGCGGAGCATAAAAAATATTCATCGATACATTAAAATCCTTACTTAAGTCTCAGGGTTCACAAGTCCCCCTTCGGGGGATTTAGGGCAATGCTGTTTAGTTAGTGTTTAAAAAATAAAAACCATTTAGTTACGAACTTAAAATTAGTTCTTTGTAATCTACTAAAAAAACAAAACTCAATGGTTGCAGCAAATGTAAAGATTATCGAAGAATTAAAATTATTTTTAG
>JANOZW010000034.1:0-12151 GCA_031429575.1 Ferruginibacter sp.
TAAGAATTTTATTTTTATCATTTTTACGATACACAGTATTTATTTTGCAGTATATTTTGTTATTGCAGGCAATGCAAGTACAAATAAGTTTCTTTACATGTTATTGGCTACTTACCATTTTTTATTTGGTAATGGCTATGGCACCAACAATTGGTTTTACAGAGTTGCCCATACGTGCAGCGGCAAGCTTACAAATATTGCAATTATTTAGCAATAATTTAATAGGCATACAAGCAGCGTCTTTGGGCATTTGGATAATCAATTTAGTAATACCAGCAGTTGTAGGAAGTTTGCTAATTTTAAGAATAAAAATTATAAAAGAAAAATGACAAGTTTTACAAAACGTTTTTTCCTTGCAGTAATTATTTTATGCAGTGCTCTATTTTCCGTTGCACAAAAATCAGAATTTTGCAGTATAAGAAATACTACTTTCCAAAGTGGCGAAAAAGTAATTATGAAAGTATTTTACAATGCAATGGGTGCATACATTGGTGCAGGCGAAGCTACTTTCACTACTACGCTCGATCGTTTCAATGGCAAGCCCGTTTATCATTGCGTAGGAGATGGTAAAACATATCCTTTCTTCGATAAGTTTTTTCAGGTAAGAGATCGCTACGAAAGCTATATAGATACGGCTACACTTTCGCCATATAAATTTTTAAGAAATGTAAACGAAGGCGGTCATAAAATATACAATAATGTAACCTTTAATCAAACAGCTAATACTGCTGTAAGTACTAATGGTGTATTTAAAATTACAGACTGTATGCAAGATGTGGTAAGTGCTATTTATTATGCTCGAAATATAAATTGGGATAAATACAACGTGGGCGATAAAATCCCCTTTGACATGTTTTTAGATGATGAAATTTATCATTTATATATACGCTACATGGGCAAAGAAAAAATAAAAACACAATACGGAAAATTCAATGCCATAAAGTTTAAACCCCTACTTATTAAAGGAACTATTTTCGAAGGTGGCGAAAAAATGACAGCTTGGGTAAGCGATGATCCCAATCATTTATTGCTACGTGTAGAAAGCCCTATTTCAGTGGGAAACATTAAAATTGATATGATGGGCTATTCAGGGTTGCGTTACCCATTAACTTCGTTGAGGTCGTTTAGATAATTCAATAAATATTTAGTTAAGAATTTTGGGCTGTGAACGACAAATCAATTTTCATCATTTGATGGGGCTATACGTTACAATCATTTTTTGTCAAAAGCACAAAAAATAATTTCCACTTCTATCCCCCAGCCCTTCATCAATATAACTTTTGTCAACTTTTATTATGCAATAGATTTTGCGATAGATTATGTAATAGACAAACAAATTTTAATTTACTTCTCCAAACTCGCAACTCGTAACCTACAAACCCGCAACCATATTAAACCGTATTCGTCCTAAACTTTTGCTTCCTCACAAAAATCAATTCTGTAACAATAATTAATGCAATACTGAGTACGGTAGATAAAATTGTTTTAGCTAAAAAATACCAGAAATTACCAAACTGCCAAGCCTCTAATAAAAACAGCCATGCATTGTGTAACAAACATAGCACGCTCATAAAAATGGCGTAAGGTAAAATTCCACCCATACTTTTTATAGATGGCTCTTCAAAGTTTGTATCTGCACCTTCTTGTGGTATAAAAATATTTACTAAAAAAGGTCTTACGTAGGCAATAAGTACACAAGCTGACGCATGAAAACCAGGGTTGTGCCTAAAACTATCCAATATAAAACCATAAGCAAAGGCAATGAGCATAAGCCAAGGGCGTTGCATTTTAAATGGTAACCAAAGTACAAACAAAAAATACAAATAAGGCGTTACCATTTGATGTAACACTATTTTATCTAACACAAAAACTTGCACTAGCATAAATAGTATAGCCCTTAATATATTTTTTACCAATACACTCATTACTTATTATTCTGCTTTACTTTTTCTAATATATTTTTTGTAGGCTCTGCATCTTTATTTTCTACCACATACACATATTCTATGCTATTAAAATTTACGGCAGACTTTAGTAAAATATTAAAATTATTATTTACTTTTTCTGGCTTTACGCTTGTTATCCTACCTATTAAAAGTCCTTTTGGAAAAAAACTACTGATGTTTGTTACTACAGAATCCCCAACTTTTACAACAGCGCTTTTGGGTATATTACTAAACGATAAAATATTTGTACTTTCTCCATTCCAAGACACTATTCCTGAGTTCTCATCATTTGCATACAATTTACCATTTACCTTACTATCCTTGTTTAGCAAACTCATCACTACAGCATAGTCTCCATCTACTTCTGTTATTTTTCCAACCACATTATTATTTACATCTACCACACCCATAGACTTTGTAAAATATTTTACATTAGGCCCTGTTATCACAATATAATTGTTTTGAGATGAAATACTGTTAGATATTACTTTTGCCCCCAAATACGTTATTCTTTTATAAGTAATAATGGAATCTATTCTAATGGTATCGATGGTAGTTCTGCTAGAAGAGTCAGGCAAATTAAAATTGCTGCGCAGTTTATTGTACAATACTTCATTTGCTTTTACAAGCGAATCGTTTGTACGAGAGAGTTGAAAATAATATTCTACTTTATTGTATTGTTTGTTTATACCGCCAGTAAATTTATTCATTGTATTGCCAAAAGCAGCTTCATGATATTTGCTATAGCTCACAACAAAATAAATACTAATCCCCTGTAAAAACAGGAAAATTAGCAGGTTAAAATAACTTCGTATGAAAAGGAAAATATTACGCACGAATATGGCAATTGTAATTTGGAATTAGGAATTGGGAAGAGCAATCCTAATTACAAATTCCCAATTCCTATGAAGAAAGTTTACGTTAACGCATCACAAAAGGATACCTGTCATAATTTTTTAGTGCCAAACCGGTTCCCCTAACCACACTCTTTAATGGATCGTCAGCTACGTGGACAGGTAACTTTATTTTTGCTGCTATCCTTTTATCAAGCCCACGAAGCAAAGCGCCACCTCCTGTAAGATATAAACCACGTCTGTAAATATCAGAGGCCAACTCGGGTGGTGTAGTTTCCAAAGCTTTCAAAATAGCTTCTTCAATTTTAAACACACTTTTATCCAATGCTTCTGCTACTTCTTGATAACTCACCATTACTTGCTTAGGAATACCAGTTACCAAATCTCTTCCGTTTACAGGAATATCATCTGGTGGGTTATCCAAATCTTTCATAGCAGCACCAACTTGTATTTTTATTTGCTCTGCTGTACGCTCTCCTATTAATAAACTATGGTAACGACGAAGTGCCTCCATAATATCTGCTGTAAATTCATCACCAGCTACACGAATACTCTGGTCGCACACAATACCTGCCAATGCAATAACGGTTATACCAGTTGTACCACCCCCAATATCAATAATCATATTTCCCACAGGCTCTTCCACATCTATACCAATACCAAGTGCCGCAGCCATTGGCTCATGTATTAAATACACTTCTTTTGCACCAGCTTGCTCCGCACTGTCTCTTACCGCACGCTTTTCTACTTCTGTAATGCTACTTGGTATGCAAATCATCATACGCCAGCTTGGTGCTATCCATGGTTTTTTAGGATATACCATTTTTATCAATTCACGTATCATCAACTCTGCAGCATTAAAGTCTGCAATTACGCCATCTCTTAAAGGGCGCACGGTTCTAATACTTTCGTGGGTTTTTTCGTGCATCATCAATGCCTTTTTACCTACGGCCAATAAAAGTTTGGGATTATTTCTATCCAACGCAACAATCGATGGTTCATTTACCACCACTTCGTCGTTGTGAATTATAAGGGTATTTGCGGTACCAAGATCTATTGCAATTTCTTGAGTGAAAAAATTAAAAAGGCCCATTTGTAATGTGTGATGATGTATTTAATAGTATAGCGACAAAGTTGATATAAATAATTGATTAAACAATGTGCAAAATCTTTTTTTGTGAAATATTTTTTACATTTTTTATTTTATTTCAAATCCTTTGTGAGAAAGGCTCTTACTAATATATTTAGTTTGCAAAAAACATATAGAATTTTGTTTGCAAAAACACTTTCTCAAAAAAAATTACTTAAACTCATAGCCAATATCTTTTCTATATTTCATGTCTTCAAAATGTATTTGTTGCAATAAATAATCGGATTGTTCTGCACCCTCTGTAATATTATCTCCAAAAGAAACTGCCACCAATACCCTACCGCCATTGCTTACCACATCCTCTCCTACTTGCTTTGTACCGGCATGAAACAATAAGCTATCGGGTAAATCATACGAGTTCAATCCGCCAATAACTTTTCCATTTTCATATACGCCTGGGTAGCCTCCGCTCACAGCTACCATAGCTACTGCGCTAGATGGTTTCGTGTGTATTATTGTACCATCAAGGGTTTCAGATGCAGTAGCTAGCAATAATTCAACCAAATCATTTTTTAGTCTTGGTATTACTACTTCAGTTTCAGGGTCGCCCATTCTGCAATTGTACTCTATTACAAAAGGATCTTCTTTGTCTATCATCAAACCTATAAAAACAAAACCCTTGTAATCTAAATTGTCTTTTTGCAAACCTAGTATGGTAGGTTCTACAATTTTTGTAATTATTTTTTCTCTTAATGCATCCGTCATAATTGGTACAGGACTTACTGCTCCCATACCGCCAGTATTCAATCCGGTATCACCTACGCCAATGCGCTTATAATCTTTTGCCTCTGGCAATAACACATAATTTTTACCATCCGTCAATACAAATACACTCATTTCTATACCTTGCAAAAAATCTTCAATCACTACTTTTTTTCCTGCATCACCAAATTTTGAGCGCATCAGCATCAACTCAAACTCCGCCCTAGCTTCTAGTTGGCTATTACAAATCAACACCCCTTTACCAGCTGCCAATCCATCTGCTTTTATTACCAAGGGCATATCATGCTTACTTATGTACTCGATACCAGTTTCAAAATCTGTAGCCACAAACTCTCTGTAAGCAGCTGTAGGAATGCCATGGCGCATCATAAAATCTTTTGCATAAGCTTTGCTGCCTTCTAGTTGTGCTGCCTCTTGAGATGGACCTATTATTTTTATATGAGCAAGTGCTTCGTTATTTTTAAAATAATCTACAATACCTTTCACCAAAGGTTCTTCAGGGCCAACGAGTATTAAATCTATTTTATTTTCCAAAGAAGTAGCAGCTAGCTTTTCAAAATCCGCTATAGCAATATCTAGGTTAGTACCACAATCTGCCGTGCCTGCATTACCTGGAGCTATAAAAAGGTTTTCGCAAAGGGGGCTTTGTTTTATTTTCCACGCAAAGCAATGTTCTCTACCACCAGCACCAATTATGAGGATATTCATTTTCAAATAATATTTAAGATTTATTCATTCAATGTTGGCGAAATTAAAACCTTTCTAATCATAAAAACATTTTTTACAAAAAGATGTTAAAGCGATTTTCCAAAATGCTAAAATTATTGGTGTTTATATTGATTTGTTCATAAGTAAAAAGAATTACCTATTTTGGGTGTTCAATTATCAAAAATATACTAGAACTAAAATTGTAATTATGATGGAACAACAAATACAAACAAAACATCCAAAAGGACTTTGGGCGTTATCGGCTACAGAAATGTGGGAAAGGTTTAATTTTTATGGAATGAGAGCCATCCTATCTTTATTTATTGCTGACGCTTTATTGAAAGGCGATACAGAAGCATCCATAATTTATGGCGGCTTTTTAGGTTTATGCTATTTAACTCCTATGTTAGGAGGATATATTTCCGACAAATTCTTAGGAAATAGAAATTGCATTATTCTTGGTGGTACAGCTATGGGTGTTGGTCAGTTATTACTTTTTCTAAGTGCTTCTTTATACAATACTAATCTTCCTTTAGCTACCAATGTAATGTGGATAGCTTTATTGGTAGTTATTTTTGGAAACGGGTTTTTTAAGCCAAACATTTCCTCAATGGTTGGTAGTTTATATCCACCTTCTCAAAAAAACAAATTAGACTCTGCCTTTACAATTTTCTATTTTGCTATAAATGTTGGAGCTACTCTAGGGCAGTTCATTTGTCCATTTTTTGGAGATAAAGAATATGAAGGTATCAGAGATTTGTCTGCTTTTAAGTGGGGCTTTTTAGCTGCATCAATTGCTATGTTTATAGGAACAATTATTTTTCTAATCGTTAAAAATAAATATGTTGTTACACCAGAAGGCGTTGCTATAGGCGGCAAGCCACAAGCTTCCGATATTCCTGAAGGTGAATCTGACCAAGCAAAATTTTCCACTACAAGTATTATTATATCTGCTGTGCTAGCTGTAATTCTTACTTACGGGTTACATTTAATTATGGGGGGGCCAGGTGTGTCAGCAATTAAATCATGGCTTTATCCTTTTATTTTTGCTTCTGGTATTGCTTTGGGGTTTTTAATTATATCTGATAAAACTATTACCAAAGTAGAAAGAGAAAGAATTTGGGTTTTATACATTGTTTGCTTTTTTGTGATGTTTTTCTGGGGTGCATTTGAACAAGCAGGTTCTTCATTAACTTTTATTGCAGATAAACAAACAGATACAAGGCTTTTTGGATGGACAGTTCCCGCATCGATGGTACAAAATTTCAATGGTATATTTGTAATGGCTTTCGCATTCCCATTTAGTTGGCTTTGGATTTGGATGAGTAAAAAAGGAATAGAGCCAATTTCACCTGTAAAACAAGCTTGGGGTTTATTGCTAATAGCCTTGGGGTATTGGATCATAGCAACCCAAGTAAAAGACTTAGGTACAGCTGGAAAAGTTGGAATTATTTGGATGATAATTTTATACTTGCTTCATACTTGGGGGGAATTATGTTTATCTCCAATTGGGCTTTCATTAGTTGCAAAGCTAGCACCGAAGCGATTTGCAAGTCTATTAATGGGGGTGTGGTTTTTAGGTAACGCTGGTGGTTATGCACTTACAGGTGTTTTAGGTGCACTATTACCTCCAACTACGGATAAATATCAAGATGCAAAATCAAATAATGTAGAACTGGCAATGATATTAGATGGACAAAAAGAAGCAACGGGTTCGGATTTATTTTATTTAGCAAGAAAGAAAGTCGCTGCTTCTATTGACTATGAAAAAGCTAATAAAAACGGTTTAGACTTCGAGAAAATATTTTACAAGAAAAGCAAAGCGGAAAAAGATTCAACTTTGACACAAGCTCAACTGGATTTGATACAAAAAGAAAAACTTGTGAAAGTTGCTTATCCAGAGTTTTTAGGATTCCAGCTAAAAACGATTTATAATTTCTTTATGATGTTTGTTGTACTCTGTGGCATAGCAGGATTAGTACTATTAGGTATTAGCCCTTTGCTTAAAAAAATGATGCATGGAGTAAGATAGATTTTAATGTATACATTAATTCAAAGGCGATACCCACAAAGTATCGCCTTTTCTTTTTATCTTCCTTTTTCAAACCAACAAAACCATGTGGAAAAAACATCCTAAAGCCTTACCATTTTTATTTTTTAGCGAAATGTGGGAACGTTTTGGCTACTATTTAATGATAGGTATATTTTTGCTGTACCTAAAAAATGTGGAGCAAGGTTTTTCTATGAGTAATAAAGAAGCTGCAGATTTGTATGGCACATTTATAGCGCTCGTTTTTTTAACTCCTTTTATTGGCGGCTTGTTAGCCGATAGATATTTTGGCTACCGAAAATCCATCATAGCTGGCGGGCTAATGATGGGTGTTGGCTATTGTTTAATGGCAGTGCATAGTTTACCCATGCTTTATCTCTCTATGTCGTTGGTAATATTTGGCAATGGTTTTTTTAAACCAAATATTAGTACGTTGCTGGGCAATGTATATTCTAGCCCTACATTTATTGCTCGTAAAGATGAAGGGTACAATATATTTTACATGGGTATAAATGTAGGTGCCTTTATTTGCAATTTTTTTAGCACCGCTATTATTATTGTGTGGGGCTGGAAGTATGCTTTTGTAGCCGCAGGCATCGGTATGTTTTTAGGTGTTATTATTTTTATTGTTGGCACAAAACATTACGAAGGTGCCGATACATTAAAACCCGCTAGTGCCGCTGATATGCCATTTAGTAAAATTGTGCTTACCATTTTTATTCCTTCTATAATAGCAGGTGTATTAGGTTGGCTTATACCTGGCGATATATTTAAAAGCGATAGCAACGATGCATTTATTTTTGCTTGCATACCAGTAATTTATTTTTATGCTACATTATATTTTAAAGCAACGGCAGATGAAAAAAGACCCATAGCTGCGCTGCTCGCCATCTTTGCGGCGGTTATTTTATTTTGGGCAGTGTTTAAGCAAAATGGCTCTGCACTTACTATTTGGGCAGATACATATACCAATAGGCAAGTAAGTGGTACAGCAGGCGATGCATTTAAAGCAGTAAAATTAGCAGAAGAAGTTACCTATAAAAAAGATTCTATAAACTTATATGATGCCCAGTTTAGGGTGCAAAAAAAAGACGGAAAAGTTATTAAAGAATTTAATTACCCAACTTATTTTAGAAATACAGATCCCAAAAATCTTCCTGCCGAAGGTGAAAAAGCTATTTTATGGGGCATACCACTTAGTCAATCTATAAACCCTGGTTGGGTTATTTTATTAACGCCACTCGTTATTTCATTCTTTGCATTTTTACGAAGAAAAAACAAAGAACCATCTACTGCCACAAAAATTGCTTTTGGTTTATTAATATCTGCCCTATCTGTTTTGGTAATGGTAGGTGCAGCATATATTACCAATAGCGGCGCAGAAAAAGCAAGTGTTTTTTGGTTGATAGGCACCTATGGTGTTATTACCATTGGAGAGCTATTACTTAGTCCAATGGGCCTGTCTCTCGTATCAAAATTAAGCCCCGTGCGCATTACATCGCTCATGATGGGTGGTTGGTTTTTAGCCAGCTCTATCGGCAATAAATTATCTGGCTTACTCGCCACCATGTGGGATGGGTACGAGCATAAGGCAAATTTCTTTTGGGTAAATTTTACTTTATTAATGTTTGCTACGTTCATCATTTTTGCCATGCTACGATGGTTAAATAAAATAATGAAAGAGAAGGGAGTGAGTTAATTTTGTAAAAAATATATTCTTTAATATTAAAGGCGACCGATGATCGCCTTTATCTTTTACATATAAACACTACCGATTTATTTATCACCTCCGCATTGGGAAGCCCTCATAGGATGCAACAACCATTGGCAAATTTACTTACGTCAACTTTTCTGTTTGGCTTGGTTTAGCTATAAATTTCCACTATTTTATTTATCGGAAAATACACTTTTATGGCTGCGACTTCCTAGACTACTATAAATAAAGCCATCACACTTATACACCCAACTCCCACGCATATACAATCCCTCTTTTTTAACCAAAAACTAAATATCATATTTACATTACCAATTAAACTAACCAACATGAAACAATTTTTACTCATCATATTTACCATAGCAAGCTTACAAATTTATGCGCAAAAGAAAAAACCTGTAAGCATAAGTGGCACAGCTGGCATTACCTACGAAGGCTATGGGCTAGATAGAAATCCCACAAACTTTACTGGCTATGCACCTCGCCGACCATGGAACCAAGTACGGTTTAATTTTATGCCAACAATAAAATTTGGTAAGAATTTTTCGTTGCCAATGAATGTTAATTTTGCGGCATTCCCTACCAATTTTGCAGGGCCATTTGCAGGTATAAAAAAACAAAATATTGGGCAGTTTCTTACCAACCCTATGAATAATTTTGGACTAAACCCCACGTACAAATGGGCAGAGTTTCAGCTGGGTACTCAGTACTTAAAATATTCTGATTTATCCACCGGCGATATTGGTATTTTTGGTGCAGGGTTTTCATTAAAGCCAGGCGACTATCGATTTAAATTTTTTGCAGGTAATTCGCAAGCGGCTATAGATTATGCCCCAGTGCCATTGCCAAGTGTGCAGGGTGCATACAAGCGTAGTCATTATATGTTTAGCATTGGCAAAGAAAAAGAAGGCAATTATTTAGTGGCTTTTAATTTTGCAAAAGGAAAAGATATTGTAAGCTCTGTAGGTACCCCACCGCTAATACCCATTACACCGCAAGAAGGTTTTACCACAAGCATACAGGTAAACAAAGATTTTAATAAAGGCTGGTATATAAAATCGGAAGGCGCTAACTCCATTTATACAACAAATGTAAATGATACTGCAAACCCTGCTGCCAAAGGGTTCAAACCATTTATAGAAGCCAAAATGAGTACCACATCAGATTATGCTGCCAATTTTTCTTTCGGAAAAAAATCTACAAATTTTGATATTGGGCTTGGTGCAAAATATATTGGTGCAGGGTTTCAGCTGCCTGGGTATCCATACATGCAGCCCGATAGATTTGATTATACACTCAACACTCGTTTTAATGCATGGAAAAATAAAACCAACGTAGTAGCAAGTATTGGGCAGCGTTTCAATAATGTATCTGGTACTATTTCGCCTGTGGCAAAACAAATTATTGGAAACCTAAATTGGTTCACACAGTTTAATGATAAATTTAGTTTGAATGTAAGTTTTAATAATTTTGGTTTTAATACTGCTGGTATATTAGCTCCTGGTGGCACTAGTATAAAAAATGTAAGTACAGATTTAGGCGTGAACCCAACCTACACTTGGAGCAATACAAAAATGAGTAACACCATAAGTGTAAGTTATAATTATAGCAATTACAAAGAAACGCTAATACCTTTTGGTGGCGGTGCTGCAGTTACATCTTTAAACAATACACACACGGGATTACTTTCTTATATTCCTGTTTATTTCAATAGAAAAATATCGCCAGATTTTAGTGCAATGTATTTTTACAACGATGCATCACTAGCAAAAATAACTTTTGCCACATTAAGTGCAGGGCTTGCTGTGCCTGTGGCAAAAGATAAAATAAAATTGAGAGGGCAATTGCAATATACACTTAGCACATTCAATAGTTTTACGCCAGAGCATAATGTAATAGCTAGCTGCAATGTAGATTATAACATCAATAAAAAATTAACTTGGACAAATTTTTTAACAACCAATTATTATAAATACGGAGATCAGTTAGGTAGCACATATATTGGTGCCCATTATTTGGAAAGCACGGTGCGTACAGGGTTTCAGTATCGGTTTTAGATACAAGATAATAGACACAAGACATGAGATAACTGTAATTTGAAGTCTTTTTTTAAAATACGTCAGCCTAACATAGATGCTGAAAAAAAATAGAAATTATGAAACACAAAATATTAATAGCATTATTTTTACTTTTCACAGTAATAGTACATGCCCAGCCAATAACAAACTTAGTGCTAAGTACTCGCCCGCCTGCTACACTTAGCAAATGGTCCATTACGCAAGGTACTATTACACTTGTTGTAAATAACCAAGGCGGGAGTGGTCAGGGGCCAACAAAAAGAGTGAAAATAAAAGCAATATTAAAAGCATCTGATGGCACTGAAGTTTCTACTACCAATATGAATCTTGCACAAGTGGTTATTTTGCCAGATGGTAATTCTGTGTATAATGCAGCAGTGGTTTTTCCATTGGAAATACAGCAGTTTACAGGAAAGTACCAAAAGAGTTTAAATAGAACTGGTAAATTACCGGCAGACAATTATCAGCTATGTGTTCAGTTGGTGGAGCCTACTACTTATGCACCACTTTCTCTAGAAAGATGTGGCTCATTTTATATAGCAGCCGCACAATTACCCATTTGCATGATGCCTGCAAATGAACAAGAACTAGATATTACAAAAGCAAGAACGGCTATTACTTTTCGTTGGACGCCGCTTGTGCCAAAGCCACAAGGCGCCACCAATTATCGCCTACAAGTTTTTGAAGTATTGGAACATCAAACACCCATGCAGGCATTGCGTAGCAACCAGCCTTTACTAGACCAAATTATTATTGAAAGAACACAATTTATTTGGCAACCACAAGGCATACTTGGTTTTGTGGCAGAAGAAAAAGTAGATTCTTTAACACAAAAAAAAGGTTGGGATGGCACAGTGAAAGGGAACGGTAAGCGATTTATTTGGAGCATACAAACCTTAGATGCTTTGCAAAACCCGGTGGCAGTAGA
>JANOZW010000035.1:0-4388 GCA_031429575.1 Ferruginibacter sp.
GGCAGAATTGGTACAGGCATTATAGAATTGGTAGCCAGTATTTTATTATTATTTCCCTCAACAGTAATCATAGGAGCTTTACTAGGCATGGGTTTAATGGGCGGTGCTATTTTATCTCACTTAGCAGTAATGGGTATAGAATCTAAAGGAGATGGTGGGCAATTGTTTATGTTAGCCATAATAGTGCTTTTATGCTGCTTCACAACTTTAATATTACATAAAGAAAAAGGTATTTTACTGTACAATAAACTCCTAAAGAAAAATATTTAATTTAAAAATGGTTACTATGTAAAAAATTAGCAACCATTTTTTATATAACATTTAAAAAATTGTGATGCCATTTTATAATAAAAAAATATTTGTAATTTTACTATTTTCTTTAACGTATTATTTTTCTTATGCGCAAGATAGTAGTAAAACATTTTTCTCCTCTTCTATCGGTATGTTTTTCCCTATATCTGCTTTTGCAAAATCCTATAAAAATTCTTTAGCATTAAACTCCGGTATAGAATACAAGCTAAATAAATTTTACTTTACTCAATTTGTGCTTGATTTTAATGCTATAAAATACAACCAACAAATAAAAGATGTCAACTCAGATTATCTTTTTCAAAAGACAAATAGCTCTGTTCTATTGGCAGGTATAAATTTGGGAAGAAATATTTACTTGAATAAAAAAGCTAACATTTATATATCTCCATATCTGGGTGTTGGATATGCAAACATTGGCGAGCCTCGTTTAAAACTTGATACAACAAATAAAATAATTGAGCAAAATATAGTAAGAATACAAGGCTTTTTTACTAGGCAAGGAATACGATTTTCTATAAAAACGAAACTGAAGGCTTTACAAATTTTATATATTGATGGATCGTATTGGTCGTCGAAAATCAATGTGCAGAATAGTAACCCAAAAGCAATAGCAGTTATTGTAGGCACTAAAATGAGTTTTTAAAGAATAATATCCCTTACTAAATTGTTCGTGGTGTTTATATAAATTATAAATTGCTTGATAAACATTTAAGTTCTCAAATTAATGATGGTAGAAAAACGAAAAGGCGCAAGGTCTCTAAAAGATATTCCAGCTAATATTTTAGCGCAGCTTAATAATGGAGAAATAGAAACCGTAAACTTAATGGAATGGCTTGCTATTGATTCTTTAAAATTGCTTACGAACGTACTTTCTCAATTGGATAGAAAACAGTACCTCTCTCCTAGTATAAAGGCTGTAGAAAATTTAAAAAAGAAAACAATTAACACTATAAATGAAGCCATAGGCGAAACTTTATTTGCAACATCTAAGACTAAAAAAGACAAAACACTATTTAAAATTTTAGCCACACATACGTCAGATACTGTAAGGTGCTGGGCATGTTATTGCATAAGCAAAAATGAAAAGCTTACACTTAAGCAAACATTAGAGCAAATAAAACCATTTGCAGCTGATGCGCATTTTGGTGTAAGAGAAATTGCTTGGCTTTCTGTAAGGCCTATTCTTGCAAAGAAAATTGATGAAACAATTTCTATACTTTCTACTTGGGCAACCTCAAAGGATGAAAACGTTAGACGTTTTGCCAGCGAAGCTACAAGGCCAAGAGGTGTTTGGTGTGAGCACATAGATATTTTAAAACAAAATCCTGAACTAGCTTTAAGCATATTGGAGCCACTAAGAAATGACAACGCATTGTATGTACAAAATAGTGTGGCCAATTGGCTAAATGATGCTAGCAAAACGCAACCAGAGTTTGTAAAAAATATTTGTAAAAAATGGGAGAAAGAAAGTAAGACGAAGGAAACAGCTTATATTATAAAAAAGGCGTTAAGAACAATTGAAAAATGAATTTATACCGTCCCCTTCAACACCACATCCGCATCTGGCACAGTAGCACCCCCATTTTTTTCCATGGTAACAATAAACTCTTTGGATCCTTCGGGTACACCACTTACTTCTATAAAACGATCCCTAATGGCATCGTTAATCATGCCTACGCTTACTTGTTTGCCATTTACATTTGCCCAAAGTTGGTATTCATTATTATCGCCAGATGGCACAAGGTGATGTATCATTACATAAGCCTTACCAGTTTTTTTATCCCAAAACATGGTACACCTACATATAGCATGATAACCAACTCCCATCATGGCTACAGGCGTAATGTTGGGGTCCTTTAAAATGCTATAATTTGCTACAGGCAACGACTGTGGTAAATTATTTTTAGCTGCCAACTCTGCTGCTTGTGCCTTATTTTTTTCGTACTGGGTATAATTAAAAAATGCACTTACAGCAAATAATAATACTGATGCAGCCGCCGCTATTTTTACCCAACTGAATTTCGTTGTCTTTTTTGTGTTTGTATTTATGGAAACCACTGGCGTACCCAAAGCTTGCAAAGATGCTAGAATTTTATCATCCGTTTGTACGCCAGGCAAAAAGGCATTACGCATCATTCTTTGCTCAAATTCTATTTCAAAATTGATGATGGCTTTGTTCAATACAGCATCCTTATGACGCAAAAGCTCCAGTTCATTTTTTTCTTCGGCAGAACATAATCCCATTACGTACTGCTCAATAATTCCTGATGATATGTAATTTTCTATATTCAATTATACAAATTGTTTTCTTAGTTCTATTAATGCATTTCTTAACCTTGTTTTAACAGTCCCAATGGGAATATCAAGTGCTTTAGCTATTTCCTCTTGGGTAAATCCATTATAGTAAGATAATTCCAATACGTTTTTATAATCTTCTCTTAAAAGATGCACTTGCTTTCTTAGCCCAATAGTATTAATATTTTGCTGGTGTGTATCATTTAAGTCTAAGGTATATACAAAATCTTCGATTGTATCGTTTTTTTGTTGGCTCTTATAATTTTTGGAACGTGTGGTGTTTATGGTTGTATTTCTTGTTAAAGTATGCAGCCAAGTAAATAACCTGCCTTTGGTTTCATCGTATTTATCAATATTTTTCCAAACCGCTACAAACACATCTTGCAACACATCATTGGCTATTTCCGTATCCGCTATAAATTGCGTTATAATAGAATACAATGCCCCACGATAATGTACATACAAATGTTTATACGCATCATTATTATGATTTCTCAAGGCTGCTACCAATGTATCTTCCGTATATGTTATCGCTTGGCTCAAAAAATAATTTAGTTAGCAAATATTAATAAAAAAATGCATTAAATGAAATATATCTTTTATTAAAAATCATAGTGTCTTTTTTGATTAGATTGCTTCTCAGACAACTAAAAAAAAGCACCGAATAAATCGATGCCTTGTTTGACTAAAAAAACTAAAAAGAACTGCAAGCTCTACATAGGAATTAGCATTATTGTATAGTAATTGTTTTTGTTTCTGAAGTGTGTGCACTAAAATAACCAAGACAGCCTCCACTCAAATTGCTATCGGGGTTTGCAGGCACAGTATTACCACCTTGTATTTCTTGTATGCCTATTAAATATCTAAACACTGCTTTGTCTATAAAACGCAATTCTACTTTTACCACATCTCCCGTTTTTAGCTTAGTGTTTGTATTAGGATACAGTTGAAAAGGTGTATTACCAGCATCCGTAAATTGATCGTCTCCTACGATTAAAGAGTTGTCTATTTTTCCATTAATCGTTTGTACCACATGTGCATTATCACCAAAACCTGGTATATCTGTATATACTAAAGAAACTATTTTACCTAAGCTTGCTGTACCTCCAGGTGTATTGCTAGGTAATGTTACTCTTTCTTGGTAAATGGTATCTATAGGAGCTTGTCTTGGTATTGTACTTTTTCCTATATATGTTATACCAGCATTTTGTATGGTAAGCGTATAAGTTTTACCTATTTGCCCTACCAAAGTCGTATTAGTATAAACACCAGGCGTAGTTTCAGTTAGTGTAAAATTATTCCCAACATTATCACTTATTTTTACTGATGCACCACTTACAGTAGGTGCAGAAGTGGTGTTGCTAAAAGAAACACTTTTAGTAATTCTAACAGTTGCAGGATTTCCGCCATTATCCAATATTCCTTCTACTACTATTTTTGGTTCTGCATTTTTTAAATCTACATCTATTACTTTTTCGCAGGAGCTTAGGCCTAATGCTATTGCTACTATGATATTCTTATTATTCATTTTTTATTTTTTTTATTCTTTATTAAAATTTAAAATTCCATGTTACACTTGGTATAAACCTAAACAATGATGTTTGTACTGCTTCCGTTTTTGTTCTATCATCTTTATTCTCTCTAAAGTTTATAGAAAATGCATTCTCTCTTCCATATACATTATACAAACCAAAACTCCAACTACTTTTGTATTTTCTTGTTTTATTTATAGAAGGTTCAAAATTCACACTCATATCCATTCTATGATAAGCTGGCATTCT
>JANOZW010000036.1:0-5322 GCA_031429575.1 Ferruginibacter sp.
GGATGGACGTTGGTGTATCTGTAGCTGCTGCAGCTGTAATTTATGGTGCACTTCAAAAAATATTACACACGCCATCGGCAGATCTTTGGTTAAAGATTGGGTTGTTAACAGAAGCCGTAATTTTCTTGTTATATGGTGTACTATATATGGTATTCCCGCCTGTAAAAGAAGAATATGAAGGTGCTATGAAAATGGCTGTTGCTACAGGCAATCCTGCATTGAACAACATGGATAAAATGTTACAGGAAGCAGATATTACTCCAGCTAATCTTAAGAGATTAGGCGAAGGGTTTCAAAAATTAGGCACTAGTGTAGCAGGTATTTCTGATGTGAGCGATGTTGTGAAGTCAACATCTGATTTTTCGAAGAAAACACAAGAAGCTACGGTAGCTTTGGGTTCTATGAGTACAGCATTTACAAGTAGTGCTGCTACAATGGGTTCATTTAGCAATGCAGCTGAAAGTGCAAAAGGTTTTCATGAGCAAGTACAAGTACTTACAAAAAACCTTGGTTCTTTAAATACAATATATGAGTTGGAGCTTAAAGAAAGCAATAATCACCTTAAAGCATTAAATGGTTTCTACGGTAAAATGGCTGAAGCTAGCAATGCCATGATGGGTAGCGTAGATGATGCACAAAAAGCAAAAGAGCAAATTGGTGCATTAGCAACAAACCTTGGTAAATTGAACGCCGTGTATGGTAACATGCTTGGTGCTATGCAAGGTAGGTAATCGCCTACGGCGAATACTTTTATGATGAATTCGCCAAAGGCGAATTCCTACCAAAACAATATTTAATAAAACCATTAATACTATAAGTTATGGCTTTACCTAAAGAGCCCAGGCAAAAGATGATTAACCTTATGTACTTAGTGCTTACAGCGCTACTTGCATTAAATGTGTCGTCAGAAATATTAAACGCTTTTAAAGTGGTTACTACGAGTTTAGATAACTCTAATACCAATATTGCAAAAGCAAATGATGTACTATACAAATCATTAGCAGAAAAAGCGGCAGACCCAAAGACCGCAGAAAAAGCTACTATTTGGAACGGTCATGCTGCTAAAGCAAAAGCTTTATCAGATGGATTGGCTACTTATATAGAAGGGCTTAAAAAAGAATTGAAAGCAGAAGCAGGATCGAAAATTGTGGAAGGCAAAGAACAATTTAAAGAAGATGATTTAGAAGCAGCTACTCGTTTATTTGGTAAAGGAGAGGGTGGCAAAAATCGTGGGGAAGAATTGGAAAAGAAATTGAAAGAGTATAGGTTAGCCATGCTTGCTATTGATCCTACAATTGCGAAAGAATTTGAAACTTCTTTATCTGTAGATGGCAAACCTGCTACAGGGCAAGATGGTAAAGTAAAACCTTTTACCGATGCTTATTTTCACATGGTACCAACATTGGCAGGGCTTACATTGTTAAGTAAATTTCAAAACAATGTTAAAAATTCAGAGAACCAAGTAACAACGTATTGCCATAATCAAATTGGACAGGTTGTTGTACATATGGATCAAGTAGGTATTTTGGTTGGACAAAGTTCAAGCTATGTAATGCCAGGACAAGAAATTACTGTAACAGCTGGTGTAGGAGCTTATAGTTCTGCATCAAAACCTTCAATCAATATTGGTGGAAGTTCTGTAGCTGTAGCGGAAGGGAAAGGTTCGTATAAAGTTATTGCAAGTGGTGGTGGAGAGCGTAGCATTCCAGTGTCTGTAACGTTTATGGATGAAAATGGTAAGCAACAAACAAAAACGGAAACAGTAAAATACGTAGTAGGTACACCAGGTGGTGCTGCTGTTATGCTTGACAAAATGAACGTGTTTTATATTGGTGTTGATAATCCTGTAACAATTGGTTCTTCTACAGGTTGGGAGAAAACAAGTGTTTCTATGAGTGGTGGTTCTATTAGTGGATCAAATGATAAGAGAACAGTTCGTGTTAGCTCTATAGGTAATGCAACGATAAACGTTACTGCTGATGGTAAATCTAGTCAGTTTCAGTTTAGATGTAAGAGAATACCTGACCCAGTATTTAAAGTAGGTTCTGGTAAAGCTCGTGTACCTGCGGTTGAATTTAAAAACCAACAATATTGCAGAGCTGATTTATTAAACTTTGATTTCGATTTGAGATATACTGTTGTAAGTGCAACCGTTTATTTTGGAGGTGCAGGTTTTCCTAATTCTGCCATTGGTAATATTACAGGTGGTAGCTTGGCAGGAGTTGCAGGTTTGATGGCTAAATGTGGACCAGGGTCAAATATAGCATTTACAAATATTAAAGTACAAGGGCCAGATGGAGTAAGATCTATTGATGAGGCCGCAATATCTTTATATTAAAATAAGTGAGTTTTAAAAATAATAATATGAATAAGCAAATTATTAAGTATTTTTTTCTTTGTATTTTTCTTGTAGCTGTGGGAGATAATGCTATGGCACAAAAGAAAAAAGCTAGAACCGCTACCAAAAGAGCGGGTACTACAAAAAAAACAAAGAATAAAACAAAGGCCAACATTAAAAATGGTAGCGCAAGTGAAGATGTGTCAGCAAAAGCTGCAGCAAACGACGCAGATACCTTGCCTATTAAAAAAGTGTTGAAATCTTTGAGACCTGATGAATCTGTGAGTGGTGGCGATGCTATTAGAGATAGGACACCTTTGCCTTATGAAGATTTACGTGCGGATGATGCGGTATATCGCCATAAAATATGGAGAGAAATAGATACAAGGGAAAAAATAAATTTACCCTTTAGATATTCTGCCGATCAAGATAACGGCAACCAACGTTTCATATCTATTTTATTACAAGCTATACAAGATAGTGCAGTAACTGTTTTTAGTGCAGCTGATGATCGCTTTACAACACCAATGACTAGAGGTGAAGTTGCCAAAGCAATTGGTGGAGAAGAAGTAGAAGTGCCAGATTATGGTCCAAATGGTGAACTAAGAGGCACTAAAAAAATGAGAAATGAAATAAATCTAGATTCAATTTATAAATTTCACATAAAAGAAGAAGTGGTTTTTGATAAAGAAAGCTCTCGTTTATTTTTTAGAATACTTGGTATTGCTCCTGTGAGAAAACTTGTAACAGCTCAAGGCATGGATTTTGGTGATGCAGAAGCTTTTTGGGTATATTATCCAGATATGCGTGCAACATTTGCAAAGTACGAAGTATATAATGGTAAAAACTATGGCGCTCGTATGAGTTGGGAAGAGTTGTTTGAAAGCCGTATGTTTTATGGCCGTATTATAAAAAGTACTATTGATAACCCTTATGATCAGTTAATAAAAAATTATAAAGGATTAAGTGAAAATACAATCCTACAGTTGTTAGAAGGTGAAAATATTAAAGAAAAAATATTTAACTACGAGCAAGATTTGTGGAGCTATTAATTAGACTTTAGACATAAGATATTAGACACAAGATAAAAGCCCTTCGAATTTCGGAGGGCTTTTATTTTATAATTTTAATAGAGAATTTCGTTTTTAAAATTTTAATCCGTTTTAATCTTCTAGGTTTCTCTCTCCGCAGATTGGCGGAAGGATAGGTGGGGCTTTATAAGTTCCAGTTTTGCCTTGCCTACTAATTTTTCAATATCGGCATCACTCGCTTCTTTTACTTTTTTTACTGAACGAAATTCTTTTAGCAATGTATCTGCTGTTTGTTTTCCAATTCCTCTTATACTTTCTAGCTCGTTTTTAAAAGTGCCTTTACTCCGTTTATTTCTATGATGTGTTATACCAAAGCGATGCACTTCATCTCTTATTCTTCTTATGAGTTGTAAGCTTTCGCTATCCCATGGTAGTAATAAAGATTCTGTATCACCGTCAAAAAAAAGTTCTTCTTTATTTTTTGCAAGGCCAACCAAGGTTACTTTACCACGCAGGTTTAGTTTGTCTATACTTTCCATAGCAGAGCTTAATTGCCCTTTACCTCCATCTATGATAATGAGCTGTGGCAATGTTGCACCTTCATCTGTAAGTCGCTTATAGCGCCTATATACCACTTCTGCCATAGAGGCGAAATCGTTTATACCTTCCACCGTTTTTATATTAAAATGTCTGTAGTCTGCTTTGCTAGGCTCCCCATTTTTAAAACACACCATAGCAGCTACTGGATAACTTCCTTGAAAATTTGAGTTGTCAAAACATTCTATGTGAATGGGCAATTCTTTTAAACTCAAATTTTCTTGCAATTGGTACAATACATCCTTTTTTTGTTGGGCTGTCTTATCTTCTAAATGCAGCATCTTTTTTGTATGCAATTCTGCTTTAAAATAATTTACATTTTTTAGAGAAAGGTCTAGTAGTTTCTTTTTATCGCCTGCTTTCGGAATGGTAATAATGGTATTGGGTTCTATATATTCCATTTCAAAAGGAACAATAATTTCCTTCGCATCGCTCTCAAAAACTTGGCGTAATTGCGCTACGGCAAATGCCAATACCTCTGCGGCGCTTTCTTCTAATTTCTTTTCAAGGGTGATGGTTTTTGTTTGTATTATGCTACCATTGCTTACAGCTAAATAATTTACATAAGCCGTATTGCCTTCTTCTAAAATACTAAATACGTCCACCGTGCCTGTATTGGTATTTACTACTGCAGATTTAGATTCATAATCTTGTAGGTGCGAAATTTTGTGCTGATAAATGGCTGCCTTTTCAAACTCCATATTGGCGGCATGTTCCTTTATTTTATTTTTATAATTGTTTATAACAGGTTTTAAATTTCCCCTTAGCAAATCTTTTAATTGAGAAATACCTTCGTTGTAATCATCCAAGGTTTGAAAAGCTTCGCAAGGGCCTTTACAATTTCCCAAATGGTATTCAAGGCAAACTTTAAATTTCTTTTTGGCGATATTTGTTTCACTCAAATGTAGTTTACAAGTACGTAGTTGAATATTTTGTTTAATAAAATTCAACAGGTCACGTACTTTACCAACAGAAGTAAATGGCCCAAGGTATGTAGAGCCATCTTTTATTTTTCTACGAGTAAAAAATACCCTTGGGAAAGGTTCATTTTTTACAACAATGTAAGGGTATGTTTTATCATCCTTTAAGTTAATATTGAAAAGTGGTTGATGCTCTTTTATTAAAGAATTTTCTAGTAAAAATGCATCTTGGTCTGTATTTACAATGGTGAATTCTATTTTGCGAATACGGTTTACCAACTCGGCTGTTTTGTAGCTGGTTTTCATTTTATTGAAATAGCTACTCACACGCTTGCGCAGGTGCTTGGATGATTACAACGAAGGTATTTCTCAATTAAAAGATTTGCTAAGGGGAAATTTAAAACCTGTTATAAACAATTATAAAAATAAAATAAAG
>JANOZW010000037.1:0-1508 GCA_031429575.1 Ferruginibacter sp.
TGATTACATCTGATTGCTTTATTACTTCTTGTACGTCTGTTGTAAGTTGTAATTTATTTATATCAAAACGAGCGGCAGTAAGGTATTGTGGATTGTGCTTTTTTATTTTGAATTGTTCAATAGCATCCGCACTCCTATTCCACCAATAAATTGTATTACCATTATCGGTGAGAATTTTTGCAATGGCTGTACCCCAACTTCCGCTTCCTAGTATTCCGAATTTCATAGTAACCTGTTTGGTGTTTGTTGTTATTCTATTTGGTGTTTGTTGTTTGTTGTTATTCTGTTTGGTGTTTTGAACACTTAGATAATTGCTATTTTATAATAAAGTTTGAACTAAAAAAACACCAAACAACAAACACCAAACAATTTATTTTTTATAATCCGAGTGTTTCTACCGCTTTAAATGCCGCCGCTTGGCTAGCATCTTTCTTATTAAAACCTTTTGCTTCTGCTATCACTTCCCCATCTATGGTTGCACCAATGGTAAATAATCTTCTGCCGCTTTCTACACTTTCTTTTACAGTTGTAAATTCTAATTGCTTGCCATTTTTATTTGCCCAACCGTATAGTTTATTTTTTATGTTTATTTCTATTGCTTCCAAATCATCGGTAAACATATGATTTTGCACAATGTATTTTTCTACCCACCGCTGCGTTTTATCATAACCCCTATCTAAAAAAATAGCGCCAATTAAAGCTTCTAATGTGTTTCCAAATATTTGAGAGGATTTTAAAGAATTATCCAATTTATTATAGTAGGTAATTTTCTTCAATCCCATTTTTATGGCAATTTCATTTAGCTTTTGGCGGTTTACCATTTTGCTACGCATCTCCGTTAGAAAACCCTCGCCTTTATATGGGTATTTTCTAAACAAATAATGTGCAATGATACTGCTCAACACTGCATCGCCTAAAAACTCCAACCGCTCATTGTTTTCATCGGCACCTTCCCTTACAGAACGATGGCTCAAAGCCGTTTTATACAACAATATATTGTTTGGCTTAAACCCAATAACATTATGCAACTGTTTTTTAAAATCGTTGGTTACAGATTCACCTAAAAATAAATCTTGTAAGTATGTAAGTGCTCTTTTGATAACGAAAGTTTTGGCTAAATTAAAGTATTTGGATGTAATTAATAATTGATAATTAATAATGAATAGTTTTTCAGCCTGAAAAGTTTCTTTTTTTCATCTATTGCACAATCCATTGCATAATAAAAGAAGAATAAAGGTATGCCGATGAAGTGAGTGACACAACGATGATGCCCATAGCTTTTTCTTTGTTTGGACAATAAAAAAAGTTGCAAAATCAATTCGTTATGGATAGCATTTTAACTGGTTGATAAATTTTTGGTGCCTTTTGCATATCTTCGTGGATATACCCATTTTATATGAGTATGAAACTTTTGTGTACTAAACTAAACAACAAAACTTAATGGAACCTACTATAATTTACATCATTACTGGAGCTGTGGCGCTGATTGCGGGCATCTTAGGAGGCAA
>JANOZW010000038.1:0-2599 GCA_031429575.1 Ferruginibacter sp.
ATTTCTTTTATTTTTATTTTTATTTTTATTTTTTTAAAATGTGAGATCAAGACCTGCGGTAAATGCTCTTGGATTTGGGTACTCGCTTATATTAATATTTGCTGCGCCTGCTTCAGGGTCTCTTCCTCTCCATTTTGTCCACATAAATAAATTAGTACCTTGAACATAAAATCTGCAATTAGAAATGATTTTAGATTTTTCTATTAATTTCTTAGGGACAGTATAAGCTAAAGTAATATCTTTAAATCTTACAAATGAAGCATCATGAATAAGTTTAGAAGAGAAATTTGTAGCATAAAGAGGACTTTGATTACTTGCCAAATCTCCTGGCTTTTTCCAAAAATCATATGATGCAGATTGATTATACCCTTGTGACAAGAAACCCGAATTTTCCAAAAAGAATTCTAGGTTATCGACTTTTTTAGCACCTTGTTGCCAACTAAATAATACAGATAAATCGAATCCTTTAAAACGTACATTACTTCCAAAACCTCCTTTATATGGAGGTTCAGATGTACCAAATTCTTGTACTTTCACAGCAGAAGCAAAAACATTTGTGAGTTTTCCATTTCCATCAAAATATAAGGGTTGGCCTGTAGCAGCATCAACACCACCCCATTTCACTTCAAATTGGCTACCAAGTGGTAAACCTTTCGTAATTCTTGAAGTACCAGCATCATAAGCATCAACTCCCCCAAGGTCTAATACTTCATTTTTATTGTATGAGCCGTTTCCAAAAATTGTCCAAGTGAAGTCTTTTTTTCTAAGAACCTCTATGTTTAATACTAACTCAACTCCTTTATTTCCCAATTTACCTCCATTGATATCTAATGAACCAAATGGAGCTGCAGCAGATGGCGCAAGAGGCTTATTAACAAATAAATCAGTTGTAATTTTATTATAAAAATTCACATCGCCATAAATTCTATTTTTAAATAACTCAAAATCAATCCCTAAGTTTGTCACAGTTGTAACCTCCCATTTTAAATCAAGGTTTCCAGGGTAAGTTGCTACTATAGTGTTTATACCCGAATATGTTCCTGAACCATAAGTAGCTTGATAAGGATAATCACTGAATAGCCCACCTCTTGTCGGAAAATTATTTGCATTACCTGAATTGCCTTTACTTAATTTTAAACGTAATACGTTAACAAAAGAACTGTTCCTGAGAAAATTTTCTTTTGAAGCTTCCCAAGTTGCACCTAAGGAATAAAATCCTGCCCATTTATTACCGTCTGGCAATTTTGATGATCCATCTTGCCTGTAACTACCAGAAATGGTGTATTTCCCGTCATAAGTATATCTAGCTAAACCTAGCCCAGAGACTAATGCATTTTGAGTTTTAAACCCAGAAATAGCTGGATATAATTGATTAACTGCGTTTGATGGTAATATTACAGCGATTGTGTTTGGTCTTTTAGGATCAGAACCAAAACCTTGCACACTAAAATTCTTTGCTCTTTCAGTTATATATTCACCTAAAGCTGTAACTTCTATATCATGTTTTTCTGAATAAGATTTACGAAATGTCAGTGAGGGACGAATACTTCCTGTAATAAATCTATCCAATGATTCTAATTGAAAGCCTGCTTTACCCGTTATACTGGTAGAAGATAAGCGTGTAAATACTTTTTGACTACCATAATTTGTCCCTTGGGTTTCTCTAAAGTCAATACCCGTAGTAAGAGCGGCTGTAATGTTTTTTGTAACCTTATAACCAAATGTAAAACCAATTATACCTTTAAATTGATTATTATAATTTTGATCATAAAATGTCTGATCAAGGTTATTTGCAGCCACAAATTGTGTTCCAACACCTGTAGAATACGTGCCATCATCTTTGTAGATTTTAGCATAAGGGACTTGCAATGCAGAACTTGCAAATGGATTACTTGTATTAAACGCTGCACTTTGTTGAAAGTTTCTCTTAGTCACACCTAAATTTAATGAAACAGATAAGCTCAATTTATCATCAGCATAATCCATATTATTTCTAACCGTAACTCTTCTCATGTCGGAACGTAATGTAGTTCCCTCTTCGTTGTAATAGGCAATGCTACTATATAATTTCGTTTTACCAGTACCGCCAGAAAATGAAATTTGGTGATTACTAAAATTAGCTACTTTAAATATTTCATTATTCCAATCGGTATTGATTTTAGACATTGAATCTAAACTAAAAGCATCAGCAGCTTTTTGTTGTGCACTAAGTCCTGCATATCTAGGATTACTTTGCGAATAATAATAACCAGGTAAGGTTATTACACTGGCAGTTGAGCCAATTATCTTTCCATAATCTTCTTGAGTTTTTAGTATTTCAGCAGTATTTTGAGGTCTAAAAGCAAATTCGGGTCTTGATTTCACACCCATTTGGCCATTGTAAGTAACCTTCATTTTACCTCCAGTTCCTCTTTTAGTTGTTACAACTATAACACCCGCGGAACCTCTAGATCCATAAAGTGCTGCAGTAGCAGCATCTCTTAAAACATCTATAGAAGCGAAATCATTTGGATTGATACTTTGAAAAACACCTGCTTCGCGCCAAGCATCTGATCGTGAACGCGGTGAACGAAGGCTTTGAGCCGGAGAGCGGCGCTTA
>JANOZW010000039.1:0-3699 GCA_031429575.1 Ferruginibacter sp.
AGCAGTACCCGTTGCAAAATTCCAAGTAGTATTTCCTGCTATTCCAGCATAATTATTATTGGCTAAATCTTTAAAAGCAGTAGCATCTATTTCTACGTAATAACTAGTACTTAATAGCAAAGTGTTGATGATAACAGTTGCAGCATTTCCTGCTACAGAAACAGCAGTTGTAGTCACATCAATCGTTTGTACAATACTATTATCACTTAATTTTTTTACAACAATATTACCCGTGCCTTTTGCAATACCTTCACTAAAAACAATATTTAAAGAAGTACCCGAAGAAACATTAGTTGCATCATCAGCAGGCGTAAGTGTTGTAACTGTTGGAGGCGTCACATCTGCACCGCCACCACCTACACTAATATTATCTATTGCAAAACTTGGTCTTGCACCGCCACCAGTTACTTGTCTGCTTGCCCAGCGAAGTTGCACCACTGCTTGGTTATCGCATGCGGCAGGTAGCGTAAGTGTTTTCGTAACTAAATTTTGCGGGGTAGTAATTGCCGTTATTTGTGTAGTAGTATTATTTTGATATTCTATCCCAGTAATATTTGTAAAATTACCAGTAGTGCCTACCCTATATTGTAATGTAATTTCATTTACACGAGTATTGGTTGTTCCATCATAGGGGTTTCTAATCGTCATTACATCATAACTCACAGGGATATTACTCTGCCCAGTAGTTGCCACTGCCAACACAAGACCAAGGTCAAGCGAACCAGTATTTAAAAATCCAAGTTTACCTACATAATTATTTATATTGCCACTATTGGTAGCCGCAGTAGCACCAGTTACAAGCACTCTATCTAAAGCAGCAGGAGCGGTATTAAATGTACTACCAGGAATGGTAGAAATTGTCCAACCTTGCCAGCCGGCAGGATAAGCAGCAGCTAAACTTGCAAAATCTTGTGTGTAAGGCAATGCTTGTGCCGTAGGGTTTGTTTGCGCATTTGTAAACAATGTTACGAGCAGCAAAAGGAATGAGTAAACAATTCTCATGTGTATTTAATTTTAGGCGGCAAAAGTAGGGTAAAATACCACTCCACAATCCCCATTTTGGTAACAAAACAATTACTTAACCATTTCATTTTACTTCGTAAAATTATTTTATGGTTTACGGGCTGAAAAGCAATGATTTGGCTTCAGTGGCAAGTTTATCCTATGTTTATCGAAGGGCTCCGTTCGGCGATAAATCTTTTGGCATCATTTACCCAAATATAGATTGACCAGAAGATTGATAAGATTGCAAACCTATAAGGTCTTATCAGAGTCTTTGTACTTTAACAATTCCCAAAAAGACCTTATAGGTTTTTGCAAAGACTTTACATGAATAAAAAACTTTGAATTATGATAAACCAAAACTGTGCATCTGTGGCAAAATCTAATAAGCCCAAGCCTGACAGTTTTTCCGCAAAATACTCGTGGTACTTTATTTGCAATACCTAAATCTCAATCTCAAAAAACACATTTTTATATGCAAAAAGGCAGTATCAGGGTACAAACGGAGAATATCTTCCCTATCATCAAGAAATTTCTTTACAGCGAACATGACATTTTTATTCGTGAACTTGTCAGTAATGCAGTGGATGCTACACAAAAATTAAAAACATTATCTTCTATCGGTGAGGCAAAAGGCGATGTGGGTGAATTGCGCATTGATATTACATTAGATACCAGCAATAAAACCCTTACCATTAGCGACCGAGGCGTGGGTATGACAGAAGAAGAAGTAGATAAATACCTCAACCAAGTAGCTTTTAGTGGAGCAGAAGAATTTTTAGAAAAATACAAAGGGCAAAATGAAAATAATATCATTGGGCATTTTGGCCTAGGGTTTTATTCATCATTTATGGTGAGCGAAAAAGTAGAAGTAGTTACCAAAAGTTTTAAAGAAGGCTCAACAGCCGTTCGTTGGGAATGTGATGGTAGCCCTGAGTTTTCTCTAACCCCTGCCGAAAAAGAACATAGAGGTACGGATATTATTTTGCACATCAACGAAGAAAGCAAAGAATTTTTAGACGTATATAAAGTAAAAGCTACATTAGAAAAATTTTGTAAGTTTTTACCCGTAGCTATTTTCTTTAAAGATGTAAATGAAAAAGTAGAGGAAGTAAAAGAACCAAAAGAAGGAAAAGAGCCTGCTGAGCCAATTATTGCAAAGCCGTTAAACAACACTACGCCAGCATGGACAAAAAAACCATCTGACCTTACCAAAGAAGATTACGAAAATTTTTATAGAGAATTATATCCTTACAATGAAACACCTTTGTTTTGGATACATTTAAATGTTGATTATCCATTTAATCTTACAGGAGT
Source organism: Ferruginibacter sp. (assembly GCA_031429575.1). GTDB lineage: Bacteria > Bacteroidota > Bacteroidia > Chitinophagales > Chitinophagaceae > Ferruginibacter. The sequence goes on from JANOZW010000039.1 coordinate 2,320, forward strand.
TTTATATTTTCCAAAGATTAAGAACAGTTACGAGATACAAAAAGATAAAATACAATTATACAGCAATCAAGTTTTTGTAACAGACGAAGTGAAAGATATTGTGCCAGAATTTTTAATGCTGTTGCAAGGTGTAATTGATAGCCCAGATATTCCGTTAAACGTTAGTCGTAGCTATTTACAGGGTGATCCTAATGTGAAAAAAATAAATGCACATATCACTAAAAAAGTAGCAGACAAATTAGAAGAATTATTTAAGCAAGAAAGAGCAGAGTATGAAAAGAAGTGGGAGAGTCTTGGTTTGTTTGTAAAGTATGGCATGATGACGGATGATAAATTCTTAGAAAAAGCGAATAGCTTTTTTGTAATGGAAGATACAACAGGTAAGTTTTTCACAAAAGAAGAATATGTAACAGCAACAGCTTCGCAAAAAAATAAAGAAGGCAAACAAGTAATTTTATACACTACAAACCCAGTACAGCAAGATGCATATATACAACAAGCCATTGCAAAAGGCTATGTGGTTGTAAAAGCTGAAACATTGGTGGATGCTGCATTCATAAATACTGTAGAAATGAAATGGAACGATTTTGTTTTTACAAGAGTAGATGCAGATATTGCTGATAACTTAATAGACAAAACAGATGGAGCAGAAAGTGTACTCACAAAAGATGAATGTGAAAAATTAAAAACATTGTTTAGCCAACCACAAGAAGGATTAAATATACATGTAGAAGTAAAAGGTTTAAGTACAGATGCACCACCAGTAACTGCTACACGCCCTGAGCAAATGCGTCGCATGAAAGATATGGCTGCTTCAGGTGGTGGCATGGCTGCATTCTATGCGCAAATGCCCGATGAAGTTGCGCTTACAGTAAATGGAAATCATCCAATATTTAAAAATATTTTAGCAGAAGCTGATGCACCACAACAAGAAAAATTAGTGAAAAATCTTGCAGACTTAGCATTGCTTTCTCAAGGATTATTAACCGGTAAAAACCTTACTCAGTTTATAAGTAGAAGTGTGGAGTTGATGGAGAAGTAAACAAAGTTCAAGGTTGAAAGTTGAATGTTCAATGTTCAATGTTCAATGTTCAATGTTCAATGTTCAATGTTCAATGTTCAATGTTCAATGTTCAATGTTCAATGTTCAATGTTCAATGTTCAATGGAATTTTAGTTTCGCAATATATAGAATAAAAACCTGCAAGTATAAAAGCTTGCAGGTTTTTTACTTAGAACCCCAACGGGGTTCACTTTGAGTAACCATGGGTGAAACCCATGGGGTGGAAGTGAAGTAAGCGAAGCGCTACTTCACCCACACACTACCCTCCAAATAATGCATTTTCTTACTATAAAAAACTTCTTCATAACCCCACTCTAG
>JANOZW010000040.1:0-27486 GCA_031429575.1 Ferruginibacter sp.
TGAAAACATTAACCGACAGAAAGATTGCACAGGAGGAAGAAAAAACATATAGTACTCAAAGAATGGCGCAGGAAAAACGCCAGGGAATGGAGAAGGAAACAGCCATTGCAGATATGCAAAAAGAAATTGTAAAAGCACAACAAAGTGTGGAGATTGCACAACGTACTGCCGATGCTACTATTAAAAAAGCAGAGGGTGATGCAAGCAGTTTGAAACTGCAAGTAGATGCGGAAGCACAAGCTACAAAAATGCGTGCAAATGCAGAAGCAGAAGCTACTAAAGCTAGAGCAGGCGCACAAGCAGAAGCTACCAAACTCAATGCTAGTGCAGATGCAGAGCGTATAAGCAAAACAGGTTTGGCAGAAGCAGAAAAAATAATGGCGATAGGTAAGAGTACCGCAGAAGCTTATGAATTGCAAGTAAAAGCAATGGGTGGCGACAATTTTACCAAGTACAAAATCACCGAAGAAATTGGTAAAGGCCAAATAAAAGTGATACCAGATATTTTAATAAGCGGAAGTGGAAACGGAACCGATGGTGGCGTAAATGGATTGCTTGGAATGAAATTGATGGAGATGATGGAGGTGAAGAAAGGAAATGAGTAAATGAGAAAATGTGCAGATGTGCAAATAGTTGCAACAAAGTTTTTATACTAAATGAATATTATAAAAGTGGCAACAAAAAAAGTTGTCACTTTTTTAAACTTTTGTTTATCAGGTGAAGTACCTTGATTGAGCTTTATTGGCGACGCTCCGTTGAACAGAATCTCTTTATTCATCTTTTATTATGCAATAGATAAAAGCGTATTTTTACGCCTGCATAAATGGAAGGTTTGATTTTCGGTGTAGTGTCAGGGTAAGCTTGTCGAACCCGATGCACTAAATGAAAACCACTTCCGACAAGCTCATGCTCACTTCATTAAATTAGAAAGTTAAATTTTAAAATAAAAAAGAATCAATGAAAAAATACATCACAACGTCTCTCCTACTAGCTGCTACGATATTTGTAACATCTTGCAAAGAAGATGAAGAAAAAGATTTGGTAAACGAAGTAAATAAAAACGGCAGTATAGAAACCTCCGTAAGTGTAAATCATTTGGATAGCACGCATGATTTATTGGTAACAAAACACATCGTTTGGACAAATGGTAACACTTCAAAAACCATCATAAACAGCGACACCATACCTGCACTTGGCTCTGAAATGGTAGAAGCAGAAGATGAAAAAGGAGAAGCAAAAAATGCCATAGCAAAGAAGGGGTATGAAATATTTATAACGGTGAAATAGTTCAAAGTTGAAAGTTGAAGGTTCAAGGTTTTTTAAATTCAAATTACCTTAAGAAATAGCAATCAACCAGTCTACTAATCAACTAATCAACTATAAACCAATCAACTATTACAAAATGAAAAAATCAAAAACAATACAACTCGTACTCATAACAGCAGCACTTGCAAGCTGTGCAGATAAAAAGAAGGACAACGAATGGAGTAGCGGAGATAGCAAGACCTACGTACGTGCAGATAGTACAGCGCCATACACACGCACACATTACGGCGCAGGAGCAGGCGCATTACTTTGGTTCTATGCCTTTAGGCCTTATGGTAGTTTTAGAAATGGACAATATAATAATGGTGGCTACTATTCCAATGCCATACCAAGAAGCTCCAATGTAGGTAGCAATGGCTTTAAAAATAATATTACAAGAAGTGGGTTTGGGAGAAGTGGAGCTAGGGCAAGCAGCTAAGATGTGAAGCAGTTGAAAGTTCAAAGTTGAAGGTTCAAGGTTTTTTACAATCAAAGTATCTTACGAAATAGGCATTTTTAATTATTGAAGCATAATGTTCAATAATCAATTTTCAGTGCTCAATTTTAAAATAAAATATAGACTTTAATCTAATAATAAACTTTAAAAAATAACAGACTTCGCAAGTCCCCCTTCGGGGGATTTAGGGGGCTTATTTACAAATGGAACGCATAAAAATACAACCCCGCAATAAATGGCAAGCCGCTGTAGAGAAGTTGGGCTTTGGGTTTCATACAACCGATGTGCCATATTGGGATGAAAGTGCATACTACAGTTTTACTTTAACTGAGATAGAAAAAATAGAAACCGCTACTAACAAACTTTGGCAAATGTGTTTGCAGGCTGTACAACATGTTATTGATAATAATTTGTATGAAAAATTCCATATTCCTAAAAATTATATTCCATATATAGAAAAAACTTGGAACGAAGAAGTACCAAGTATTTATGGGCGTTTTGATTTTTGTGTAAAAAACGGCGCAATAAAAATGCTAGAATTTAATGCAGATACGCCAACAAGTTTATACGAAGCAGGTATCGTGCAATGGTTTTGGTTGCAAGATTTTGATAAGAACAAAGACCAATTTAACAGCATACACGAAAAGCTTATTACCTATTGGAAGTATTTAAAAAATTATTTGCAGGATGGTAAATTACATTTTACATGCCTGAAAGAAACATTGGAAGACCTTACCAATACAGAGTACATGAGAGATTGTGCCATACAAGCAGGGTTAGAAACCAAACTAGTTTTTATAGATGATATTGGTTGGGATGCAGATACAAATAGTTTTTATGACCTAGAAAATGAACCCATTAAAAATATTTTTAAATTGTATCCTTGGGAGTGGATGGCAAGTGAACAATTTGGAAATAATATTATAAATGATACTGCAAATACTTTTTGGATAGAACCATCTTGGAAAATGATTTTAAGTAACAAAGCTATTTTGCCAGTATTGTGGGAATTGTTTCCAAATAACGAATATTTATTACCAGCATATTTTACAGATAACGGTATGCAAGATTATGTAAAGAAACCAATACTAAGTAGAGAAGGCGCAAACATAGAAATGGTAAAACATTTTGGAACTGTGGAAGTTACAACCGGTGAATATGGTAAGGAAGGTTTTATTTATCAGCAATTATTTTCTTTGCCAGATTTTGATGGCAATTATCCAGTAATTGGAAGTTGGGTTATTGGGCAAGAGGCAGCCGGAATAGGCATTAGAGAAGCCAACACATTAATTACAAATAACACGAGTAGATTTATTCCGCATATAATCGAAGGTTAGCAATAAAGATTGACACAAAAAAACTCCGAAAATAACTTCGGAGTTTTTTATTTTATCATTTTAATTTTTATTCTTCAGATGTTACTTGGAAAGTAATTGGCTGACGACGATAAGCTTTCACAATATTACCGTTTTGTTGTGCTGGTGTCCATTTCGGACCTTTCTTAATAGCACGTACAGCTTCAGCTTCCATACCATAACCATGGCTTGTTTCTGCAACTACATCACTAATGGTGCCATCTTTAGCCACAATAAAACGAACAATAACTTGATACACACCAGGAGGTGCATTATTATCTGTCGTAACCTGTCCATTCAAATTGCTTTCAAGATATTTTTTCCATTTAGCTTGTCCTCCAGGAAATTCAGCTTCTATCTCCACCTTTGTAAAAGGTGCATCATCTTCCACTTTTTTTACTGGTGCTTCTACCACTTCTGATTTTTCTACTACCACAGGTGCTTGTACAATCTGTGTTGTATTTTCAGACACTACCGTTTTTTCACTAATTGCTTGATCTTCTTTTATTTCTTCTATTTTTTCATCCTTCTTTATCTCATTGTCTTTTTTAATAACAGGAGGTGTAAATTGAATTTGCTTAATTTCAGGTGGCGGTGGTGGTTTTGGCGGCGGTGGTGGTGGTGGCGGTGGCGGTGGTGGTAAATCTTCTTTTTTCACCTCTGCCATTTGCACTTCTTCCGTTATAAGATCTTGCTTGCCTGCATTTACTACTTTTGCTAAGAGAAGTCCCCCACCAATAAGTAATAATAACACGCCCATTGCAATAATCGCTTTTAAGATGCGAGAATTATATGTTTTTCTTAGCTCATACGCACCATAAGATTTGTTCCTCCCTTCAAAGATAATATCAAGTATATCTGCGTTTAAAATTTTATTTGCTTCCATGTAGCGCTTGTTTAATAATTAGATTCAAAAAGAAATAATTTCCATACTTTTACTTTACACCATTTTGGTTTTCTGTAAGCACTATTAATTCTTTTTCTGATTTAGAAATTTTATCCTCAGCATAGTGACCTGGTTTTACACCACAAATCGTCATTTCATCTATAATATTCATAGAATTTCCAAATGTTGATTCGTCATCTGCTTTAATAATGTACATCAAATCTCCCTCTGGTGTTGCCTTTCTTTTATCATTTATAAGTGTTCTAATTGCTTTAAAATCAGTTGACTTAAATTGCTCAGACAAACGGGTTTCATCAAGCTTACCCATGTAATAGTACACTTGGTTTGCTTTGCCTAACATAATGGTCATTGCACCAGACTCTTTTACTTCCTTCTCATTAAGAGGGTCTTTGTTATCCTTTGGTTCGTTCATAGCCATTGCCGTTGATTGGCTCATCGTAGTTGTAAATACGAAAAAGGTTATCAACAGAAATCCAAGATCCACCATAGGAGTAAGATCTACCCTTGTAGATTTTTTTACTGCTTTTTTTACGCCCGGGCCTTTTTTATGACTGCCACCCGACGAGGTATCCATTTCTGCCATGTCAAAATATTTTTAATTAATTATTTAATTCCTCCGCCTTGCTTATTAATGTTATATAATTCAGAGCCCAAGGGTGCAGGTGTACCATTGGTTACGATCTGAAATTTATAAATCTCATTCTTTTTAAAAGCTTCTTTAATACTCCTAAACTTTGGATACAAAGCTTCTGCATCCCCTTTTATCAATAGAATTTTTTCCAATTCTTTTTGATCTACTTGTGCTGCGGCAAACACATTAGTAACACTACGCATCCAATCTACCATTTCATTGTTAGCACTGTCTGTAGGGATACCGGGAGCCTTATCAGCTGCGGGTTCTTTGGGTAATGCAAGAGTGCCTTTTACTAAATTTAAAGGAGTACCAATATATGCTTGCTTGCCCCATTTAGCTAATTCATTAGGACTAAGTCCTAATGATTTTGTAAGATTGATGTTTTCTAATACTTCTTTTTTCTTAGCATCTTCACCAAGCATTAAAAAAGTACGCCCGTCTTTCGTAATGGTTATCAATATGGCCTTATCCGATGCAACTTTCGTTGACACAGAGCTAGGCACTTGTACAGCTAATACTTCTGGCGGTTTTTGTTTTGTTGCCAATATAAAAAAGGATAACAACAAAAACGCCACATCACACATCGCCGTCATGTCAACAGCAGTGCTTTTTCTTGGTATTTTAACTTTCGGCATTTTTATATTTTTTTAGGTTTACTTATGATGCATTTCGTGCACAATTCCATACAATTATTTGTATAGAGATGCAAAAGATTGCGTTAAAGTAAAGCCAGATTCATCAATACCGTAAGTAATACCATCTATCTTAGTAGTAAACATGTTGTAGAATATAATAGCCAATGCAGATGTACCAATTCCTAATGCAGTATTATACAAAGCCTCAGAGATACCTTGAGATAACTTACCAGCGGCAGCACCACCACCACTATCTTCACCAAGTGCAGAGAAAGAACGTATCATTCCCATTACCGTACCTAACAATCCTAACAAGGTAGCTACCGATGCAATCGTTGAAAGGAAAACCAAGTTTTTCTCTAACATTGGTAATTCCAATGAAGTAGCTTCTTCCACTTCTTTTTGTATCGCCATTACTTTTTGATCCGTACTCAACTCGCTATTGTTTATCATGTCTTTATAACGATGAAGACCAGCCTTCATTACATTTCCTACACTTCCTTTTTGTTTGTCGCACTCGCTTAATGCAGCATCTACATTTTTATTAGCAAGATGATACTGTACTTTACGAATAAAATCAGCATTGCTTGCACTACCACTAGCTTTTGCAATTGTTAAAAAACGCTCAATTACAAAAGTCAACACTGTTAATAAGCATCCAATTAATAATGGTACAATAATACCGCCCTCATACATTTTTGCAAGGTTGCTTTTTGGTCCTTCATGCGAAGGCCAGAAAAAACCTTCTGCTGGTTTTGTAAAATTACCACTAGCTCCTAGTCCATAACGCCATATTATATATCCTAAGATAATACACAACAATGGTGCTAACCACGAAATTGAGTTTCCAGATTTTTTTGCTTGTACGGATGTTACCGGTTTTACTGTTGCAGTTGGTCTAACGTCTGCCATAAATTCAAGTTTTAGAAAGTGAGGTTTAAAAAAATTGTGTTGTTAAAATTAAATATGCTTTTTAAAATGCTCCGTTTTATTTATTATTTGAACGGGACGCACAAGATAATAAAATAATTGAAAGAATTTCATCTGCTAAAAATATTTTATTTTTTTGTAAATAAAAATTTATTCTTACACTTATTTATTATGATGTTACCCACATTAGATGAAAAACAATGCCATTTTCATAATTGTAAACGATTGCGGTGAAGAACAAGTGATAAAAAAACAACCTGTTTTTATGCTAAAATTACTGCAAGCCCTTTATTTATGTATGTTTAGGGTCTTTTTATTACTTTCGTAAAGATGATTAAACTTCTTTATCCAGAAAATAAGCCCAATATAAAAACGGAGAATGGAAAAGAATTTATTTTCTGTATTATTCGTAAACGGTGGTTTATTATTACGCCTGAAGAGTGGGTAAGGCAAAATTTTATACTTTATCTAATTGTTAATCTTCAATATCCGGCTGCTTTAATAGCGGTAGAAAAGCAATTAATACTAAGTGAAGTAAAAAAGAGATTTGATATTGTGGTTTATAAAAATGCAATTCCTTACATGATTGTAGAGTGTAAAGAAATGAACGTACCACTTTCTGAAAGTACAATAAGCCAAGTATTAAACTATAACGCTACCATACAAGCCCCATATATAGTAGTAACCAATGGTAGTTATTGTGCAGGTTTTTTAAAGAAAGAAAATAAATTTGTTGAAATAGAAGAACTCCCACAATTTAAAACCCCAACAATAAAACAATAAAACAATACAATAATTTATTTTTTCATCATCCTAAACGTAAGATTAATCCTTTCAGTTTTTATTTTTAAAGATTTTGGAAGTTGGTGCAACCAGTTTGATTGTGTAGCATCTTTCATAGAAAGCAAGCTTCCGTTTTCTAATAAAATAGAAATAGTTTCTTTTGTTTTTTTGTGCTTCAGCATAAATTTTCTTTCTGCACCAAAACTTAGCGATGCTATGCATCCATCTTTTATCAATTCTTTTTCATCATCGCTGTGCCAAGCCATGCCTTCATTTCCATTATGATATAAATTTAATAAGCAAGCATTAAATTGAAAGCTAGTTTTTTCTTCTACGATTTTTTTAAGTTGAAGTAACTCATTTGTAAAAGACAAACCCTTTTTTGTAGTATTTGAATAGGTGTACGACAACCCTTCACTTGCGTACCAAGCTACTTTTCTTTTTGTGATGATGTGTTTACCAAAAATAATGGCTTCATCGTTTTTCCATTCAATATCTTCTAGTAATATCTTAGTGAAGCGGTTTGATTCTTTTTCAGAAAAAATTTTTCCATGATAATTTACAATACCATGATAGGGTAAAATATTTTGATTTATATCTTCAGAAAATAATTTCAATTTTTATAATTTTATTTTAAAGGGATTATACCACATTTATTCGCCTTGGAAGAAAGAGCACAAAGAAACGCAAAGGAAACATTTTAAATTAAAATTCTTAAACACACTCTAACCGCAGTCATAACTGAAGCCGCTGAGAGGATTGTAACCTTGAACTTTCAACTTTCAACCCTTCAACTACTTTCAACAACCTTCAACTTTTACCCCCTCCCAACCTATCATAGCCGTTTTTCTTTTTGGTCCCCACATATAGCCTCCAAAAATGCCAGTGCTTTGTATTACCCTATGACATGGTATCAAAAAAGCTACCGGATTATCACCAATGGCAGAACCCACTGCACGGGAAGCTTTGGGATTTTTTATTTTTGCGGCAATATTTCCATATGTTGATAAATTGCCCATCGGAATGGTGAGCAATGTTTCCCAAACTTTTAATTGAAAATCGGTGCCTTTTACATGCAATTTTATTTTTTCAATATCAATGTAATTATTATTGAATATTGTACGTACATTTTTAAAAAATGGATTTTCTTTTTGGGCGTATGTGGCTTTGGAAAATGATTTTTGTAAATGAGCAATAGCAAGTTTTTCATCATCATAAAAAGCAAGATGGCATATTCCTTTTTGCGTAGCTGCTATAATTATGTTTCCGAAAATACTTTCTCCAAAACAATAATCAATTTGCAAAGCTTCGCCGCCATTTTTATATTCACCCGGCGTCATACCTTCTATTTTTACGAAGAGATCGTGCAATCTTCCTGTACCAGAAAGCCCTGTTTCTAGAGCAGTATCAAATAGTGTAGCTTGCTTGTTACGCAGCATATCTTTTGCATTGGCCACTGTTATGTATTGTAGAAATTTTTTAGGGCTCACCCCTGCCCAGTCTGTAAACATTTTTTGAAAATGAAAAGGACTTACATGAACATGTGCTGCTAATTCATCTAAAGAAGGTTGTTTCGCAAAATTATTTTTTAAATAATCTATAGCTTCTGCTATTCTATTAAAATTTGTTTGTGATTGCACAATCATTTTTTATAATTATTTTTTACAAATGTAAATGCATATGATTTGATGTGCAACCCGAAACTTGCTAAATGTTTTTCATAAAAAAAGCCCCGAAAAATTCGAGGCTCATAAATAATATAAAAAATATTAAGGAAAAATACCCAACTCTTCATAACTAGTGGCTACTTTATTAATAGCATTTACATACGCCGCTGTACGCATATCTGGTATAGCAGGGTTTGCATGCCATATAGCCATGATTTCTCTAGTAGCCGTTATCATGGATTCTTCCAAACCACTATGTACCAAATCTACTTCCTCAGGGCCATGCATAATAAATGCACGCTCACCTTCTTCTACTTTTTTACCTGTAAGTGTTTCTATTTGGCCAAGAATATGTGCATTTAAATTTTCGGTAAAACGTTTTTCCATTCTACCATAACGTACGTGGCTTAGATTTTTTAACCACTCAAAATAACTTACCGTTACACCACCAGCATTCAAATACATATCTGGCACACAAAGAATACCTCTTTGTTGAAACACCTCATCCGCCTCAGGTGTACAAGGTCCATTTGCTGCTTCGCCTATAATTTTTGCTTTTATCCTTGGAGCATTTTCTCCATTTATTACATTTTCTAATGCAGCAGGTATTAAGATATCACAATCCAATTCCAATGCATCAGTATTTTTTTTTAGGTTAGTTGCACCGGGGAAATTTAGAATAGAACCAGTTGCTTTTCTATGTTGAAAAACTTCTTACTCATGTAAACCAGCAGGATTGTAAATAGCACCTTCATACTCTGCAAGACCAACTACTATAGCACCGCTCTCTCTAAAAAATTTAGCTGAATGGTAACCCACATTTCCTAACCCCTGCACCACTATTTTTTTACCTTTTACACCTATTTCTAACCCTTGCTTGGCCATTACTTCCGGCATGTTGCATACCTCTCTAATACCAAAAAACACACCCAAGCCAGTAGCTTCAGTACGACCACGCACACCTCCTTGTGTTACTGGTTTACCCGTTACACAACCCGCTGCATCTATTTCTCCAGGTTTTAAAGATTGATATGTATCCACTATCCAACTCATTTCTCTAGAGCCAGTTCCATAATCAGGTGCAGGTACATCTATACCAGGGCCAATAAAATTTTTCTTTACCAATTCTGCTGTATATCGACGAGTTATTTTTTCTAACTCATACTCAGAATAGTTGCGAGGGTTAATTTTAATACCACCTTTACCACCACCAAATGGCACGTTTACAATGGCACATTTGTAGGTCATTAATGATGCCAAAGCCATAACTTCATCTTGGTTTACTTCGTCGCTAAAACGAATACCACCTTTGCACGGTGCTTTGTGGTGGCTATGTTGCACACGATAGGCTTCTATTACTTCAATAGTACCATTATCTCTTTTTATAGGAAAACGCATTTGCAACACACTGTTGCATGCTTTAATTTGCTCCAATATGCCATTAGCAACATTGGTAAATTTTGCAGCTTTATCAAAACTTCTTTCTACACTTTCAAAGAAGCTATATGTTTGGTTTGTACTCATAAAATTGTTTTAATTATATAAAAGTAGCAGAAATTAATAACTATATAATTATTAATTTATAATTTTATTGTTGTTCTTTTTCTAACTTGGTTATTTTTCTATCTATAGAAAATACATACACGAAAAGCCCGATTAAAATAGTTAGACATACGGCTACCACAATATATATTTTCCCGTTGCTGCGCATGCCATCGGCCATTTCTACTTGTTGTGATTGCGCCTTACTAGCTATAGATAAAACCATCATTAACATAAAAAGTCCCAAACGAGAAACCAAAAACGAGAAACGACTAAACGATATTTTCATTGAGTAAGTTTTTATCTTTTATTAATTGTATCCTTATTTTTAATGTAGCTATCCATACACCTAGTAATGTCCACCCAATAACAGCCGGGTAAAAAACAGCTCGCATGCCTGCATCTAATTGACTTCTATCTAAAGCAGGGTTACCGCCTTGTGCGCCAGGGTGGAGGCTACCAACAAGCCTAGGGATAATCCATATAGCAGGAAAAAGCATTGCAAATGCAAAAATATTATAGACTGCACTTACACGGCTTCTTTTATCAATATCTGTAAATGACCCACGTAATACAAAATAAGCTCCATATATTAATAATGCAATAGCTGCCCCTATTAGCTTTGGCTCTTTTAATACAGCACCAATAGATTGACCTTGATCTGTAATCCACGTTACTGAAAGCCACTCTGTGCCTGTAATGTAACCTAGTATTCCAAATACACAACCAAGGGTTGCAAAACTAGATGCCTTAATATCAAACTGATGCTGCTGCTTGTTTAAATAGATAATACTGTAAACCACACTTATTGTAAAAAATATCATCATAGCAAACCACATACAGACGTGAAAGTACAAATTACGAATGGTTTCATTTAAAATAGGAAGACGAGGAACTTTTGCTAAAAAGCCCGCTACAACAGTGTAGATTAGGAGCGCAAGCGATAATATTTTCCACCAGTTTTTCTTCACAAAAGGTTTGTGCATTTATTGAAGGCGCAAAGATAAGGGGGGATTGTATGATTTTTGTGGTTGAAAAAGGTAATTTTTAAAACTATTTGTTTCAAAATAGATATAATCATGTTTTACCTGTCATCACATAAAAAAACCATCAAAATAAATTATGATGATTATTCTTACATTTCTCATTGATATTGCTGTAACTAAAACATGCCATGATACGTTTCAAACATTATATGAGAAAAATATTTTTGTATTCTATTGCTTTGTTTTCTGTTTGGATGTTGCTTTCTCAATGCATGATAATGAAAGAACGCTGGAGCGATAAAAAAGCATATAGTGTTTTTAAAGCCAAAGAAGTGCCGTTAGAAATGCACGACACTATTATAAACGATAGCCATTTACATTATGCCGTTTGTGGGCCTGACACTTTACCCACACTCGTTTTCATACACGGTAGCCCAGGTACATGGATGCATTATATGAAATTTATGTGGGACTCGTCTATAAGAAAAAAATTTAGAATCATTGCCATAGATAGACCGGGTTTTGGGTACAGCAGTTTTGGCAAAGCCATGCATTTGCAAGAACAATCTAATATGATACTGCCAGTGTTGGAAAAATTGAAAACAGAGAAGCCAATGTTTTTAGTGGGGCACAGCATGGGTGGTCCTGTTGCCGTAAAAATGGCTGCTGATAATCCTACGCTTTTTAAAACAGTTGTGATAGTAGCAGGGGCCATAGATGTGAGCCAAGAGAAAAAAGAAACTTGGCGAAAAATAATGAATGTACGCCCATTTTATTGGTGCTTGCCTGGAGCATTTGGCCCAAGCAATACCGAGTTGCTTTATCTTAAAAAAGATTTGATACCACTACAAAATGATTTTGCAAAAATTACTTGCAACGTTTTATTTGTGCATGGCGATAAAGACACTTGGGTGCCAATAGAAAATATTGCTTATGGCAAAAGGTTGATGATACATGCAGCTTCTATTTCTGCAGATACTTTACATGGTGCAGATCATCAAATACCTTGGAAGAATAAAGAAGCATTAACGGATATTTTGTTGGGACTTAATTAAAAAATTAACCATCTGTTTCTACATTTTCAAAATCAACATTTCTATATAAATCTTTTACTGTTATCAATAAATCTATTGATGTTATTGTAAAAGTATCTGTTTCGCTTTTATATTCGTGCAGCACCCAACTACCATCGGCTTGTTTATCATATTTCTCTACTAATGTTTCTAAACTAGATATTAAAATATATTCTTTCAAACTTTCGATATCTCTATATAATTTAAACTTTGCACCACGGTCATAATCTTGTGTAGTTTTAGATAAAACTTCTATGAGTACAGTAGGATTGGTTACGGTGTTTTTTCTTTTTCCGATAGTTTCTATTTCATTACAAATAATTGATATATCAGGATAAGTATACAACGAATTAGCGATAGAATGAATTCTTAAATCGCTTGGGTAAATTCGACATTTTTTATCTTTCAAATAACTCCCTATATCAACTAAAGTATTTGCCACAATCTCATTGTGCGGTATGGAAGCTCCCGCCATAGCAAAAATCTCTCCTTTATAAAATTCATTCTTTTCTAAAGAAGCTTCTTCTAATTCTAAATACTCTTCCGCAGTATATTTTAAAATTGGTTCTGCATTCATACAATTTCTTTTAGTAAATATACAAAATAATTCAAAACCTACGCTAGCTCTATCACCGTTATCTCAGGCAATACACCTACCCTACCCGGATAACCAATAAAACCAAACCCTCTATTTACATATAATTTTTGTTTAGCATCTTCATACAAACCGCTCCACTGCTTATACACATACTGCACAGGGCTCCATTTAAACCCAGGAATATCTATACCAAATTGCATACCGTGCGTATGGCCGCTTAGCATTAAATCCACATCAGGATAGGTTGTTTTTACTTGTGCATCCCAATGGCTAGGATCGTGGCTCAATAGTATTTTAAAAGGGTATTTTTCAGTACCTGCATGCGCCAAATCCATTTTGCCGTATTTTGGAAAACGTGCTTTTGCTCCCCAGTTTTCTATGCCTAGCAAAGCAATTTGTTCGCCATTTTTTTCTAACGCCACGTGCTCGTTCATCAACAATTTCCAACCTAGGTCTGCATGCACTTTTTGTAGGTTTATTAGATTTTGTTCTTTACTTACACCCTCTATTGGCCATTGCACATAATCTCCATAATCATGATTGCCCAGTGTAGAAAAAACTCCCATTGGTGCTTTTAACTGATTAAACACGTCCATGTAATCTTTCATTTCAGTGGCTTTATCATTTACTAAATCACCTGTAAAAAATATTAAATCAGCATTTTCTTTTAATATTAAATCTATACCATGTTGCACCGCATTTTTATCCATAAAACTTCCGCTATGCACATCGCTTATATGCACTATACGCAACCCTTTAAATGATGCAGGCAAGTTATCAAAAGCTAGCTTTACTCTCTTTATTTGGTATTTGTATTGATTGCTAAAGCCATAAAGCAAACTCCCAAATAAGGTTGTACCAGCGGCTATCCCAAGCCAGCTAAGAAATACAGAGCGGCTAATACCATTCTCGGTATTCATAATATCTACATCGGTATTATTAAAAAACAATTTTCCTGCTATCCATTGTATGCCACTGCGCAAATCATCTACCAAAAAGAAAACGAGGGCTACCATTTTTGCTAAAAACAAACCTATGATTATAGAAAATAAATAGGTACGTACTTTTCTACCAAGATAATTTTGCTCGGTATAAACAAACAGTAAAAAACCAATCACAGCCAATATTGTAATGCTCCAATAAATACTATACACAATAGTCTTTGTTTTTGGAGACAAGTTTTGAGACACATTCTTTACTGCTTGAAAAAAATAGAGATCAAGCGTTAACATTACGCCAAGAAAAACAATAACGCCGAGTGGAGTACGCATGTGAAAAGGTTGAAGGTTGAAAGTTTTAGAACATGAAAATTTAGAAGTTTATAAATTCATCCAATTGTTCATTAATTGTTTTTAACGTGCCCGCATCAGTAATTTCACCTACTTCATTTAGTAGGTTATGAATGCTACTTATGGGTAATCTATTGTGGTGTACAATCATTTTTAAATGCATGAGCGACCCTGTAAGATGCTCCAAGCCCCGCAAGTTGCCCGCCCGACCACTAGCTACACCTACAAGCAGGGCTTTTTTATTAGGCCAAGCTGTCTTCACATCACTGTTATCAATCATCATTTTTAATACCCCAGGAAAAGAGCCATTGTATTCAGGTAAAACAAAAATTATTTTTTCTGCACCTTTCAAATATTCATTTTCCATTGTTACAAAAGCTTCATCTCTTTCATACACATTATATTCATCTAGGGCCAATACCTTACTTTCCATATTTTTTTCAGCAAGTAATTTTTGATATTCTAATGCTACTTTTTTTGTGTTATTGTCCTTTCTGTTTGTGCCAGATACAATTGTTATCATTCTTATATTATTATTTTGTTTAATTATTTTACAAGTCTTTTGAAGGAGATTTATGCTTTCAAAAATGAACTTCTCCATTATCTATACAAACAAAAGCTATAAAAAACTTCATTCTTAAGAAATCAGCATATTAGCAAGTTAGCTAATTGGCTAATTTGTATCTCGTTTGCCTAAAATTGCCGAAGTTTGCAAAATTACTTTCATAAGTTTACATTTGGAGGAAATATTCCCAAAATAACAAATAAATAGCGTACAACGCAATGGCAAGAATAATAGGAATAGCAAATCAAAAAGGCGGGGTAGGCAAAACCACTACAGCGATAAACCTTGCGGCAAGTTTTGCTGTATTAGAATACAAAACATTATTGGTGGATGCTGACCCGCAGGCCAATAGTACAACTGGATTTGGTTTCGATTTACAAAACATAACCAAAAGTTTGTACGATTGCATGGTAAATGAAGCCACCGCAAGCGATGTTATATTGAAAACAGAAATGTCTTTTTTAGATATCATTCCATCTCATATAGATTTGGTAGGTGCTGAAATAGAAATTATAAACTATCCTAATAGAGAAGGTATCTTAAAAACAATATTGGAAGCTGTGAGAGATGAATATGATTTTATTGTAATTGATTGCTCTCCTTCATTGGGTTTAATAACCGTAAATGCCTTAGTAGCTTCTGATAGTGTGGTAGTGCCAGTGCAAACAGAATTTTTTGCATTAGAAGGTTTGGGCAAATTACTAAACACCGTAAAAATTGTACAAAATAGATTGAATACCGACTTACAGATAGAAGGCATTTTAATGACGATGTATGATGGGCGTTTGCGTTTATGTAACCAAGTAGTAAGTGAGGTTCGGCGTCATTTTGACGAGATGGTTTTTAACAGCATCATACATAGAAATACAAAACTTAGCGAAGCGCCAAGCTTTGGTAAGCCTGTTATTTTATACGATGCAGATAGTAAAGGCGCCGTAAATTATTTAAACCTTGCAAAAGAAATTTTGCAGAAGAATAATAAGACGAAAATAAGTAGCGCTGAGAAGCAAATGAAATAAGAAAATATGCAAATAGGCAAATGTGCAGATGTGCAAATAGACAAAATCGAAATCAAATTTTAATACAAATTATACTAATGAAATATTGTGTACTCGCTTTATTGTGAATTTTAAATTATAAAACTTCTAGGTCAACATTATAAACCTCGAAGTATTTTTTCACATTTGCACATCTGCACATTTTCAAATTATCAACAATGAGCTTATCAAAAAAAAACGATGCATTAGGAAAAGGAATAAGAAGCCTTTTACAAAATATAGATACCGACCTTAAAAATACGGCCGGCACTTTAAAACCAGAAGTAGTAGAACAAAAAGTAGGCGTACAAAGGGTTACACTAGACAAAATAGAAGTAAATCCAAATCAACCTCGAAAAGATTTTGATGAAACAGCCTTGAGCGAACTAGCAGCTTCTATAAAAATGCACAACATTATACAACCACTTACGGTATCACAAATGCCTGGTGGAAAGTATAGACTTATAGCTGGAGAAAGAAGATACAGAGCATCTAAAATTGCAGGATTAAAAGATGTACCAGTATATGTAAGAGAAGCCAATGCGGACCAATTGCTAGAGCTAGCGTTACTTGAAAATTTACAAAGAGAAAATCTTAATGCCATAGAAATTGCATTATCGTATAAACGCTTAATGGAAGATTTGGATTATACGCAAGAACAAGTAGCAGAGCGTATGGGCAAAGAGCGTAGTACCGTTACCAATTACATTCGCTTATTAAAATTGCCGCCAGATATTCAAGTAGCCGTGCGCAATGGCGTTATAAGCATGGGGCATGCAAGAGCATTAATAAATGTAGATATGGTAGATAAGCAATTGTTTATTTTTTCAGAAATAAAAAACAAACAATTATCTGTACGCCAAACAGAAGATTTGGTTCGCAAGATGTACACAGGTGGTGGAGCTGTTAAACCTTCTGTAAAACCTAGTTTAGCTCCTG
This sequence comes from Ferruginibacter sp., assembly GCA_031429575.1. Classification (GTDB taxonomy): domain Bacteria; phylum Bacteroidota; class Bacteroidia; order Chitinophagales; family Chitinophagaceae; genus Ferruginibacter. The sequence goes on from JANOZW010000040.1 coordinate 16,703, forward strand.
CTTTTAAGAAAATAGAAGATAATTTAGCATCTAGCTTTGGCACCAAAGTAAAATTAGCACATAGCAAAAAAGGAAATGGCAGTATTACATTCGATTATTTTTCTTTGGATGAATTGAATGGGCTGCTGGATAAATTGAAGATTAATGTAAGCTGATGAAGTATTGTTTAATTATTTTATTGTTAAATTGTTTTATTGCTTCTGCACAGAAAAAAATTGTGTTAGAAAAAGATTCATCTGTTACCATTAATGCTAATAATTTTAATAAATATTTAGACACCGCTGCGCTAAAAAAATACAAACCAAGCATAGCTATAAAACGCTCGGCAATGCTACCAGGCTGGGGACAATATACCAATAAAAAATATTGGAAAATTCCGCTTGTGTATGCCGGTGTTGGCATTCCTGCCTATTTGTTTTTTAGAAATTTAAAACAATATAGAGAGGCAAAAGAAGCTTACAGCCTTGCTTCTGATACCGACCCTTCCAACGATAATTTAATAAAAGAACCTTACTACAGTGTGCGCTCTCAGCCTGATAGAATTAGGGTTTTTAGAAATCAAGTTCGTCAAAATGCGGATTATTCTGTATTGTTTTTTATTGTTTTTTGGGGCTTAAATGTGGCAGATGCAGCAGTTGATGCCAACTTAAAAACATTTAATGTAAGTGATGATATTAGCATGCATTTTAAGGGTGGTTATAGTGAAATGGCAAGAACAAATGGGGTGAGTTTGGTATTTAACATTGGGAAAAGAAGCCCCCTACATCTCCGCCGATAGGCGGAGGACTTAAAACTCCGTGCATTTTAGAACTTTGTTTTACTCTTCGAAATAATATTATTAACATCAATACTCACGAAGCCAAGTCCTCTGCCTTGGCGGAGATTTAGACAAATATTTTTATGAAAATAGGATTAATAGGTTATGGAAAAATGGGCAAAGCAATAGAAGAAATTGCATTGCAAAAAGGCCATCAAATTGTTTTAAAAATTTCAGACCAAAACCTTCAAGATTTTACAAAAGAAAATTTACTACTGTGTGATGTAGCTATAGAATTTACAAACCCAGAGAGTGCTATTGCAAACATGCGTATGTGTATAGATGCAGGTGTGCCGGTAGTATGCGGCAGTACTGGTTGGGTAGCTCATGAAGGCGACATAAAAAAATATTGTAGTGAACAAAATGGAACACTTTTGTATGCCAGCAATTTTAGCATTGGTGTAAATATTTTTTTTGAAGTAAATAAGAAGCTAGCTACGCTAATGGCTTCTCAAAAAGAATATGAAGTAAACGTAGAAGAAATTCACCATACACAAAAAAAAGATGCCCCAAGTGGTACGGCTATTTCTTTGGCTCAACAAATAATATCTGAGCGTAGCGATAAACATACTTGGGTACTTGGCGATACTACAAGTGCGAATGAAATAAGCATTACAAGCAAAAGAATAGACCCAGCTCCAGGTACACACTACGTAAAATATACATCAGAAGTAGATGACATAGAAATTATACATACCGCACATAGTAGAAAAGGCTTTGCAATGGGAGCGGTTGCCGCCGCTACATTTTTACAAGATAAAAAAGGGATATATAGCATGGCTGATGTTTTAAAAGATTTGATGTAATAAAATACATATCATTTTTTAATTGCATTTTAGATATATTTACAGTAGCACTAACTGTATGAAGAAGGAAAAAATAACCCTAGCCATTGTGGACGATCATCAAATTGTAATTGATGGTTTGAAATCTTTATTAGAAGGACACCCTGATTTTATTGTAAAAATAGAAAGTAACCATCCCGAAAAAATGGAGAAAATACTTTCTGAGGTAAAAGTAGATATTTTACTTACTGATATTATGATGCCGGTAATGAATGGTGCGGAGCTTGCAAAGATGGTAAAAACTAATTTTCCTGACATTAAAATACTTGCATTATCAATGAGTGGACAAGGAGATTTGGTAAACCAAATGATAGATGACAGCGATATATCTGGCTATGTGTTAAAGAATTTAGGGAAACAAGAGCTTATTAACGCACTAGAGAAAATAGCAGCGGGCGGCGTTTATTTTAGCGATGAAGTGTTAGAAGAAATGATGAAAGCTAGTGAGCGCAAAAAAACTAATGATGAGGTACAACTTACTGTAAGAGAAATAGAAATTATACGCCTTATAGAAAAGGAAAATAATAACAAACAAATTGCAGAAACACTTTTTATAAGTGAACGAACTGTAGAAACCCACCGAAAAAATATTTTTAGAAAAACAAAAACGTCTGGACTTATTGGTTTAATAAAATATGCTTATGAAAATAAACTTATTGAAAGTAGGGCATAAAATGCCCCGCAAAATTGCAGGGCAAATATTATTGATAATTTATTATTCTACAAAGAATAAGCTACTCTTACACCAAATGCGCCACCAAAATCACTATAGCCTGTATATTTAAGTAGAGCATCTAATTTTTCATTTATTCTAAAGCCTAAACCAGGAACGTAGGTAAATTTAGTAGCACCAACTTTTCCAGTAAACAAACTAACGCCCAATTGCGCCGAACCATAAAAGTTAGAAGCAAAATCATATTTCACACCTGCTAGTACAGGAATAACTGCATTGGATTGGTTTTTTAATGCTGTACCGCTAATTTTCTTTCCAATATACTGTATGATACCAGAGTTTACAGTTATACGAGATTTTTCATCCATTGCGTATTCTAACTGAGCTGTGGCTCCAATTCCAATGGAATAAGCATCGCTTAAGTTTCCTGTAGCAAGCCCTAATTCAGCTCCTACATTAAATTTTACTTTGCTTTCATTTTGCGCACTAACTGATTGCGATACTACTATAAAAATAATACCAGTAACTAATTTTCTCATATTCTGATTTTTATTACAAAATTAAGGTTTGGTTATAATTAAAAATAATTTTTACTCAAAATATAAAAAAACGCCTCGAACTGAGGCGTTTTTTTAACAAATGCAATTTTTTAATTATTTATCTGATGCAGCTTTAGCACCAAAATTATAATGAATTCCAATACTAAGAACACTAGTTTTAGTTTTCGAATCATCATCTTTAACAATGTTAGACAAACCTAAGCTGTAACGAGCACCAAAACCAATACCACTTGGAAGTTGATAACCTGCACCAAAGTTTAAAGCGAAGCTACTTGATTTAAAAAATTCTTTTATGTCTTCTGAATCACCATCTTCTTTGGCTTTAGCAGATACTAACAAGCCAATTTGAGGACCTAATTCACCATAAAAACCAGAACTTTTGTATTGTAACATTACAGGTACATTTACATAGTTCAAATTAATACTTCCACCACCATCAATTTTAGCACCCTCAGTAGAGAACAAAAGTTCAGGTTGTAAAGCAATAGATGTTGCTACAGGAATGTTAACAAAACCTCCAAGGTTAAATCCGATTTTTGACTTCACTCCTTCAACATCTTCACCTGTTAAATTTGCAATGTTTAAACCAAGTTTAGCACCATAACCAACTTGTGCATTTGCACCAAATGTTGCAGCTATTATAGCTACACTTAAAATAATTTTTTTCATAATTTTTAGTTTTTAGTTTTTAATCGCTGTAAAAATAAGAATTTATTTAATTCTAATAATGATATGCTTACATATTTTCATAAAAAAATATACGCTTTTTTTTAGCTATAGATGTATAGTAAACCATAATATTCTTGCAAATTATTTCAAATTTCTCCATATATACCCCGGCATTTAACTCAATTTGTAGAAGACTACTATTCATGTTCAATCGTACTTTGCCAGAGAATAATTTGTATAAAATATGATTGATGATAAAAAACAAAATAAATTTATAGTAAAATATAAAACCCCGCTGATGCGGGGTTTTATGTGAAGTTATTATTTTTAAATTAGAAAGTATAAGCTACTCTCAAACCAATAGTGCTAGTTGAACCACCATCAGCACTGTAACCTGTGTATTTCAATAAAGCATCAATGTTTTCAGTGAATTTGTAACCTACACCTGGAGCATACGTAAAAGCAGAACTACTTCCAGCACCACTTGCAGAAGCAAATGTTAAACCTAACTGAGCAGATCCGTACACATTTTCTGTAAAATGATATTTAATGCCACCGAGAACAGGAATGTAACTTACTGTTGGATATTTAACAGACCCAAAACCAGCAATATTTACTGATTTTCCCGCAAACGAAATAAAACCAGCATTTAAAGTAATATCTAAATCGCTAGCTACATTGTAATCAGCCTGTGCAGTACCACCAATTCCAAAACTTGAGATTTTACCAAAATCGCCTAACGGTAATGCGGCTTCAATACCTACACTAAATTTCAATGGTTGAGCATCTTCAGATGAACCTTTTTGTGCATTCACACCTAGCGCTAAAGCTATTACAGCAACGCTTAAAATAATTTTTTTCATAATTTTTGTTTTAGTTTTTAAATCTGCGCAAAAATAGCATATTTATGATAACCACAAAATTAGAAAGCAATTATTTATTAAAAATACTCGCAAGTGGGTATTTTTAGCCATAGCCGTGCATTTTTAGCTATAACTGTGTAAAAAAATTAAAATCACTTCAAATTTTCCAGCATATCCTTCACCATTTCTCCTAATTTATACTCCTCTTTCCAGCCCCAATCCTGTTTTGCCACTGAATCATCAATACTTTGTGGCCAGCTATCAGCAATGGCTTGGCGGCTATCAGGTTTGTATATAATATCAAAATCCTGTTCATGTTTCTTTATTTCAGCAGCTATTTCTTTTGGAGAAAAACTCATGCCAGCTAAATTGTACGATGTACGAATGTTGATTTTACTTTTATCGGCTTCCATCAATTCAATAGTAGCTCGAATTGCATCTGGCATATACATCATGGGCAAGTATGTATCTTCTTTTAAAAAACATTCATATTGCTCTTTATCTTTTGCCGCATGAAAAATTTCTACCGCATAATCTGTAGTACCACCACCAGGCTGGCTTTTATAACTTATCAAACCAGGGTAGCGAAGGCTTCTTACGTCCACACCCCATCTATTAAAATAATAATTGCACCAAAACTCACCAGCATATTTACTTATACCATATACTGTGCTCGGTTCTATAATCGTTTGCTGTGGGCAGTTTTGCTTTGGGCTTGTAGGCCCAAAAACAGCAATGCTACTCGGCCAATATACTTTGTGCAAATGTTCTTCTTTGGCAATATCGAGTACATTTAAAAGGCTCGTCATATTTAAATGCCAAGCAAGGTTGGGATTTTTTTCGCCTGTGGCAGATAAAATAGCCGCCAGTAAATAAATTTGTGTAATGCCTTGTCGTATTACCTGCACGTGTAGCATTTCTTTGTTCATTACATCTAGGCTTACATAAGGCCCAGTACCTTCTAGTAAAGGATTTTGCTCCCGCAAATCGCTGGCTATTACATTGGCATTGCCATATATTTTTCTTAGTGCAAGGGTAAGCTCTACGCCTATTTGGCCGCTGGCACCTATTACGAGTATTTTTTCTTTGATCATGTTGTTTAAAATTATTGTCAAATATAAAGGCAAAAAATCTTTATAAAGCCTCTTGCTCATTCATTTCTGTGAATGGCTCATTCTGGTTTTACATTATTGTAGAAAAAAAAGAGATTTGAGAAAATCTTTCGCCATGAAATTATTTACACTTGCTCGCTTCTTTAGTTTGCTATTGGTAATGCTGACTTGCTCAATTGGGTTTGCACAAAATGTAGGTGTTGGAATACCAGTTCCACTACAAAAATTAGATGTAAACGGTGCTATCCGTTTAGGAAATACTGTTACCAGCAGCCCTGGCACAATTCGTTATAACAGTAGTAGGTTTGAAGGGTATGATGGCTTTAACTGGAATTGGCTGAATGGATTTAAATTCCCATTGGATACTAGTGTGAATGTTGCAGGTCAATATGTTTTGAATATTGTTAATAATAATTTGTCACTTGGGTCTTCTGCAATTGCGGGGAGCACCAGTTCACCAGATGGTGCAGGATTGTATGGTGAAAATACTTATAGTTTTGATGGTTATAATGCTACTGGGGTATTCGGAAGGGCAAGTGGTGCTGGTACTGGGGTAAAGGGTTACAATTTGGCTGGTTATGGTAATGGTGTTGAAGGAACAAGTATTAATGGCTATGGTGTTTTGGCTGCAGGAGGAACTGTTGGTGTATATGCTACATCTGATTTGGGAAATGGGGTAGAAGCGAAAACAAAAGTAGGGATTGCAATTAAAGGTACAGTTTCTTCTGGATTTAGTGGTATAGGCATAGACATTAGTGCCTCAAACAGTGCAAGCTCAACAGCCGCAATATTCCGCCATCCTATAATAAATGGCAAAGCATTAATTGTAGAAAAAGGATTTGTGGGTATTGGAGAAATTTCACCAACTGCTTTATTATCTGTTAAAGGAAGTGAAGTAACTGCAGGCGGCCTTGCTGCATCAATTTCTTTACAAAACGATGCTTCGTCTAACAGATGGTACATGAGAGCAGGTGGCCCTGGAACTATTACGCCCAATGGAGGACTTAGTATTGCAGACAACACAGATTATCGGTTAGTAATAGGGGCTACTGGAAATATTGGTATTAATGGATTTACTCAATTAGGGAAAACTACTGAAGGGGCACCTGTTATTAAAATGAAAAAACTTACCACTACCTCTGCAGCATTACAAACTGGGAGTGTAACGATTGCACATGGCCTTAACCGTTCTAAAATTTTAAGTGTACAAGTATTATTAACCTATTTAGCCAATGCGGCAGACATACCAGCCAGCTATTTGGATATACCAGGCTATGAATATAATTGGCAGGTAAACAATACCGATGTTTGGATTTTAAATAAAGCTGCGAATAGTGGAAACATATTAAGCAAACCTATCCGTATTTTAATTACCTACGAGGAATAGTTGAAAGTTATTATAATGGCTCTCCGATTTTTATTGCACCCTTGGTAAAAGCAATGCAAGAGCAGCAGAAAATGATAGAAGCATTGAAAAAACAAAATGAAACACAACAAAAAATAAATCAGGAAATACTAAAACGGTTGGAAATACTAGAAAAGAAACAAAGTTTTATTGTTTTAATTTTTTATAAAACACTTATATGAAAAAAATAACTATTTTATGTTTGTACATTTTTTTGTATTTAAATACACAGGCGCAAAATGTAGGTATTGGTACAGCTACGCCTACCGAGAAACTCGAAGTAAAAAAAGCGTTAAGAAGCACCTTAAAAATTAGTTCGGCGTTTTATACTGATACAACTCAACTCATATTTAGCAACAAATTTAATCCAACTATAGGTTTAGATTTTTCTATAACAAGTAAAAGTGAAGATGGTCTCTTTTTTTCATCTTCATCAGACCTTCCACTCAACAATTCACCCAACTCATTGGTAATACATCCAACTGGAAGTATAGGTATTGGCACTCCAGCTCCAAATGCATCGGCCAAGTTAGATATCAGTTCTACTACTCAAGGATTTTTGCCGCCCCGAATGACATTAGTACAAAGGAATGCAATACCAGCTCCTGTTGCTGGACTTATTGTATGGTGCTCCAATTGCGGATACACTGGCGAATTAAATGTATATAACGGAATCGCCTGGACAAATATGATAGGAAATCCAGCCAGCACAGCCCAAGTGCCGCCAACAGTTATCACTACAGCGATAAGCAACATAAATTCTACATCTGCTGTAAGCGGTGGCAACGTAAGTGCTGACGGATATTCTGCTGTCACTGCACGTGGTGTATGCTGGAATATCGCAACAAACCCCACAGTAGCGCTACCTACAAAAACCAATAATGGAACAGGTACGGGAATTTATGTAAGCAATATTACAGGGCTTACGTTAGGAATCACTTATTATGTAAGAGCCTATGCAACCAATGCTCTTGGTACATCTTATGGAACTGAATTTATTTTCGCAGCAATTGCCATTGGAGATAGTTATCAGGGTGGAATAGTAGCCTACATTTTACAACCCGGCGACCCTGGCTATATTGCCGGACAAACCCACGGATTAATTGCCACAGCCTCAGATCAAAGTACTGGCGCCGAATGGGGTTGTTATGCAACAGCAATTTCAGGGGCAGACGGTACAGCCCTTGGAACTGGGAATCAAAACAGCATCGATATTATAGCAGGTTGCGCTACGGTAGCAATAGCCGCAAGAATATGTGACGGCCTGGTATTAAACGGTTATAGCGATTGGTATTTACCATCAAAGGACGAGTTGAATAAATTATCTATAAATCAGTTAGCGATTGGCGGTTTTGTTAGTACGGCCTACTACTGGAGTTCTTCTAAGGGCAACAGCAACTTCTACGCCTGGAGCCAGTTCTTCAACGATGGCAATCAGTACCAGCAGCAAAGGGGTAACACCTTCCGTGTTCGTGCGGTTCGGGCTTTTTAACAGTTTAGCTTTAAAACCTACGTCTTGGTTCCAGTCCCACGAACCATTCGCTTCGTTAATTTTATGAAAGTGGAGAAAATGAATTTGAGATTTTGAAAAACATCTTTGCGTTATTTGATGGTAATTGATTAGGATGGTTCGTAAAGATACTAACCAATGAATAAAAGCAGTGAATTTATCTAAATAAAACAACTTGTATTTAATATTTAAAAAAAACAATCATGAAAAAATTATTAATCCTTCTTTTATTTTTATGCATCGCAGGAATAAGCTTTGCACAAATTGCTGGTATTGGCACAACTGCCACTGGCACATATTATCCAAGTGTAACCATTTGCTGCCAAATTTGGATGACCAAAAACCTAGATGTAACCACATACAGAAATGGCAACCCTATACCACAGGTTACTGGCAAACCCGAATGGCGTGCATTAACCACTGGTGCTTGGTGCTATTACAACAACGACCCTGCCATGGGCGCTATATATGGCAAACTCTACAACTGGTATGCGGTAAATGACCCTCGTGGCTTGGCTCCCGTAGGATGGCATATACCCATCGATTTTGAATGGACAATATTAAGCAAATGTGTTGGTGGGGATGCATTGGCTGGAGCAGCTCTAAAAGAATCAGGAACTGCACATTGGGTTCCTACTAATCCAGGTGCAACCAACAGCAGCGGATTTACCGCTCTTCCAGGTGGGTATCGAAATATTGGAGGTACATACTACACAATAGGTAACGGAGGGAAATTTTGGAGTGCTACTGGTGCGGAGTACCGTCCTACTTTTTCATGGCTTCGCTATTTATTTAATGGTAATAGCATTTTCCAAAAAACAAACAACAACATGCAAGATGGTTATTCTGTACGCTGTATAAAAGATTGATTATTTTTAAAAAGCTATCGATCATTTTGGTAAATAGTATGCATTTGTATATTAAACATGATGATGCATTTTGTTTCAGTACACATCATTTATATCGCATCAAATTAAAAATGATTTACCACATACATTCAAGCATTTATTATTAACAAAAATTTCAACTAGCTTTATTGTATGCTGCACAACCGTGTTATACTATTTTTTTTGTTAATCTTAATCGGTTACAGCACACCAGCGCAGCAATTTGTACATGGGTTTAAACGTTTTGGTGAGGCCGAAGGTGTGCCCAATGCTAACAATTTTAAAATTTTTGAATCGTCAGATCATTTTTTGTGGCTCTCTACCGAAGTAGGGTTGTACCGATTTGATGGTTATCAATTCACGCCATATTTTTCAAAAAAAAATGATAGCACAACGCTTTCATCGAACGTAATTAGCGATATTGAAGAAGACCGATTGGGTAATTTATGGGTAAGCACTTTTGGCAAAGGCGTAAATAAACTGGATAGAAAAACAGGTAGGTGGAAACAATACTTACGCCCAACCATTGATGAAAATGGATTCTACTGGGTTTTTGATTTTTTTAAAGATAGGCAAGGGCGTTTATGGTTAGGTACCAATGGCAGGGGCTTGTTGCTCTATGATGAAAAAACAGATTCATTCAATCAATTTATTCCTGATAGCACAAAAAGTAAACATGGAGGCGTTCGTTTTGAAAACGAAGTAAGGGGTATTGCCGCAGATGCTAGCAGTACTGATGTATTGTGGCTGGCGGGTACGGATGGCTTATACCATTTTGATACAAAAAGTAAAAACTTTATTTGCTATAAAAATATAAAGTATGGCAAAGCAGCATGGATCAACAATAGTTTTCATACCATACATGTGCAAAATGCAAATAATATTTGGCTAGGCGCATGGGGCGGTGGACTAATTCATTTTAATATGTTGACAAAACAATTTACAAACTACCCTCCAAGCCCACAGGAATATGCAAAGCAAAACCTTGCTAGAAATATTATTACCAATATTGGCTACTGTAGCGATACTTCTTTGTATGTAAGCACTGCGGAAGGTTTTTTTGAATTTAACCACAAACAGAAAAAGTTTTTATTGATTAGTGCCGCAAAAAACCAGCTTGAAAAAAATCTGTCACAACTATTTAATGGCATTACGCATACATCCGATGGTAGTACTTGGGTATGCGCAGAAGAAAATATTTTTCAAAAAAATGCCGTTTATCAACGGATGGGTTTGTTTCAATCTTTTTACCAGCCAAAAGGAAAGTATGTGTATGAACCTAGTTTGATTTCAGTTTTATATCGCAAAGCAAGTAAGCAATATTGGATGAGTTGTAACGCTGGGTATGGCATTTATGTATTTGATAAAAATTTTCATTACCTAAAATCAATAGCTATAGAAGATAATGCTGTAGATAGACGATTACGAGATATTGTTGAAGAT
>JANOZW010000041.1:0-5158 GCA_031429575.1 Ferruginibacter sp.
TCTGCCTTTACTTCTATCATTGGTTTTTTAGATACTACTGTTACACCTTGCAAGTTTTTAGACACTTCGCCAATTGCTATAGCGTCTGCATTTGTTGTTTGCCCTTCTGTAAGTGTGTAATTTTTAGAGTATTTTGTTTCATAGCCAACAGCAGATAATTTTAATAAATAATCGCCACCTTTGTTAATAGCAATCTCATATTTGCCTGTGGCATCTGTTACATCAGCCTTTTCTAGGCTACTGTCTTTAGCATTGAGCAGGCTTACGGTAATGGCAAGCAAAGGTTTATTCTTACTATCTGTTACGCTACCACTTATTTTACTTTGTGCACTCACTTGTGCGGAAATAGCTAAAATTCCAAATAGCATACCTACAATTGTCTTTCTCATCTGTATCATTTTTTATTTATACGCAAAGGAATAACGAAAAGTTACACAGGCAAAGTAAAATTCGATGAAACGTATATTTTAGAGTACAAACGGTATTATTTTGGGTAACTATCGTTTTTATACAAGTTTTTCAATATTGAAATATTGTATTTTTACCAATATGCAATCAACCGAGATAGAAGATAAAATATTTGATAACATTGATTATAGTGAAAAATCATTAGCCAATACTATTTATACAAACTGTGTGTTTAATTATGGCAATTTTACAAAAACAGATATTAGTTATGCTAGTTTTGAGGATTGTACATTTAATATTTGCATTTTTTCTGAAACCACTGTAAACCTTACCCGGTTTAAGAATGTCATTTTTAACGAAACAAAAATGATGGGTTTTCATTTTAATAATTGTAAAGAATTTTTATTTGAACTTACGTTTAATAATTGTCCATTGGATTATGCGTCTTTTTTTGAAAAAAAAATGCGCAATACCGTTTTCACTAACTGTAGCTTGAAAGAAGTTGATTTTGCAAAAGCAGATTTAACAATGACCACATTTGCCAATTGCGATTTGCAAGATGCCGTGTTTGACGACAGTATTTTGGAAAAAGCAGATTTTCGTTCAGCATTGAATTTTAGAATAGATCCACAACAAAATAGAATAAAGAAAGCAAAGTTTTCTCACTTGGGTTTGGAAGGTTTGCTTAATAAGTATGGTATAGAAGTGGAATATTGAGAAGATGCTATTAATTCTAAAGGTAAAGAAGCAGATAAAAATTCGATAGATACACAATTGTAGTAAACCAAAACTATGAATCTGTGGCAAAAAGAGAATAAAAAAGAATTGCCACATTGATACAGAAGAATGCAATAGAGTTGATTTACAATAAACCAAAACTGTGCATCTGTGGCATCTTTACCAAAAAGAAAAACCCTAATTTTGCAACAATGGAAAACAACAAACTCCTTACCAATTGGCAAAAAAAAACACTAGAGCGTACTAAGCTTTACAAAAAATTTTTGCACCGTGCAGATAAGAAAACTACCCTTCGTGCCCTGCCCGATTTAAATGAGGAAGCATATGAAAACATCAATTGCCTTGCCTGTGCCAATTGTTGTAAAAATTACAGTCCAAGGTTTAAAGCTACCGATGTAAAGCGCATATCTAAAGTAATGCAAATGAAAGAGGGTGTTTTTATTGAAACCTATTTAACCCTAGATGAAGACAATGATTATGTAACCAGAAGCAAGCCTTGCCCTTTTTTAGGGGAAGATAATTATTGTAGTATTTATGAAGACAGGCCAAGCGATTGTATTCGTTTTCCATATACCGATGAAGATGTGATTATAAAACGCCAAGATATTACGCTTAAAAACTCTACATTTTGCCCAATTGTTTATTTTGTATTGGAAAAATTGATGAAAGCCCCCTAAACCTGCCTGCGGTAGGCAGGTCCCCCGAAGGAGGACTTTGAAGTCTTTAAAAATTGTAATGGGATTTATTTCTCTAATTTCTTAAATACAATTTCACATTTCTAAATACGGAATTAATTCAGACAGTTGCTAATCATTTTCAAATAAACTATAATTTTGCTTAAAATATACAAACATGGAATCGTTGATAAAAAACCCGATAAACTTTACAGATAAAGCCATTGCAGAGGTAAAGCGTTTGATGAATGAGCCTGATTTTGATGGCACAAAAATGCTTCGTGTAGGCGTAAAAGGTGGCGGTTGCAGCGGTATGACCTATGTATTGGATTTTGATACCCTAAAAGATAATGATGTTGTTTACGAAAAAGACGGTGTAAACTTTATTATAGACAACTCGCAAAGCATTTATTTATTTGGTATGGAAGTAGAATGGGAGGGTGGTTTAAACTCTCGTGGTTTTACGTTTAATAATCCGAATGCAAGCAGTACTTGTGGCTGTGGTACTAGCTTTGCAGTGTAATTTTTTATAAATATTTCTCTCTAAAAAATATGGAATAAAGTAGAGTCAAACAGGCTACTTTATTTCTTTTTCTTTATTCTTGTCGGAATTTTATTTGGCAGTATTGCTTTATTCGGAAAAAGCGTTTTTCCTTCTTTACCTTCATAAACAGCCGTATCCATTTTTGCAAATTTGCCTTTCTTACCTTTTTTAGTTTCTACAGAAAATTGTTCAGGAATATTAGATGGTACAATGTTTTCTGCATCTTCCGTTTCGTCCTTAAAATAATCGCCAAAAATGTTCACCAATATTTTTGCATGGTAGGTAGATCTTGCAAAACGATTGCTGAGTGCAATAATGGTTACATCGTCTTTCACAAGCCTAATAAATGTGGCGTTATTGCCATGCCACCATCCATTGTGAAAAATTATTTTCTTTTCATCATCATAAATATTCATTCGCCAGCCTAGGCCATAATTTTTTACGCCAGGTTTTTCATTGCTATAGGGCGTATAAGCTGCTGCCAATGTTTGCGGAGATAAAAATACGGAGTCGGCTAAAATTCTATCCCATTTTAATAAGTCTTGTGCTGTGCTGTAGATATTTTTGTCACCATAAATAGCATCCAATTGTGTATCATAAATGCGTCTCCCTTTCCAATCAAAACTTTGCGAAAGCAGTGTGCTGTCTGTATTGTAGCGTACAAAAGTATTTTTCATGCCAATGGGGTCAAAAATATTTTCTTTCATAAACTGTGCGTAAGGCATACTACTTACTTTTTCTATAATAAGCGCAAGCAATGCATAGTTTGTATTGTTGTACGAAAATTTTGTATCAGCAGGCACCACATCAGTTAATACAGCTTTTTTTGTAATCAATATATTTACAATGTCTTTATTATACATCATGGTATCTTCTGGCCAACCTACCTGCTTTAAAAAATGTAAATAATTTGGTAATCCGCTTCTATGGTTAAGCAATGTTTTTATGGTGACACCATCATAATTGAAACCAGCAAAATATTTTGTGAGTGTATCGTTTATATTAAGCTTGCCTTGCTCTTGCAATTTTAAAATGGCCATTGCCGTAAACGTTTTTGTAACAGAAGCAATGTGCAGTGGGGTGCTAGCCGTTAAAGAATCTACGCCATCTAAATTTATGGAGCCTCTATATTTTTCAAAAACAATGTTGCCGCCTTTTGCTACAATGATACTACCATTAAAACCAGAAGGCAATAAGGTGGTATCGTAAAATATTTCGCATGCACGGTATATTCTATCGTACTCATTTTTGTCTAAAGCTTTTGGCTCATTTATTTTGTAAGTAATAAGTGGCTTTGTTGGCTTAGCGTCGGTTTTGCTATGCTCATTTAATGAACAACCTACAAGCAGCATCAGCATATAACATAAACATACAAGCGTTTTCAAATTGAATTTTATCATTATTTAAGCACAAATTTTATAAATACAAGCATCACATCTTTATAAAAACGTTTCTAAAAGATATATTTGTGCAAAATAAGCAAATAACAATGGCAGATAAAAAAATAACTAGTTATCCCAAAGAAAAAATCAATATTCTTTTTTTAGAAAATATAAGCGATGCAGCCATAGCACAGTTTACAGACGGTGGATATGCATCTGTAAAAAAACTCAGTGGTGCCATTAGCGAAGCCGATTTAATAAAAGAAATAAAGAATGTACACATACTCGGTATTCGTAGTAAAACACAAATTACTGCTGCTGTATTAGACGCTGCTACTAAGTTACAGGCAATAGGCTGTTTTTGTATTGGCGTAAACCAAGTAGATTTAAATGCTGCTACAGAAAATGGTGTGGCCGTTTTTAATGCACCCTACAGTAACACGAGGAGCGTGGCAGAGTTGGTAATTGGTGCATCGATAATGCTTATTAGAAAAATTGTAGATAAAAATAAAGCCGCTCACGAAGGCAAATGGATGAAAGATGCTACCGGCAGTTATGAATTAAGAGGCAAAACTTTGGGTATTATTGGTTATGGCAATATTGGCAGCCAAGTAAGTGTATTGGCCGAAGGCTTGGGAATGAAAGTTATTTTTTACGATGCCGAAACAAAATTACCACTCGGCAATGCATCTGATAGCAAAACATTAAAAGAACTTTTGCAAAAAGCAGATATCGTTACGCTTCATGTGCCTGAAATAGCTTCTACGCAAAATATTATTAATAAAACCACGCTGGCACATTGTAAAAAAGGTGCTATCATTATTAACTACGCTAGAGGTACGGTAATGGACTTGGTGGCACTTAGAAAAGCCATATTGGAAGAGCGTATTGGTGGTGCAGCGGTAGATGTATTTCCGGTAGAGCCAGAAAAAAATGGAGATGTATTTGATTCACCCTTGCAAGATTTGCCCAATGTAATTCTTACACCACACATTGGTGGCAGCACGCAAGAAGCACAAAATAATATCGGGTTAGATGTAAGTACAAAATTATTTAATTACCTCGAAAAGGGTATCAGCACAGGCTCTCATAGCATTCCTGCATTGGCATTGCCACCGCAAGAAGGTGCACACCGGATATTGCACATACACAATAATGTACCAGGTGTGCTTAGCGAAATAAATACCTTGCTTAGCAAAAATAAAATAAACATACTTGGGCAATACCTAAAAACAAACGAAGCCATTGGTTATGTGGTGCTCGATGTAGACAAAAGCCTCAGCAAAAATGCCATCGATTTATTAAGAGGTGTGAAGGGTACAAGGAAGGTGAGGATGTTGTATTAATTTTTTTGTTAGGGGGCTGAGAAGCCCTGATTGGGCTTCATTGGCTAGTTTATCCTGAGTTTATCG
>JANOZW010000042.1:0-19994 GCA_031429575.1 Ferruginibacter sp.
TTTTTAGAAACTTTGCAGCAGGTATCAGTAAAAGAACGAAATTTTTTATTGGATTTGTTTACCGTGTCTGCAGCGTTTGATGGAAAGCTTTCAACATTGGAAACAGAAAGTTTGTATGCGGCTTATGGAAAAGACTATACTATTTATAAGCCTAGGTTAATCAGACTAACACAAGAGCTTACCAATGGAAAATTAAATGCGGCGTTGGCAGAGTGTAAGTTGGATTTTATGGTGGGATAGAACTATTTTTTATTTTAACAACACACAACAATTGCGATTTTTTATTTTTATACTGCCCTTTTTTTTCTTTGCTTGTAATACAACTCCAAAGCAAGATGATAGAAATATTGAACGATCTTTTTATTATTGGAAATCTAATTTTAAATTATCTGATAATGAAAAACAAGCCCTAGATACACTTAAAATAAAAACGCTTTACCTAAAATTTTTTGATGTGGCTTGGGATGAAGTGTCAATATCGCCAATTCCTATTGCACAACTGAATGTAAGCGATATTGATTACTTACGGCAATCATTACTTAATATTATCCCTACTATTTTCATAACCAATGAGTGTATTTTTAAAATAGATTCTACGCACAAAAAACAATTAGCACAAAAAATATTAACCCTTACTCAAAATATTATTGCCAATAATGGCATGCAAAATATTCATGAAATACAAATAGATTGCGATTGGACTGCAAGTACAAAAGAAAAATATTTTGCTATTTTGAATGAATTGCAAGCATTAGATAAAACCGTAAATTTTTCAGCTACAATTCGCTTACATCAAATAAAATATTTAAAAAAAACAGGTGTGCCACCAGTATTTCGTGGCATGTTGATGTGTTATAATATGGGTAACCTTACCAATATGGAAACCAATAACTCTATTTTGGAAACAAAGGAGTTGCAAAAATATATTAGCGATTTACAGCATTATCCTTTGCCCTTAGACGTTGCTCTACCATTATTTGATTGGAAAGTATTGTTTAGAAACGGCAAGTTTAAAAGTTTAATAAATGATATGCCGGATGCTACTTTGAATACAACATTATTTAAAAAAAATGGAAATGTATTTACGGCATTGCAGGATAGCATTATTCTAGGATACGATATTAAAAAAGGCGATTTGCTTCGTAATGAGCAATGTGATTATGAAGACATTTTAAAATCTGCAAAACTTATTAGCGAAAAAGTGGCAAACAACAAACTTCGTGTTTCGCTCTATCATTTAGATACTGTAACTTTAAAAAAATATTCAGCTCATGAAATGGAAAATATTTTTAATGCTTTGCGTTAGCAGCTTCTTTATAGCTTTTCCTAATAATATTATTGGTTGTGGGCCAGGTATTGATGCGTACGATTATTACACTAGTTTCTTTAATCCAGATATATCGGAAAATAATACCCTTAGGCCTTTTTATTATACAGGCTATGAATTTTTATATGATACCAAAGATGCCGTGAGTACAGCAGATATATTAGCGCAAGAATGGAAAAGCTATTGCGGCAAAGAAGTAAGTGTAAAAGATGCTAAGGCATTTGTAATGGAGTACGGAGAGGCAGACATAAGCAACTTGTATTATTTTTTAGAGAAAAATAAGCCATTAAGTATTCCAGATAGTGTTAAACAAAATAGTATGACCAACTATTTTATGCAGCAAAAAGATTTTGAAGCACTAGGTTATATTATTTATGCAAAAAAGCTAGAACCTTTTGTAAACAATACGTATGGTAATTGGGGAGCAAAGAAAACTGCCTCTAATATAGATGTAGATAAAAAAATAAAAAATGGATTGCAATTATACGCTGCCGCAAAAAAAGATTTTTTTAAACTTAAATACGCTTACCAAATAACAAGACTTGCATTGTACAGCGCTAAAAATGCTGATGCTGTAAAATATTATGATGAGTATGTAGCGCCGATAAAAACAGAAAGTATTTTGCAACCATTGTCGGCGGCTTTAAAGGCGGGGGCATTGTATAGTTTAGGAAATAAAAAAGAGGCGGCATATCTTTTTAGTAAAGCATTTAACGATGGAGATGCTAAAAAAGTATCCAATTATGTTAGTTTTAACTGGGCGCTAGATGCTGCGATAAGCAAGAAAGAATACCTAAGCCTGTGTAAAAATAATAATGAAAAAGCAAACATGTTGGCACTTTTTTCCATGAGAAGTGGTGCTAATGAAACCCAAACAATTGAAGATATTTATACTTTAAACCCCACCAATAAAAACATAGAAACGCTTGTTGCAAGAGAAATAAACAAATTAGAATCATCTTATTTTACGCCATTACTTAACAAACAAAAAGGAGGTAAATTATTTTACTATACTTGGGTAGATGCACCATTAGATAGTTTGCTAAAAGTTGGTATGGAAGAAACAAAAACCCTCTCTTCGCTGTTGTTAAAAATGGCGGAGGCTAAGAATAGCAATGCTGCCTTATATACAACTACGGCCGCATATTGTGTGTTAATGACAAAGGATTTTGCTAAAGCAAATGAATATTTAAGTACAGCAAAACAAATGAAACTTACTGAAAAAGTAAATGACCAATGGATGCTTACTAATTTATTGCTTACCATTAATGAGTCAGCAAAAATGGATGTAAAAGCAGAAGCGAAAATTTTACCATCTTTAAAATGGTTGCAACAAAAAGCCAATACAGAAAAGTCTTTTATAAGCTCTAGCTGGAATAATGTGTACCAGTGGAAAAACTTTTATAGAAATATAATGAGTGTGGCATTGGCAAAAAAGTACCATGCGCAAGGCGATGTGTATAAGGAGGCATTATGTGTAGGTGCGGCAGATAAAATTTATGGAGAAAAAAATAATTATAACACAAATGATTTTTTACACAATGAAACAGATATTAAAGATGTAGAAAAGATATATAAGTTTATAACTGCAAAGAACCACAGCGATTATGATAATTATTTATTAAAAAACAGTGCACTTAGCATTGCAGCGGTTACTGACTTTGCGGGCACAGCCTATTTACGAAGTTACGATTATAAGAATGCTATTGAGTGGTTGCAAAAAGCAGGTGCTTCAAAAAAAGATACCATTTTTAAAAGTGCTTTTATAGAATTGTTAGATGATAGAGAAGAAAGACTACCAACAGAGAAGAAAACAACATCTAAATTATTGTTTGCACAAGAGATGTTAGCTACACAAACGCTTTTAGAAACCGATAAAGCCAATGCTGCAAAACATTTTTACAAATTGGCTACAGGCTTATACAACATGACATATTATGGACATGCTTGGGAGCTTGTGCAGTATTACAGAAGCGGATCTGATGGGTATAGCATTCCAACAGGAGCAACAGAATTTCAAAAAGAATATTATGGTTGCTATGCAGCACACGATATGTATAAGAAAGCATTTGAAGCAAGTACAGATAAAAACTTTAAAGCAAAGTGCTTGTTTATGATGGCTAAGTGTACGCAAAAAACCGCAGGTGAAAGAATGAGTTATAGCGACCCTAATTATAACTATGAAAAAGCATCAGCCATGGAAAAAGTATTTATGAAAAAATTTATGAACAATAAATATTTTCCGCAATTGATAAAAGAATATAGCACTACAAAGTTTTATGAGGAGGCTTATAATAGCTGTAGTTATTTGAGAGATTTTGAAGTAAAAAAGAAATAAGATATGGAGGATAAAATAAAGCAAGAAATTGTACTTGATGAAAAATGTTCAAACGAAATCAATTCTACTTTTAAATTGTTAAGTATTGTTTCGGCAATATATTTTTTTTGGATGCTTTTCTCAACATATAAGCAGTTTATGAATTTGTTTGAGGTGAAAAATGAGAGTTTAAATAATTCTGATTTTATTTTTAATAACAGAGTTATACCAATACTTTATTTAATTCAATATTCATTTGTCATAATCGGAATTTACTTTCAGTACATTGGATTTAAAATGCAAAAAGACGCATTGGAATTTTCTGATTCCCAACTTTTTTTATCTAGTTATAAGTTTTTAAAAAGAGGACTGCTTACATCTATTAGTGCAATACTTATAAGTATTTTTATTTATATCTTTTTTAAATTTTATTCTTTTTCAACCTAGCATGAAAGCAATCCTACAAAGAGTTTCCTCTGCATCTGTAATGGTAGATAACAAAATTGTTTCTGCAATACAAAGCGGCTTACTAGTGCTTGTAGGCATAGAAGATGCAGATACAAATGAAGACATTATTTGGCTTAGCAATAAAATTATCAATCTGAGAATTTTTGATGATGACAATAAAGTGCCAAACCTTTCCGTAAAAGATATTGGAGGAGAAGTTTTATTGGTGAGTCAATTTACATTACAAGCAAACACAAAAAAAGGGAACAGACCTTCTTACATAAAAGCATCAAAACCCGATGTAGCAATACCTTTGTATGAAAATGTTATTACACAATTAGAAAATGATTTGGGCAAAAAAATAGGCACTGGAAAATTTGGAGCAGATATGAAAGTCGCATTAATAAACGATGGCCCTATCACTATAATCATTGATACGAAAAACAAAGAATAGGAAGCCCCCTCTATCTCCCCCGAAGGGGGAAGAAAAAACATAGATTAGGTAATAGATTAGCTAATCTATTTGTTTGAGAAATAGAAAATAAATAATAAGTAAAACCATTTTTAATGCATGATATAACGATAGCACAAGCCCAACAACAAGTAGATGAATGGATAAAAACCATTGGTGTAAAATATTTTAGTGAGCTTACCAACCTTGGTATTTTAATGGAGGAAGTGGGAGAGCTCTCACGTATAATGGTACGTACATACGGGGAACAATCCTTTAAAGAAAGCGATAAAGGGAATACACTTTCCGATGAAATGGCGGATGTATTGTGGGTACTTATTTGCTTGGCAAACCAAACAGGTGTGAACCTTACAGAGGCATTGCAAAAAAATATTGAAAAGAAAACTACTAGAGATGCTGAGAGGCATAAGAATAACGAAAAGCTTCAATAATAATCATTTATCTTTTTTTCTACAAAATACATATTATAAAAAATACCCGCTAGTGGGTATAGGTTGGCCTTCCTCAATTGTTCATTTTTGTATTATACAAAAAACTAACAATTATGAAGAAGATAATCATCACCACAATTATTGCTTTTATTAGCATGGCCAGTTTTGCACAAAACGGTACTGACTGGACAAAGACTTTTCCTTCTAAAGTAAAATGGTATAAAATTACAGATGCAGGTGTACTTGTAGTAGGCACAAAAGATGGCTTGTATGGTATAAACCCTACCGATGGAAAAGAGATTTGGAAGAATGAAGACATTGAAAATATTCAAGAAGAAAATTACGATCCCATAGAAGGTACGCCGTACATCGTTTTGGCAAAAAGTGGATTGTTTAAATCATCTAACAAAATTGTAGATGTAGTTACAGGCAAGGAAGTAGCTAATACAAAAGAACTTGGGCTCGCAGGTATTACAAAACGCATTTACTTAATGAAAAGCAATGCTGTTTTATTTTATGGCATAGCAAGCGATGGGGGCAAACCAACTTTAATGAAAGTAAACCTTGCAGACGGTGCAAAAGTATGGGAGCAAAAAAAGTTGTTTGAAAAAAATAGCGAGCAAATTGTATCGGAAGCCGGCGAAGTAAAAGACGGAATTTTTATTGCCACCAATCGAAATATTTATAAACTAAACCCAAATACTGGAGAAACAATTTATACAATAGACATGAAAAGTGATGTGCCTGTAGTAGCTCCTCCAAAAAAGAAAGGCGGTATGTTTGGTGGGTTTAGTGGTTTTGGAAAAGGAATAGATGCTGGCGCTAATGAAAGAGCTACCATTACTTCTGCAGATTTTTTTCAAAGAGATAACATAAACGTAATACATTTTTGGAACCAAGATGTGCTTACTGCCTTTAATATTGCAGATGGCAAAGAGGTATGGAAAAGAGTAGAACTACCATCGCCGGTTACCAATATTTTATACGATACACATGGCATGCTTGTGGCTACAGCAGAAAAAACGAAAGAAGATGAAGCAAAGCAAAACAGCAGTGGTGGTGGGCTTTTAGGAAAAATAAAAAGGTCGAGCGCAGGTAAAAAAAATAGGGCTTCTTTGTTTTGTTTTGATATGGTAACGGGTGAACAGAAATGGGATAGCGATGTAGATCTTCAAGGAGATGTAATGGCATACAAATTAGTAGGCGCAAAACTTATTTTGGCTACGGAAAGAGACCAAGGTAAAAATTATATCAGCATTGTTAATTTGGATGAAGGCAAATCAATTACCAAAAAACCATTGTCTATAAAAGGAGAAATTAGGGATTTGCAAATTGTACCACAGGGTTTGTATTATCGTACAGAAGATCAAATAAATATATTAGATTTAGAAAGTGGTGATAAAACTTGGAAGAAAGGAATGAGTGTGAAAAATAGTATTGGAGATAATCAAAGCAACAAAGTAGGTTTTGTATTTGCAAACGATAAAATACAAAAAGTAGATTTTGAAAGTGGTGACATAAGCGATTGGGTAAGCGAGATAAATTTTAATGGAAAGGAAGATCCTACCTCATTGCAAGTAAGAGAAAATGGGGTATTACTTACGTCTGAGCAAAATGCAACATTATTTTCTTTTGATGGAAAGCAAGTGTGGCACGCCTATGAGCCTGCACCAGGTCGTACGATGGCAGGTAAATTGTTAAGTGGTTTGGGTGGGCTCGCATCCACAATGGTAGCAGCTGGCTCTGCAGCCAATGCTGCGCAAATGAGTTATGCAAAAGGTTATTATGGTAGTACAAGCCCATCGTTGGACAATAGTATAAAAAATGCCAATGCCAATGCAGCAAATTTTGCAGGAGCGGCAGCAAGTAGTTTTGCATCTATCAGTCGCAGGTTTAAAGCTACCAAAGAAGCAAATAATTATATGTCTATACTTACAAATTTTGGTAAAAGCAATAATGCAAAAGATGCAGGCTTGATGATGATAGATAAAAACACGGGTAAAGAAATTCGCAAAATTGTACTGGGCGATAAAAAAGATCCAGATTATAAACTTGATGAATTAGGAAAAGTAGTTTACTATAAATCTGATGGAAATGAGTTACAAGGATTTGCTTTTTAAAAATATTGTTTCTGGGGGGGAACATTTACTTAGTCGCCGCATTTATTGCGGCGGTTTTGTTTGTATTACAAATTTCGTAAGAGGTGTCACCTTTATAAAATGCTTTTAAAATTGAAAATTCTTGCAAAAGGTGACACCTCTTATATAGAATCGACGATTTTAAATTCACTCATTTTGTTTTATTAATATTTTGCCAAAATGAAATCGCTAATTTTGTACAAATTATTTGTATGAAACGTTGTTTACTTCTTATTGTTGTTATTTCTGTTAGCACTATTTTATTTGCACAACAAAACAAATTGGTAAGCGGCCCATGGGCAGGCAATGTGGGTTTACGGATGGCTACTATCTGGATGGAAGTTTCGCCGAGTGTAAAAAAAGTATCGTTACAATATTATGATGTGAATAGTAAGGAATATGCAAGAAATGCAATAGACAAAAAAGTAAAGTATTTTGACAGATTAAAAACTGCAAATTACAAAGGGGAATTAGGGAAAGATTTTAATCCCATAAAAATAGAACTAAATGGATTAAACTTCAATACCACATACAATTATACTTTATTGATAGACGATAAAGAAGTAAAAACAAACTTCGCTACAAAATTTACCACACAAGATTTATGGCAATACCGCAAGCCTGCACCTGATTTTAGTTTTCTTGCAGGCAGCTGTGCCTACATAAATGAACCCATATACGACCGCCCTGGCAAACCTTATGGTAGCGATTCCTCTATTTTTGAAACCATGGCAAATACACCTGCAGCCTTTCACGTATGGATGGGCGATAACTGGTACACAAGAGAAGTTGATTTTGAATCGCCATGGGGATTAAATTATAGAGCATCTCACGCACGCTCGCAAAAGGTATTGCAAAAATTTATGGCAGCAATGCCGCAATATGCCATTTGGGACGATCATGATTTCGGACCAAACGATGCTGGTACAAATTACATTTTTAAAAAAGAAGCAAGAGAAACTTTTAAAAATTTTTCAGTAAACCCAAGCTATGGCGAAGATGAAAAAGGAATCTATACAAAAATAAGTTATAGCGATGTAGATATTTTTCTTACAGATGATCGATATTTTAGAAGCAATGATAAAATGCCCGATAGCATAAATGCACAGCCTTCATCCGACAAACATTTTTTTGGTATATCACAAATGGAATGGTTAAAAAATGTGTTACTCTTTAGTGATGCTAGTTTTAAAATAGTAGTAGTAGGTAGCCAAGTAATGAACCCACTAAACAAATACGAAACCATGCAGAAATATAGTTATGAGTATAACGAACTCATTAATTTCATAAAAGTACAAAAGATAAATGGTGTTGTTTTCTTTAGTGGCGATAGGCATCATAGCGAAGTAATAAAAGTTGAACAGTCTAATTTTTACCCATTGTACGATATAACTATTTCTCCATACACAGCTGGCATAAGCAGGGCTAGTGGTGCAGAAAAAAACAATCCTTATCGCATAAATGGCACCCTAGTAGAAGCACAAAACTTTGGTAAAATTTCGGTAAGTGGCGCAAAAGATAATAGAGTATTGAAAGTAGATTTTATTGGTATAAAAGGCGAGCAGCTTGGTACATGGAACGTAAACAGCAGCGAATTGAGAATGCCCTAACATGTAATCACCTCTTAAAATAATAATCATCATTTTTGAAAAATAAAGTTCAAAAATATATTTAACTAAAAATATCCCGAAGCTAAAGTCCCCCTTCGGGGTATTTAGGGGGCTTTTTCAGCATCATGACATCTACACTTTTCACCTACAACAAACCAAAAGTTATACAAGCCCTGCGTTATCATTTTATGAGTAGGCCCGAAATAAAAATAATGATGGTGCTCGTAAATATATTTGCCATAGCATCCGCAGCATTGTTCTTTTTTAAAAAAGTAAGTCCATTGGCATTTTTAATAAGTTCTGTACTTTGGTTTTTCTTAATGATATTATTTTGGTTTGTATTGCCACAAATTATTTACAGGCAATCTGCTACTTTTAAAGATTCTTTTCGTGCCGTTTTAGGGAAAGAACAATTTGCCATAGAAAACGACAGAGGGCACAAAGGTTGGGACTGGAGTAGCTTTAGCACTTGGATGGAAAGCCCACATTTTTTCCATTTGTATTTTAACCCACGTTCTTTTTTTATTATACCCAAAGATGCATTTGAAGGCGATGAAGAACATGAAGCAAGAAAAATATTAGCTGCTAAGATTGCAAAAAAATAAAATGCAGGTTTGGGGCTGTGCCTGCAAACAAGAAGCGGCAGTAGTTCGGGCTATCCGCTGTACCTTCTCCCGTGTAACGCAAAACTACGGCTCGTACCTCGCCTTGTTTACTAACACGGCATTCGGTGCCGCTCCTATCCCGCAGCCCTTCATCTTTATTTTTTCAATTGAACAATAATGCGAGCTTTATTTAAATAGCAAAAATTTAAAAAATGGGATTAGATTCTGTAGAATTAGTATTGAAAATTGAAAAGTGTTTCGACATTACCATACCCGACCAAGAAGCAGAAAAAATAACAACTGTTGGTAAAATGTACGATGTTGTATGGCAGCATCTCGAAGGTAAATCTTCTAACAAATGCAATTCGCAAATTTTATTTTACAGGCTTCGAAAAGCAGCAGCAGAAATTTTTAACTTTCCCAAACAACAATTTTTGTTAGATGCTGTTCCAGAAGATGTTTTTCCCAAAGAAAATAGGCGTGAAGTTTATAAACTTTTTAGCAAAGACAATAACCTTTCTCTACCTAATTTAAAACTCACAAAACCTTGGGCAATATTTTTAAGTTTATTTGGATTAATAACAGTATTGGGCACTTTAATTTGTGCTATCATATTTGTAAACTTTTGTGATAATAGTAAATGGTTTTTTTTATTCCCAATCAGTGGTTTGTTGCTTACATCACTACTTTCTAAAGCAGTAGATACAAAGCGAATTATTATTTCTGAAAACACAGTAAGAATATTTGTTGAAAAAACTTTAGTACTCAATTACGAAAAACTATCAAAGGAAAATGGTTACAACAGAAAAGAAGTAGAGATGATAATAAATCAAATAATAGTAGATAAGATTGGGGTGGATGAAGATGAGATAAGTCCAGAAAAAAGTTTTGCAGATGATTTGGGTGTGAATTGAAATTCTATTTTACACTAAGAATACGATTTGAAAACTACAAATCATACTAATATCACCCCTTCGGGGTTTTGGTTTACCATATTTTAAATTCCTATAGTAATATCATCCCTTCAGGATTGGCAAAGCCTGAAAGGCTGGCATTAATATAGAAAAATACAATGGTAATTTAGCTAACCCCGAAGGGGTGACATTATTTTATTTCTTTTTATTTGCCTTGTAATAAAGCGCAAACATTATTACAGGTAAACCCACTAATATTATTCTCCCATATTCAAAAAAATACCAAATACATAAAAAAGAAAATACGACGCCAAAAAACAAATACCAACTTCCCATGTCTGCTTTATGAACTTCAAAACATTTAGCAATATCTTCTTTTGTATAACCTTCATTTATCAATTCATTTTTAAGTTCGCCAACAGGATAACCATTTTTTGTTTTCTTTTTTACTTCCGATATTTTTTCTGATGTTATCAAATTGAAAATTTATTATAAAAATACAAAACATTCTTTCATAAATTACAGTATCAAAAGTAGTACCATGCCCTTCATCAATTCATTCACCATAAATACCGAAAAGCAAAACCCTTTTCCTTTTAATATTCCCGCAGTACAATTTGCAAAAAATATTGAGCTAAATAAAGGCGTTACTATTTTTGTAGGAGATAATGGCAGCGGCAAATCTACCTTGCTAGAAAGCATTGCATACAAACTCAATTTTCCATTAATAGGTGGCGGCATAAAGCACCATGCAAGAGCAGGCTTTGAGGCTTCGGAAATGATAGAACCATTTTTAGAAATAAATTGGAAGCGAGAAACTTTTAAAGGTTTCTTTTTTAGAGCAGAAGACTTTAGTGATTTTGTAAACTCTGTAGAAAACGAAAATAAAAAAATAGCAATAGATTTAAGTGAACTAAAAGGGCAAGTGGATGATAGTATTATTGATAAAATGAGCGAAAGCATGAATTATAATTTGCGAGAAATGCGTAAAAACTATGGTTCGAATATGCAAGCCTATTCACATGGAGAAGCATTTTTAAAAATACTACAAACCCGCATTGGCGATAAAGGTATTTTTTTATTGGACGAACCCGAGGCTGCATTATCGCCACTAAAACAATTATCGCTTATCTCACTAATTTTAGAAATTGTAAAAATGAAAAATGCCCAATTTATTATAGCAACACACTCTCCCATACTCATGGGCATACCCAATGCGAGTATTTACGAAATACAAGAAGACTCCATGAAGCAAGTAGAATATAGAGAAACGGATCATTATAGAATTACAAAAACGTTTTTAGATAATCCGGATTATTATTTGAGGCATTTGTAAAAAAGGGCTACCAACTTTTAAAAGTTGGCAGCCCTTTTTTATATTTTTAATTCTATGTTAAGGTATTATTGCACTGGTTAGAATGCTGTGATAATTTATAGCGCCTTGCCCTACTGTATTGATACTTTTAGTTTCTATCAGCCCATATCCTCGTGCATAGTATAATATCAGATAATCATTGGTAAGTGTAGTTACACCGTTATTTTGTATGTAAGTATTTTTCTTTAGTTTAATAATATCATCATAAATAACACCTGCCACAGCTCTACTTGTTCCTTTTTCTAAAATAGTGTATTCATAAAACTCATTTAATGTATTAGAAATACTCAATGTATCTCTCCACATAGCACCAACTGGTTCGTTGGCTTTTAAAATAGTAGTTTTTATAATTTCAGCTGTTTGGCTTGTTGGGTTTGTATAAGAAACAAGCTCAGTGGTAACACCATCAGCGCAATCATACATCGCTATTTGGTTGTTTGTCACTTTCATTTTTTTATAAATATTTCCATTTATAGATGTGTCAGATATAAACTGAACGGTGTATGAACTTGGTTTACCTATTGTAAGACTCGTAAATAAAGAACCTCCATTTGCACTATAATTGTAAACAGAACCTGCGCAGATTGGATAATATTCACACGCTTTACAATTGGTGGTTAATTCGTTTGTTGCAATTCTGTTGTTTGTGGTAATTGTATTTTCTGTTAATTCGGGAATTACATCTTTTTGGCAAGAAGTAAATAATGCTACAGCTGCAAACGCTGCAATAAATTTGGTTATCATAAGATATTGGTTCTTTTAAAGCTGTTACAATTATGGTTTTGAAATTGTAATTTTTTAGTTTCGCTATAAACTCATTTTTAAAAAGAATATTGTGCAAAAGGGGCTTAAACTTATGAAAATCATAAGAATACTAAGGGTTGTAGAAGAATCACTACTATTTTTATGGCTTTAAAAAATAAAGGTTTCAATCATCAACTTACCATTTTGTATTGCCATAAAAGCCTAGCAATCTTTATATTTGCAGCTATGGCAAATGAAGCAAACAATTTCGCAGAGATAATTTCTCATTGTAAAGAATACGGATATATTTTTCAAAGTAGCGAGCTATACGACGGGCTTGCAGCAGTATATGATTATGGGCAAATGGGTGCACAACTCAAAAAAAACCTACGTGATAGCTGGTGGAAAAGCATGACCCAGCTTAACGAAAATAATATAGTAGGTATAGATGCAGCTATTTTTATGCACCCAACTGTATGGAAAGCGAGTGGCCATGTGGATAGTTTTAGCGACCCAATGATTGATAATAAAGACAGCAATAAAAGATATAGGGTAGATCATTTGATTGAAGGACATGCAGAGCAGTTGGCAATTACCAATGAGCAGTTAGCAAAAGAACTTTTAGATAAAATGGATGCATTAATTGCAGTAACCGATTATGCAGGACTTAAAAAACTAATTGAAGAAAACAATATCAAATGCGCCATTAGTAAAACTTGTAATTGGACAGATATTCGTGAATTTAATTTAATGTTCAATACAAAAATTGGTGCATTGGCTGATGAAGCCGATACGATTTATTTGCGCCCAGAAACAGCACAAGGTATTTTTGTAAACTTTTTAAATGTGCAAAAAAGTGGCCGTATGAAAATACCATTTGGTATTGCACAAACTGGTAAAGCATTTAGAAACGAAATTGTAGCCCGTCAGTTTATTTTCAGAATGCGTGAGTTTGAACAAATGGAAATGCAATTTTTTGTACGCCCGGGTTCGCAAAAAGAATGGTACAACTATTGGAAAGATACTCGTAAAGCTTGGCACGAAAGCATTGGCATTCCTGCGGAGAAATTGCGTTTTCATGATCACGTAAAATTGGCACATTATGCTGATATGGCTTTGGATATTGAATTTGAATTTCCATTTGGTTGGAAGGAACTAGAAGGCATACATAGTCGTACAGACTATGACCTTACACAACATGCAACATTTAGCAAAAAGAAAATTCAATATTTCGATAATGACTTAAACGAAGAGGGAAAACCTTATGGCAACTATACACCTTTTGTGGTAGAAACTTCGGTAGGGCTCGATCGTTTATTTTTAACCGTAATGAGCCTTGCATACCAAGATGAAAAATGGACAAAAGAAGATGGTACAGAAGATGGAAGAGTGGTGTTGAAAATACCTGCAAAGCTTGCTCCTACAAAGTTGGCAATACTTCCATTGCTTAAAAAAGATGGCTTGCCAGAAATTGCAACTGCATTAGCAAATGAATGCAAACAAAGTTTTCATTGTTTTTACGAAGAAAAAGATGCTATTGGAAAACGCTATCGTCGTATGGATGCCATAGGTACGCCGTTTTGTGTAACCATAGATCATCAAACAAAAGAAGATAATACCGTTACGATAAGATATAGAGATGATATGAGGCAGGAGAGGATTGCATTGAGTGAGGTGAAGGGTTTAGTTGAAAAGTTGATTAGCTAAATATTAACAATTGCCAAGCAACATAATTATTAATATGGATATCTTATTTGAAAACTATCAATTATGAAATCAATATTTTTAATGGCAAGTTTATTTATTAGTTCCTTATTATTTGCACAACAAAAAACGAATAACACTGTGCCAGGACAAACCATGTTTTATGCAGAACTAGGTGGACCTGGTATTTTATTTTCTGCAAACATAGATAGGCGATTTACAAAATCTGCGCTAGGTTTTGGAGGAAGAATTGGATTAGGTTTTATAACAACAGATGTACTTGTAGGGTCTGTTAATCCATCTGGATTTTATAGTTATGAAACAAGATCAATAGTTACAATACCACTTCAACTAAATTATGTTTTTGGTAAACCAAATTCTGTACATTCTATGGAAGTTGGTGCAGGAGTAACTTTTACAGGAAAAAAAATTGACATTTTTGATAATAATTATAGAAGAAGTTCTCCTGGTGCTTCAGCATTTGGTACAGCATCTTTCATGTATCGCAAAATTCCCAAAGATGGCGGGTTTACTTGGCGTATAGGATTTACACCGATTATTGGGGGAGGTTATATACAGCCTTCCGGAGGAGTAGGTATTGGGTATAGTTTTTAATAATTCATATAACTCAGAGTGCACTGCTTTCTTATCATAACCCATTGCTACAATTTTTATTTTTGCTTCGTCTATAATTGCCTTCCAGCCACAAAGCATAAATGATGCTGATTGGTTTGAAGTTTTATTATAAAATTTTTGTAAATTTGAGAAATTCCTTTTTATGAACGAGGCATTATTATTAAAGAAGCAAACAAAAAAATATATTGATACTGCCGATGATAAAGTAGTGAAAATGGTTCATGCCATGTTGCAAGCAAATGCTGAAACAGATTGGTGGGATGAAATTGGTGAAGATGAAAAAGCATCAATAGAAAGAGGGTTAGAAGATGGTGCAGAAGGAAAAACAAAAAAGCATGCCGAAGTAATGAAAAAGTATAAAAAATGGCTATAAAAATTATATGGTCAAAAGAGGCGGAAAATACTTTTCAAAAAAATATTGAATACTTACAAAATAATTGGACAGAGAAAGAAATTTTAAATTTTGTAAGGCAATCCAATCATATAATTTCTCGAATAGAAAAGTATCCATTAATGTATATGGCTTCTCCAAAAAGTCGCTCGATTAGAAAAGCAAAAATCATCAAATATATTGTGTTGTATTATAGATATTATGTGTCTAAAAAAGAAGCTTTGTTGCTCAGTTTTTGGCATAGCAGACAAAATCCGAGTAAGTTGAAATATTGATATTACCCATACAACTCCGAGTGTACCGCCTTCTTATCGTACCCTAATCCTACAATTTTTATTTTTGCTTCGTCTATCATTGCCTTCCAGCCACAAAGCATAAAATGTGCTGATGGATTAGCATTGGTTTGTAAAATATTTTCATACACTGCATGTACATATCCATTTGCGCCTTCCCATTGCTCACGGCTAAGTGTGGGTATGTAATGAAAGCCTGGCGTAGTATCGCTTAGTTCTTTCAGTTCATCAAAATATAATAAGTCTGCTTTTGTACGACAACCAAAAATTAAATAAATATTTTTATGAGAAAGGCTAAGTAATTTTACTTGGTGAGCCATGCTACGAAATGGAGCAATGCCTGTGCCTGTACAAATTAAATACAAATCATTTTCTAGTGCATGTTCATTTAACGTGAACACGCCAACAGGACCACGTACTGTAATTTCCGAACCTTCTTTTATTTCATTAAACAAATAAGTTGTACCTGCACCACCTTCTAATAGAACAATACATAGCTCAAACACATTTGTACCATTTGGCCAGCTAGCTATAGAATAACTACGCAATCTTCTTGCAGGCTTTTCATCAATGGGTAAATCCATTGTTACAAATTGCCCAGGTTTAAAATCAAAAGCCTCATCTTCTGGCATTTGAATAAAAAAACGACGGGTGTTGTACGTTTGTTGTTCTATGCGAATAACAGTTGCGGTGCGCCAAGGTTGTAGCATGTGGTAAGTTTTATGTAAGATAAGGTTTTTGGAGAATTAATGATAATTGAAGTGAGATTCTTTTATCAAATAATTTAGTGTGTCGAATTTTGCACATTTGCAAATTGCCTCATTTGCAAATTTGCCTCTATCTTTGCCACGGATTATGAATGCAGATGTGTTGATGAGTATGTACAAAAGTGATAGCCGCATAAATAAAATTGCGGAGGGAATTGTATTGCCTGTCCCGAGTCATTCGGGAGCCAAACCGCAACATTTACATCTCAAAGGCCTTAACGGAAGTGCATCACAATTCATTCTTGCAGCTGTGCATGCGCACGAGGCTACATTAAATATTAATCATCTTGTTATTTTAAGAGATGCAGAAGAAGCAGCTTATTTTCACAATTCATTAGAAAATATTACAGGCGCATTAGATATTTTTTATTTTCCATCTTCTTTTAAAAATAAAAAAAATTACCAACTTTTAAATAGCAGTCATGTAATGCTTCGTACAGAAGCATTAACTAAACTCACACAAGCAAAAACCTTAGACCAAGCTAGGAAAATAATTGTTACCTACCCCGAAGCCATTTTTGAAAAAGTAGTTTTGTCAAAAACATTATCGGAAAATATCATAAGCATAAAACAGGCAGATGTATTGGATGTAACAACGATGCTGCAAAAATTTATTGAGAATGGGTTTACCAAAACAGATTTTGTGTATGAGCCTGGGCAGTTTGCTATACGTGGTGGCATTATTGATATTTATAGTTTTGGCAACGAAAAGCCCTACCGTATTGAGTTATTTGGCAATGATGTGGATAGTATTCGCATTTTTGACCCCGAAACACAATTAAGCGAAAGAAAACTTTTACAAGTAAATATTATCCCAAATGTAGAAACACAATTTGAAACAGGAGAGAAAGTTTCGTTGATAGAATTTCTACCTGAGAATACTGTAGTGTGGATGGAAGATTGGGAATTTATAAAAGAAAAAATAGAAGATGAAACTGAAGGCGTAGCCATTTTTACCTTTAAAGATATTGATGACAACACTAGTGATTCTTTATTCATAAAAGATTTGAATGCAAAAGATTTTGTGGATGTAGAAACGTTGGAAAAAGAAATTGGGGAAAGGCATATTGTGGAGATTGGGAAGCGTGCGTTTTTCAGTTCTAGTAATAACGATGTCAGCCTCAGCTTGTCGAAGGCGGTGCTATCAGAAAACGAGCTCGATTTAAATCAACCCGGCTTCGACAAGCTCAGCCTTACAACTTTTAAATTCGAGACTAAACCCCAACCATCATTCAATAGGCAATTCGATCTCCTAATAAAAAACCTACAAGAGTTCGAAAAGAAAGATTACAACATTTTCATCTTTGCCGATAACCCAAAACAACTAGAAAGGCTGCATACAATTTTTACAGACCTTAAAGCAGAAATACAAGTTACACCAATACCATTTTCTATACACGAAGGTTTTATAGATGATGATCTAAAAATAGTTTGCTACACCGATCACCAAGTTTTTCAACGCTACCATAAGTATAAAGTAAAGCAGGCTTTTAGTAAAAACAAAGCGCTTACTTTAAAAACACTGCGAGAGTTACAACCTGGAGATTATGTAAGTCATATAGATCATGGAGTAGGTGTGTACAGTGGGTTACAGAAGATAGATGCAAACGGAAAAATGCAAGAAGCCGTTCGTATACAATACAAAGATGGCGATTTGTTGTATGTAAATATTTCATCGCTACACAAAATAAGTAAGTACAGTGGCAAAGAAGGCAGCATACCTAAGATGAATAAATTGGGTAGCGATGTGTGGGCAAAATTAAAAGACAAAACAAAGAAGCAAGTAAAAGATATTGCTACCGATCTTATAAAATTATATGCTCAACGAAAAAGTTTAGAAGGGTTTGCTCATAGCCCAGATAATTATATGCAAACAGAATTGGAAGCAAGTTTTATTTATGAAGACACACCCGACCAAGCCAAGGCAAGTGAAGATGTAAAACGAGATATGGAAAAACCACAACCCATGGATAGATTGGTGTGTGGAGATGTAGGTTTTGGTAAAACAGAAATAGCCATACGTGCAGCATTCAAAACAGTATGCGATGGTAAGCAAGCTGCCATACTAGTGCCCACAACTATATTAGCTTATCAGCATTATAAAACAATAAGCGAGCGCTTAAGAGATTTTCCTGTAACGGTTGACTTCATAAATAGATTTAAAACGGCTAAGCAGAAAAAAGACACACTTACAAAATTAAAAGAAGGAAAAATTGATATCATCATTGGTACGCATGGTTTATTGGGTAAAGATGTAGGCTTTAAAAATCTCGGCATCATGATTATTGATGAAGAGCAAAAATTTGGTGTAGCTGCAAAAGAAAAATTAAAAACATTAAGAACAACAGTTGATTCGCTTACGCTTACTGCAACGCCCATTCCACGTACGTTGCAATTTAGTTTGATGGGTGCAAGAGATTTAAGTATCATAAATACGCCACCACCAAACAGACAACCTATACAAACAGAAGTAGCCGTATTTAATGAAGATGCCATAAGAGATATTATTTATTACGAAGTAGAAAGAGGTGGACAAATATTTTTCATACACAATCGTGTAAAAGATTTGGCTAACATGAAAGGTTTGATACAAGGGCTTTGTCCAGATGTAAGCATTGCCTATGCGCATGGACAAATGGACGGCGACCAGTTGGAAGATACGATTTTAAACTTCATGGATAAAAAATACGATGTACTCGTTTGTACAAATATTGTAGAAAGCGGTGTGGATATTCCAAATGTAAATACGATTATCGTAAACAATGCACACCAGTTTGGCTTGAGCGATTTGCATCAGCTAAGAGGAAGAGTTGGGCGCAGCAATAAAAAAGCATTTTGTTATTTATTAGCTCCGCCTATGAGCACTTTGCCTACCGATAGTAGAAAAAGATTGAGTACGCTTGAGCAATACAGCGACCTTGGAAGTGGCTTTCAGATTGCTATGCGTGACCTTGACATACGTGGCGCAGGCAATATGCTTGGTGGCGAGCAGAGTGGTTTTATTGCAGAAATTGGGTTTGAAATGTATCAAAAAATATTGGACGAAGCCGTAAAAGAATTAAAGCGAAGTGAGTTTAGAGATTTGTTTACTGAAGAAATAAACCAGCAAGATGATTTTGTAAAAGATTGCTCTATTGATACGGATTTAGAAATTCTGATACCAGATAGTTATGTAGAAAGTATTACAGAAAGATTGTCGTTGTATAGTCGATTAGACAATTGTGATACGGAAGAAGATTTAGTAGCATTTCATGCAGAGATGCAAGATCGTTTTGGACCAATACCTGATCAAGTAGAGGATTTATTTAAAACAGTACGCTGCCGCAAAATGGCTGTGGAACTTGGCTTTGAGCGCATGTTCTTAAAAAACGAAGTGCTCAAATGTTTCTTTGTTTCTAATCCTGATTCGCCCTACTTCCAGAGTGAAACATTTAATAAGGTTTTACAATTTTTACAAGTGGGTACCAATAAAGCCAAACTAAAACAAGTAGGTAAAAATGGAATATTAGTAGTGGAAGATGTGAAGACGATGACGGGTATATTTAAATTTTTAAGTAAGGCAGTGGAGTATCAAAAAAAATAAGACTTTTTTTAATAAATTTCTTAAATTTATATAAATAATTTCTGATGACACAAGTATTAATTGATAAGAAAAAGTATGTTATAATTCCAATAAAAGAGTACGAAGTCTTACAAAAGAAGGCAGCTTTAAAATCAAAGCCAGAAAAATTATTTTCTTTAGATGAGGCTCGTGCTTACAGTAAAAAACTGATTAATAAATGGGCAGCAGAAAAGTAACTGTGAGGCAATCTGCTGCTTATAG
>JANOZW010000043.1:0-4225 GCA_031429575.1 Ferruginibacter sp.
CAGGTTAATACAAAAGGAGTACTTTTTGTAATGTATTTTAAATCAAGTTTAACAAATGTAAATGTACCCAATACTACTGAAATACTTAGTTTCATTCAGCCTTCACAAGGTTGGTATCGACATTTGGCTACTTTATTTTCATTTGTTAAACTTGATTTAAAATACATTACAAAAAGTACTCCTTTTGTATTAACCTGCGTTGGGTTACTTTTTTACTTGTCTATGGAGATATATGGCACAATAGAAAAAGGCATTCGGCTTCCTCAAAATTATGCAACATCTGGTTTGATGGCAAATTCGATTATTGAAAATTTTCATGGATTGTGTTTAATTGTAATTTTATATTATGCCAATGAAATAGTTTGGAGAAGCAGAAATAGCAATTTTCACCTGCTTGAAAATACAACACCTGCAAGCATTACTGCTTTATTTTTTTCAAAATGGGTTACACTAAGTATTATCATCTTTTTTTTTACAACCTTAATGATTTTACTGGGTATTGCTTTTCAAATATTATATCATTATCCCTATTTTAATTGGTTTGCTTATGCAGGGGTATATCTTTTCACCAGTTTCCCTTTACTAATTAGTGCTGGTATTATTTTAAGCATCCATAAATTAATTAAGTACAAGCATGTTGGGTTAATTATATCATCTGCCATTATTTTATTTACAGCTACTTCCCTTGGCAAGAGCTTACTTCATCATCCATTAGTAAAGTTTCAGATGCCGTACAAAGGTTTATACAGCGATATGAATGGCTTTGGTTCGTATTTACCTGTCTTTAGCTGGCTGCACTTATTCGGTTTAAACATAGCATTTATTTTCGCAATATTGATTATACAATTCAAAAAATCAATTATTAAATTATGGGCATTATTTAGTTTAATTATACTGGTAATTTGTGCTTCCTTCGCTACCATAAAAATCATGAAAGACTATGAGCCCAAAAATATGGAAGCTTCACTATCAATGCAGATGGCCTATGAAAAAAAATACCGAAACTTTCAAAACCAACCTCAGCCAAGTGTAATTGGTATTATAACAACTATTGATTTATTTCCTGAAAAAAATGCGTACAATATTGCAGCAACTTATATTATTCAAAATAAAACCAATAGAATTATAGACAGTATTTTGGTAAATTTTGCCGATGGTATAAGTATTAGTGAAGCCAGCATTATTAAGGGAAACAAAACGTACCCAATAAAAAATCAGTACACCGTTATTCAATTAAAAAATTCCTTATTACCCGGTGACAGCGCAAACTTTATAACCAAATTTTCTTATCGTTGGTCGGCCATCAATGGTCATCATTCTTTTAATGCTATTCTGCATAATGGTTCATTTATGCGTATCAGCAGGTATTATCCAAAATTTGGGTATTTAGAAGAGAATGAAATTGAAAGCAATAAGGATAGAAAAAAATTTAATTTAGGAAATGCAACACAAATAACTACTTTAGAAGCACCAAAAAACAGTGCTGATGATTTTTTAAATGTAGATATGTTAATATCTACCAGTAGTGAGCAAACTGCAGTCGGTATTGGGGAGTTGGTGAAACAATGGCAACTAGGTAACAGAAATTACTTTCAATATAAAACATCATCGCCTGTACCATTCCGCTTTGCCGTTTCCTCTGCAGTGTATGCTGTTAAAAAAACATCATATAATGGAAAGATTATCGAAGTATATTATCATCCCCTACATTACCAAAATGTTGACCATCTTTTAAAAAATGCACTATTAGCATTAGCATATTGTGAAAGTAATTTTGGGTCTTATCCTTTCAAAACAATTCGCTTTGCTGAAGTATCTGCCTTTACAAAAGGTTTTGCTGCTACCGCCTACCCAACTGCCATTTACATGACGGAGAACATGACTTTTAATGCGAACATAGATGCAGATAAAAAGCAAGATGTAATTAATGAATTGGCTGGACATGAATTAGCTCATTTGTGGTGGGGTAATAGTCAAATTTCACCAGATAACAGAGAAGGCGAAGTAATGCTTACCGAAACATTGGCTATGTACACAGAGTTGATGCTGGTAAAAAAAATGCATGGCACAAAAAGAGTAATGGAGAATGTTGATATGCATCTGGGGATTTATTTAGGTGAAAGGGGATTTACAGAAGAGCAACCATTATATAAAACACTGCCTAGTAATATTCATTTAAGTTATTCTAAAAGTTTAGTGGTAATGTATCAGCTTACAGAAATGATAGGCGAAGAAAAAGTAAACTTAGCATTGCGACGCTTTTTACAAAAAAACACTTATCCCAATGCCAAACCGGTCTCAACAGATTTTATTAAAGAGTTGTACTTGGTAACAAATAAGTCGCTATATGTAAAAATGGATGATTTATTTAAAAAAATAACACTGTATGATTTTATTATTAAAAATACAGCATTGGAAAAAGCTGGAGCACAATTTGAATTAACAATAAATGCAATTGCCAATAAGTATTACGAGGATGGGAAAGGTAGAAAAACAAAAGCCATTTTTAGTAACAGTATAGATGTTGCCATCATATTTAAAACAGGAGTAGAAAAGATTGTAACACTTGCAGTGATTAATAATGAAATTTCAGCTAAAATTTTACTAGCGCAAATACCAAAGGCAATTTTGATTGACCCTAAAATAAAATTTATAAATTTAGGAAGTGCTAAGCAATGGATTGTAGACGGTAGTCACTGAGTGTAGCCTGTTTTCGTTCAATTTGTAATAAAAACAAAATAGTTTATGGTTATTTAGTTTAAACGCACGGAACAAACCCAGCTTAAGAAACCCAATGGGAAAATTACTATAATGGGGCATTCATTTTTTTAAAATTCAACGGGATAATTTTAAAAAACTTATCAATGCTTCACTCGTGGAAAGAAACATTAAACTATTTTTGTAACAAATGAAATGGTCAACCTATTTTAGGGCGAGACAAGAAAAAGTAACAACAAAATAAAAACAATGCAAGACATACTATTTGACTTTATTTCAAAATACATTTCTCTGACAGAAGATGAGAAGAACGCAATACTTTCTTTAGACCTTTTTCGCTCTGTAAAGAAAGGGACTATTTTACTCAAAGAAGGACAGAATTCGCAGGATGAATATTTTGTTTTAAAAGGATGCATACGGAAATATTACATCATAGACGGTGAAGAAAAAACGACCTCTTTTTTTACAGAAATGGAAAATTTAACACCCCATTGTGCTATAAATAATGATCCGTCTGAATATTTCGTAAGTTGTCTTGAAGATACTATACTACTAGTTTCAAATTCTGATATGGGAATAGAAATAAACAGTAAATTTCCAAAATTTGAAATCATGTGCAGAATGTTGTCAGAAGAATTGTTAGCCAAACAACAAATAGACTTTGATGAGTTTAAAACTTCTTCACCTGAACAACGATACTTAAACTTATTACAAAAACGACCAGACCTTCTCCAACGTGTACAACAACAGAAAATAGCAAGCTATCTGGGCATTAAACCACAATAATTAAGCAGACTAAGAGCAAGAATTCTTGAAAAAAAGAGCTAAAACGTATTTTTTAACTTAAGTGAAGGAGTTAGTGTATCTCGCCAATCTACTTTTGCAATATCAAATAACAATAAAAAAAAGATATGCGAAAGAAAATTTTATGGATGGGATTTGCCTTAGTTTTGGCAAGCAGTTTACAGGTGTATGCTCAAAATACAAAAAAAGAGAATACTTTCAAAAAGTGGTTTGTTGGAAGTTCACTATTTATGTTGGGTAATTTTGATAAAACAAACAATCCTGAGTAAATACAATTAAATCTTGGCTATAGAATAACACCTAGAGATGTCATTTCTTTAGATTTTAAAAGGTCTATTTATGCTTGGCCGTTAGGTATTTCTTTAGCATTACCCTCATTTGATAAACCTGGTGAAGGCTATCCAGGACATTCACGAATTCTTGCACCTACAATAGGGTACCAACGTTTTTTGTGGAAAGGACTTTTTACATCTGTTCATGCATTGAATGCTTTTGAAAAATATTATGATAGTAATAAAAAAGCAATCGGAAATGGATACACGTTATATTTGAACTTTCATGTAGGTTATGAATTTAAATTTTTTAAAAATCGGTTCTTTTTTGAACCAGCCATTGCCTGTAGTTATTGGCCTGTAAGAACTGGTGTTCCCGAATCTTTTAAAGTAGTAGAAAAAAAATGGGAAAACTCCGTTTTTCAACCTGG
>JANOZW010000044.1:0-2445 GCA_031429575.1 Ferruginibacter sp.
TCTGCCCGAACCAAAGCCCAACAATGAACTCCTGCTCATTGGGCTTCCTTCTGCCACACTTGCACAAAACGCACTGTTAGCTGTAAACCATATTATGTATAACTCTAATCTTCAAAAACAATAATTTCTTTTTTGTAGTCAATTGTAACTTTCCCGAATTTATTAAGAACACTTTGTCCAAGCAATAATGGTGCAGTAAGGGAATTTGAAATTGATGTTTTTATATTAAATACTTTTTTATCACCAATTTGAATTTCCTTTATTAGAAAGACTTTACTTTTTGCTGTCGAACCATCAGCAAATTTATACGTTTCGGTTCCTATAAAATCTTCGTTTTTAACGGTACCTGTTCTTATCAATGTCAAAGCTACATCTGATGAAATAGAAACATCAGCTGCACCCGCATCAAAAATAAAATTAAGCTTCAAAACACCATTTATTAATATTGGTATTTCATAAACTCCACCCATTTTTATCATTGGAACTGAATTTACTTTAGAGCTATAAGCTTCATTAAACGTCTTAATACAACTCATTTTAATTTGCAATTTGTTGCATATATCAATATCATAACCGTAGTTTAGTGCTTTCTGCAATTCTTCACATGCTATTTTATTTTGTTTCATTTCAAAGTAAGATATGGCTCTAAAGTAATAAAACTGTCCTATATACTCAGATGCATATTCAGAGTTTCTTAAATTATCATGGTATTCTTTGATAGATTTCATACCTTTATTTGCCCAAAATAATAGATTTTTATGGTCTTCTAAATAAAAATAACATTCAGCAATATTTAGAATATCTTCAAATGTTGGTCTCATATAACTTAGTTTATTTTCTGAACTTGACTTTTTATTTTGCAAAAGCCATTTTTTATGATTCAAAAAATAATTTTTATTCTCATTTTCAAAAATATTTAGAACATGGATATAATCATTAATGGCTTGTTGATAATTTTTTAAAATAATTTTATCTAATTGAGCCCTTTTGAAATAAGCTTTCCAATTATTAGGGTCTTCTTTCACTGCTAACTGCAAATACTTAAAAACCTCACTATAACTCTCTTTATTTTCTTCTGTAAAGTCAGATGTATTTTTTAAGGCATCTGCAATTATATAATATAAATTGCTTCGCTTCTCCTTTTTTAATTTAAATCTAAAACCGTTTAATAAATCTTTTGCGTATTTCACATTTTGAGCAGCAAAATCATTTGCAGCATCTATTGTTGGAAATGTGTAGTCATACATTGTTGAGAGGTAGTAGTCTTCTGTATATTGATATTTTAGTGAGTCAGAATGACTTACAAAAAGGTTATTACTATTTTCAATTGCTAATCTTAAAAAAAGACTTTTGTAATAATACGGAATATTTTTATCAATATTATTGTCTTTGTGAACAATATCGCTTGCAGCTTTTGCAATTATTAAGTTGTAGCGATAATCAATTATTTCATCTTTTAATTGTTCATATAATGTATCATAAGTTTTAGAATCAGAAAGATTCCAATTTAGAGCTAGTATTTGTTTAACTAATAAATCTTCATTTGTGTGAACTCCGCATGTATTGCAACATTCACAATTATGCACTAAGTTTAAAAGTGGAGTTAAATCTTTATATGTGATAATAGATTGAGAGAAAAGGTTTAGTGGTAGCAAGAAAATGAGAGCAATTTTCAAGCATTTTCTATTTGAAAAAATCTTTTTCATAGTTGATTTAGCAAAAAATAAAAGTTCAATTTTTATTTTTTTTAGTAAAAATTTAAAGTCTACGAAACTTAAAGTAATGAATTTCGTTTATTAAAAACCATTTCCGCGTTATTTTCAGTTAGTAATTTCAATATGCAGTTTTTTGTGTCTATAAGTAATACTTTATATTCTTTAATTTGAGTATTCCCTTGATGTTCTTCATTAGTTATTTTAATGTAAGGTATGTCATCTTCGTCATTTATAAATGCATCATAAACGTATTCTCCAATTGGAAGTCCACCAATAATTATGTCTACTATTTCACCGTGAAAAAAGTATGAAAATGTATTATTTTCTTCTTGCCATAAACCTAATAGTGCAGCTTTAAATTCAAGTTGTTTTAATTCAGTGTTCCTATTCATTGTATAATTTTTATTTTTTAATATCTTCAAATTTACGCAGCTCTATATTATTGAAGCGCTCTGGTTACAGCTAACGGTAGGGCTTTGCGATGTTGGGGGATTTGAAAATCGTCTGCCCGGAACCGCTGCCCAATTGAAATACTGATGATGAAGATAAGAACAAAAAGCTAAATTGAAAAACTTCTGCCCGAACCAATGCCCAATAGCGAACCAATGCTGATGGCTATTGCTTCTGCCCCAATATTGCAAAACCCAATGTTAGCGGATGGGCTTCTACGATTCAAATTCTATTGCTTTGTTGAGGTAATTAATTAAAGGTTTTGTAGTCTCAAAATAGT
>JANOZW010000045.1:0-1895 GCA_031429575.1 Ferruginibacter sp.
TGGTAATTTCAAAATAAAAGTAAATAAAAGGGGCGCAGTTAAAAATATCGCAGTTTGCCAATAGGGTTGTCAACCTTTACAGAGTATATTTATTTTGAAGTTACCAATCAAGGCTGACAACCCTTGCGAAATTTTTTAAATGCACCCTTTTTATTTTCGCAATTTTATTCTCTCATAAATTGTAATTCTACTTACTTTCCCTTTGTAATATTTTTGATTTTTAAAAACATTAAATCGATAGATAATTACTGTGTATAATAATATTGCAAGAGAAGTTAACAATTAATATTTGGCAAGAAGCGCTTAACAAAGTCTTAAATAAATTATACAACCCTATTTGGTTCTAACAAGCAGTAAAAATGCTGAGTAGTAATATGATTTATTATCCCGCAAATGCGGGTAATTATCTTAGATAGTTTTTAGAATTTGTATTCTAGAGAAGCTTTACGCTTTGCAATAATAAAATAACTTATGCCACAGAATCTAGCGCCATGGGACTGGCATATTTTGATATTTTATTATACAAATCTTTTGGATTAAAAGGCTTGTGCAAGTAATCATCAAAGCCCTTGTTTTTTAAGTCTGCTCCCATATTATCGTACAGAGCAGCAGTAAATGCTATTACGGGAATAGATGCATCTAGTTTTCTTATTTCCTTTATGGCTGTGTAACCGTCCATTTCGGGCATTTCCAAATCCATCAAAATTAAATCGTAGGTATTTTTACTGTATTGTTCCAATGCATGCAAGCCATTTACAGTTTCTGTAAATTGTACATTCCATTTTTTTAAGAAGGTAAGCAGCACCATTCTATTTATTTTATTATCCTCAGCCACAAGTATTTTTATACCATGTAGGTCTCTGGTATTTACCTCTTCCACCTCTTCGTGTGCTATCGTTTTATTAATTTCTAACTCAGCATCAAACCAAAAAGTACTACCTTTTTGATATTCACTTTCCACATTTAAATTAGCTCCAAATAAACCAACCAATTGTTTACTTATTGATAATCCCAAACCTGTTCCACCAAAATTTCTGGTTGTACTATTATCAGCTTGTTCAAAACTTTCAAATATTTTTTCCATTTGCTCTGGCTTTATACCAATGCCAGTATCAGATACAGAAAATCTAACAATCATTTTATCATTATCGATATTCTGCAAAACTACTTTTAGTGTAATGGTGCCACTTTTAGTAAATTTAAATGCGTTTGATAAAAGATTAAATAAAATTTGCTTTATTCTTAAATCATCACTAATAATTTCTTTATCTAAAGCAGCATCAA
Organism: Ferruginibacter sp.; assembly: GCA_031429575.1. Classification (GTDB taxonomy): domain Bacteria; phylum Bacteroidota; class Bacteroidia; order Chitinophagales; family Chitinophagaceae; genus Ferruginibacter. The sequence goes on from JANOZW010000045.1 coordinate 1,285, forward strand.
CTTCAAATTTAAAAGAAACGGCTTCTTTAATATCCTGTGCAACATAAACCCTACACAATTTTGTTAGTGTATGTTTTAAGTTAAATATGTTTCTATCTAAATTTATTTTCGATTCATTTATTTTACTAAAATCAAGAATATGATTTACTAGGTGCAACATATGGTCTGATGTATGCATTAATACATCATAATATTTCTTTTGAGAAGTGCTTGCAGTTTCGTGCATCAATAAGTTAGTAGTGCCAATAATACCATTTAAAGGTGTTCTTAACTCATGACTCATGTTACTCAAAAATACTGATTTTGCTTTATTGGCTTTTTCAAAACCTTGCATCACATCTAATAATTTTTTTTCTGTAAGCCTATGCATGTTTATAACGATACCCATGTAAACGCCACCCATTAGTAAGGTAAAGGCATAAATAGACATTTGAAGAAGCGTAAGATCATGTTCATTAAAAACAGATTGAAAGAAAAGATATCGTGGAGCTAGAAAGCAAGCCGCTGCTGCAACGAAAGTAAAAATAATGGTAGGCAGAAAAGCTTTAAACTGCTTTCTAACATCGTACATAATTTCATGCGAAATAAAAAGCATGAAGAAAAAATTTGTA
>JANOZW010000046.1:0-4859 GCA_031429575.1 Ferruginibacter sp.
CTCTAGAGTAGATGAACCTTTTGGAAGATTAGATACCAAACAGAAGAAAGATTCTCTATGGAAAAATTTATTAAAAGGTGGAAGAAATACATTGTATAATCAAACAGCATCTTTTTCTTACACATTGCCAACAAGTAAAATTCCTCTATTAGATTTTGTAACCGCTAATGTAAAGTACCAAGCCACATACAGATGGATAGGTGCAAGTAGGCTTGCAGCCAACCTTGGAAATTTTTTAGAAAATGGGCAGCAGAAAGAGGCTACCGTGCAAATGGATTTTAATAGGTTGTATATAAAATCTAAGTTCCTTCGTCAATTAGATGCGCCAACCAACATTGCTGATAAAGAAAGATGGAAAAACAGGTGGACAAAAATTACGGATAGTGTAACCACAAAATCTGGCAAGCGAGTATTGCGTACTAGAAAAATATTAGACAAATCGGCATTACCTTATGTGAATACGCCATTTAAAATTTTAGGCAAATTACTTACAAGTGTAAAACAAATAAACGTAACTATTTCTGAAAATGGCAATACAAGATTGCCAGGTTATACAGATAGCACACAAGCCATCGGGCAAAATTTTAAAAGCCTTGCACCTGGTTTGGATTTTGTATTTGGCAGACAAGTGGATAGCAATTGGCTCAATAGAAAATCTAGACAAGGGCTCATAACAAGAGATGCTGATTTTAACTATTTGTTTAAACAAAATTTTGACCAAACCATTGCAGCTACTGCTACATTAGAACCCATACGAGATCTTACGATTACGGTTGACTTGAAAAAAACATTCAGTAAAGATTATTCTGAAACGTTTAGGTACATAGATACAAGTGGTGGAAGTAATGTGAAATTTCAACACCTTACACCTTACTCTACAGGTGGCTTTGATGTAAGTTATATTGCCTTTAAAACGTTGTTTGGAAAATTTGATCCGAATAGAGTATCAGAAACATTTAAAACTTTTCAAGACAATAGAATAATATTAAGCAAAAGATTAGGGGCTCAAAACCCATATAGTGCAGCAATAGGAACAACGCCTGATGGATATGCTTATGGATATGGAAAATATGCAGTAGATGTATTGATACCATCCTTTATAGCTGCATATACAGGTGAAAGTGCAGAAACAGTTGGCTTAATAAAACAATCAGATAATCGTACAAGATCAAATCCATTTAAATCAATTATACCAAAGCCAAATTGGAATTTAAATTATAATGGTTTATCAAAAGTAAAAGGACTAGATAAAATATTTAGCAGTTTTAGTGTATCGCATGGTTACAATGGCAACCTAAGTATGAATGGATTTACATCTGCATTGTTGTATCAAGATAAATCAAGATTTGGGTATCCATCTTTTTATGATACGGTTTCAAAAGCATTTATACCTTTCTTCTTGGTGCCAAACGTAAGCATACAAGAGCAATTTTCTCCTTTGATAGGATTTGATATGGCTTTTACCAATCAGTTTCAGGCAAAGTTTGAATATGCAAAATCTCGTACCTTAAGTTTGAGTTTATACGACTACCAATTAAGTGAGCAGCGCAGTACAGAGTTTTCTATAGGTATGGGTTATAGAAAAAAAGGGCTTCCCATTCTTAGGAATTTAAAATTACCTAAAATTTTAGGTGGCGGAAAAATGGATAATGAAATTGCCTTTAGATTAGATTACAGAATTAGGGATAATGTAACTGCCAACAGTAGATTAGATAATGATAATAATTTTGCAACAGGCGGTAGCAGAGAAATTACCATACGGCCAACCATTGATTATTACTTAAATAATAGGATTGGGCTTAAGTTTTACTTTGATCAAACAAAAATAAAACCTTACATATCATCTAGCGCACCTACCACCAATACAAGGGCAGGGTTGCAAGTGCATATTTCTTTGTCTCAATAAATAAAATAGATTTTATTTAAAACAGAAAATGCCCATATTATTGTGGGCATTTTCTGTTTGTGAATCATAATAGTTATGCAGATAAAATATCATTCAATTTTATCTGATCATAATTATCAATAAAGGATAGAATGTTATCAAAAGAACTAAACTTATCTTTTGTATGTAAGCTAGTTATTACCACAGCCTTCATGCCTGCATTTACAGCACTTTCCACGCCTTTGGGTACATCTTCAAACACAATGCACTCATGTGGTTGTACACCCAATGTGGCAGCACATTTCAAATAGGTTTCTGCATTTGGTTTACTGTGCATCACATCATCTGCACTTACTACGGCATCAAAATAATGGCGAATGTTTAAATTATTCAATACAAAATCAATATTAAACATAATAGCCGCAGAACCTATGGCCATTTTTATATTGTGATTTTTTGCTTCTTCTAACAATGCTGGTAATCCATCTATCAATTTTAAATGTGGCAGATATACTTTTTGATATTCTGTTTCTTTTGTAATACTAATATGATTTTTTTCTGCTTGTGAAAACTTACCTGGGAAAATCCTATCTAATATTTCATCGTTTTTGCCATAGCATTCTTTCATGGCTTCTTTTCTAGAAAAATTTGCTCCATATTTATTAAAAATTTCATGCCATGCTGTAATATGATATTGCATATCGTCTATCATAGTTCCATTGAGGTCAAAAAGAAATGCTTTTATCATTTTCTATTTTTTAAAAGTATTGTTGTAGTTTATGACTGAGTTGTGTAGGGATACTTATCTTCTTCATTTTACTTGCTTCTATAAAATAAAGGGTAGTTTCTCCTCGGTTCAATAACTTTTTAGCTTCGTTAAATATTTCGGTATGAAATGTAATGGAGTGCGTAGTTGGCATTTCTTTTAAAATTGTTTTTACCGTTATTACATCATCATACTTTGCTGGGCGAAGAAAATAACTGTGTGTTTCTATTACTGGCATAATGATGCCCATGGCTTCTATGTCTTTGTATGTATAACCCAATTGCCTGATAGCTTCTGTGCGGCCTATTTCGTAAAACTGTGCATAGTTGCCGTAATATACCATACCCATTTGATCGGTGAGGGCGTAGTGTATGCGGATGGAGGTTTCGGTGGAGTACATTTTTTTTATTCGTTTCTAGTTATCTCGTTTCTCGTTATTCGTTTCTCGTTTCTCGTTTCTCGTTTCTCGTTTGGTGTTTGTTTTAATGCAAGTTGGGTTTTATTTTTTGAAACGCTTAAAAAATATGGTAGGGTAAAAAGTATTGTTTAATTGAAAAACAAAAGTTGACGGGCTGCGGGATAGAAGCGGAAATGCTTTTTTGAGGAACGAAAAAAAGATTGTAGCGAATAGCCCGAACAAATGCTGATTATTGTATACAGCTAACAGCCCCAAATTAGACGAGAGATGATAGACAATAAACACAAGACTAGAGGTCTAATATCTTGTGTCTAACATCTAATGTCTAAACTCTACTTCCCAATCATACTATCTACACTTACTTTACCAGGGCCTGTAAGGAGAAGTACTGAAAAGCAAAGTAGGTATAATGCTGCCATTTGCCCATCGCCTAAAAAATCGGAATTGTGCGCTTTTATAAGCGCTACTGCCATGGTGATGATAAGTGGAATACAAGCTAGCCTTGTAAATAAACCGATAATAACCAGTAAGCTGCAAAAGAATTCGGCAAATATAACTAAGGCAGTAGATGCTTTTGAACCTATGCCCATAAAGTTCATCATGTGGCTGGCGGTATCTTCAAAATGTACCATTTTATCGTAGCCATGCTTTAGCATTAATCCACCTGCTACAATGCGTAATAAAAGCATGGCAGTATTAAATGCGCCAGCAGAATAATTGGTTGATAATAATTTTCTCATAGTGTCTAAATTTATTTTTTTTATGATGGATGCAAAGTAAATACTTTTATGAACCCTTTAACAGTAAAGTAAAAATAGTTTTCATTTGTTTACATTGCAAATTATTTGGCATAATTTATTTTTATAACTTATCGGTATAATCTTTGCAAAGTAACATGAACCACTTATTATCAGCATACATTATTAATACAACATCGTATATGAACAAACGAATTTTGTTTTCGCTACTGGCTACAATGCTTTGTACTATTGCTTTTGCGCAACCAACCCATGTTTTTACTGACGAAGAGAAAGATTATAAAACGGCAAAGGAGTTTATAGCCAAGGAAGAATACGCCTTTGCCTATCCTCTTATAAAAGAGTTAAAATTAAAATATGGAGACGATAGAAAAACCGACCATGCCTACATAAATGATGATATAAATTATTATAATGCCCTTTGCGAGCTAAAATTGTTGCAAGATATTGGCAAAGATGATGCAGTACATTATATTAATAGTGTAAATAATGAACCTCGCCAGCAGATAATGAGTTTTCACTTGGCACATTATTATTTTTTGAAAAACGATTTTAGAAATGCTGTGGAAGCATTTACAGATGCTGGGTATGAAAACTTGAGTAACGAACAAATAGCAGATGCAAAATTTGAAAAAGCATATTGCCATTTCAACCTAAAAGAGTTTTCGGAAGCAAAGCCTTTGTTTAACGAGATACACCAAGTGCCTAGCGGCAAATATTATATTCCTGCAAATTATTATTATGGTTTTATAAGTTATTACGATAGAGAGTATGGCATAGCGCTTAAGGCTTTTAGAATGGTGGAAAATTATGAGGAATACAAAACGGTAGTCCCATATTACATAGCGGAGATATATTACTTTCAAGGAAAGAGAGAAGAAGCCTTGAACTATGGTGAAAAGATTTTGGATCAAAATATAAAACAGTATTACGATGCACAGCTGCGTTTATTAATTGGGCAAATTTATTTTGAGCGAAGAGATTATAAAAAAGCATTGCCATTATTGGAAGCTTATGTGAATGGTGCTAACA
>JANOZW010000047.1:0-13064 GCA_031429575.1 Ferruginibacter sp.
TTGCTTGCAACACAAATGCAAAGTTTTTCTTTTTATGATACTTGGGTAAATGTTTTTGATATAAATACAAAACTTGCTTACTCTAAATGGCTATTAAGCGAGCTTTAAAAACAAAGTGAAATAGCAAGAATATTACAAAAAAGTGCAAAATGTAAAATATTTTTATTTGGCTGTATGTAGTTATAAAATACTACTTATAGCCAAATCAAAAGTTAATCTTATACCGCCTTTATATAAGTTTAAACACTTTTCCTGGCAACGATGCCACCACACCCTGCATTTCCAACATTAACAATGCCTGTGCTACGGCACTACTGCTTAGCCCACTTTTAAAATATAATTCGTCTATTTGAATGTTTTCTCTTTCTTTTAAAATGTCTGTTATTATTTTTTCGTCTGGCGTAAGTTCTATAAAAAGTTCTCGTTGTTGTTTTACTTTTTTTGGTGCTTCTTTCCAGTTCATAATATGCAACAAATCATCGGCAGATGTAATGAGTAATGCCTTATTATTTTTAATCAGATAATTACAGCCCTCGCTTCTACTATCATTAACTCTGCCGGGTATAGCAAACACATCTTTGTTATAACTATTGGCTAATTCTGCTGTTATTAAAGAACCACCTTTTGCACTACTTTCTATTACAAGTAGTGCATCGCAAATGCCCGCCACTATTCTGTTGCGGCGGGGAAAGTTTTGTCGGTCAGGATTTGTACCACTCATAAAATCGGTAAGAATTCCACCTTGGCCAAGCATTTCTACAGCAAGGCTTTTATTTTGTGCAGGGTAAACTTTATCTAAACCATGTGCCATTACACCAACTGTTTTTAAATTGTTTTTTAGCGATGCTTTGTGTGCAATGGTATCTATGCCAAATGCAAGACCGCTTATGATTAACACATTTTGTTCTGCAAAGTCTGCTATTATATTATCGCAAATATTTTTGCCATAATCGCTATTGCTTCTTGTACCTACAATAGAAATTATTTTTGTAGTATTTAAATTGGCATTTCCTTTGTAATATAGCAACGTAGGACTGTCGTAGCAATTTAGTAAACGTTGTGGGTAGTTTTCATCGGTAATAAAGAGCGGTGTGATTTTACTTTTTTCTATAAACTTTATTTCATCTTCACAAATTTTAAAATCTGCAAAATATTTTATGCTGTTTGCAGCAATAGTACCAATGCCTTCAATATTTTCTAAGTTTTTTTTGGATGCTTTAAAAATGCTTTCAGCATCACCAAAAGTTTCGAGAAGTGCTTTTGCACGTACATCGCCGATGTTGGGTACGAGGGTTAGAGCTATTTGATGGAGTAAATCTGTATGCATTTTTTAAGCAGTTGAGTATTAAAATTCGTAATGATAACGACAAGAAATAACAATTATTTTATCTTTATCAACTGCATATACAATTCTATGTTCTTCGTTTATTCTTCTACTCCAATAACCAGTAAGATTACCTTTCAATAATTCTGGTTTTCCAATACCCTCAAATGGGTTTTTAGAAATGGCAATAAATAATTCTGCTATTTTTTTTAATATTTTCACATCGTTCTTCGACCAACATTCAAAATCTTGAATAGCATTATCTTCTAATAATATTTTTCTCATTTACCATCATCATTTAAGATTTGTTGCAAATCTGAAAAGTCAATTTCTTTTAGGTTAATATTATTTTTCACATTTTCAATAGATTGATATAACCTTTTTTCATTAACATTACTCTTTAGCAAAAATTCAGTTTCATCAATATTTTCTTCATAAATATGCAATGCAATTTTCTTTCCTTTAAATGATGTTTTAATAAAATCAATAAAACTCATATTTATTTCTTCCGCATTCATTCTAACTAAAGTATCCATGACTCAAAATTTTACTAAAAGTATAAATTAATTGCTAATAACAATTATTTCTGTCCGTCTATTTTGCGCTTTACCAAGTTCAGTGTTATTGTTGGCTATGGGTTTTGTTTCGCCAAAACCTTTACCCATAAGACGTTTAGCATCTATTCCTTTTTTTTGCAAATAAGCAATTACAGATTTTGTACGGTTTATACTTAGTGTAAGATTGTCTGCTGGTTTCCCTACATTGTCGGTGTAGCCATTAATTTGTATGACCAATTTGTTATTTTCTTGTAACAACGCAGCTAGTTTATTTAATTCAGCAAATGAACTGGTTTGAAGTTCTGCTTTTTTTGAATCGAAGAAAATATTTTTTAGAACAATGCTCGCACCTTTTTCTATGGGTTGTAAAGCAATATTTATTACCATTGGAGAGTCTGAAATATTGCTTTTCATAGAAAAGTTTTCGGAGTATAATAAATACCCTTTTCTATTTACATTAAATGCATAATTTTTTCCGATAGGTAAAGTAGTTAAATAATTTCCTTCTTCATCTGTTTGCAATTTTGATAAAACAAAACCAGAATCTATTGTTGTCAATTCTACGGTAGATGGCAAACCAGCATTTGTTTTTTTATCATAAATTTTTCCTTTTACCCAAAGCGTTTTTAAGGCTTGTATGTCCTCACGCAATATAAAGCTGTACAAATCAATTTTATTTTTAAAATCATCTTTGTCACTTGCATAATATGCCGTTTTTCCATCAGCAGCCACTATCATAGAGCCTTCGTCATTTATTGTGTTTATTGGGTATCCAAGGTTTTCAGGTGTTTGCCATTTGCCGCTTTCGTTCCTTCTTGTTACAAATAAATCGCTCATGCCATATCCTAATCTTCCATTGCTATTAAAATACAATGTTTGGTTGTCAGCATGTATATATGGGCATCCATCATCGCCGCTTGTGTTTATGCCTGCACCAAGGTTTTCGGGTTTTTGCCATTGCCCATTTATGTTGTGGCTTACCCAAATATCTGAACCTCCAAACCCGCCAGGTCTTGTGCTTGAAAAATATATGTCTCGTTTATCTGCAGATAGCGTTGGCGCAGTTTCCCAAGCTTCTGTATTTATTATTTTACCTAAATTTTCAGCTTCGCTCCAGTCACCATTTTTATTTTTGTATGAAATGTATAAATCGCAACTTCCAAGCCCTTCTGGATAATTACAACCAGTAAAAATTAACCATTGCCCATCTTGAGAAATATTTTGTGCACCTTCATTTAAGTTGGTATTTATTTTACCTGGCACTAGTTTTGCTTTTTGCCAAACACCATTTATTTTTTCGCTTTCATAAAAATCCTCATCACTATTTATTCGCCTATTAAAAATCATTTTATTGCCATCTACAGTAATGGAAGGCAAATATTCTAAGTTGCTGCTATTAATATTTTCGCCCATGTTTATAGGATTAAAAATATAGTTTTTTGTAGCTGTTTTTTTTGCAAAACTTACAGCAAATTCAAAACTCTTTTGTTTTTCTATTCCCGCTTTTTTATTTTTTTCTTGTAAGTTTGGAATGGCTAAAAACTTGTTTGTGTTTTCTAAGGCTCTTTCAAATTTACCATTGCCAGCAAGGCTTGTAGCGTATTGTAATAAAAATGATTTTGCATACAAAGAATCTTTACTTAAAATACTTTCATAGTCAGAAGCTGACGATGCATAGTTTTTTACTCTTGCATACACATCAGCCCTTGCCAATAATGCATCTAAATAATTGGGGTCTATTTTTAATGCTTCTGTAAGATTTGTTATGGAGTTTAAATAATTATCGTTAGTTGCATCTTGGTAGGCGTTTTCATAAAAGGCAATTGCTTTTTTATTTACTTTATCTGGATTGTACCATTGGGCATTTACTTGCTGCACAAATAAAGTAACGATAAAAAGAAAAACGATTTTATGTAGAAAAAGATTATTCATTACTAATAAATATACTGGAAGGTAATATTTTTAAAACTAGCGTTTAATAATGTATCGTTAAAAATAATTCCTTAACGAACAATGGACTTAAGCCCGTTGTAACTTTTAAGGCACATTAATATACTTATGCAATTGCAAACTCAATTCCCACTTAGGATTTTCTTTTATGTACTCAACAATAAGCGGCGTTACAATAGATGCTTTGCTCCATTCAGGTTGTAAGTATAATTTACAATTGGGCGAAACTTGTTCTGCAAATTCTTTTGCCCAGGTAAAATCGCTTTTATTAAATACTACAATTTTTAATTCGTTTGCATGTGGCACAACTTCTGGCAAAGGGGCTTTAAATTTTTTGGGCGATAAACAAATCCAATTCCACGAACCTGATAATGAAGACGAACCGGAGGTTTCAATATTGGTTTCTAAACCTGCCTCTTGCAACGTTTTTGTAAGTAGAGTAAGATTATGCATTAATGGCTCTCCACCAGTTATTACAACTAATTCAGCAGCAGTTTTCTTTACCTCATCTACTAAAGTGTCTATACTTATCATTGGGTGTTTTGTAGCATCCCAACTATCTTTTACATCGCACCACACACAGCCAACGTCGCAGCCGCCCAAGCGTATAAAGTATGCTGCACGGCCTTGGTGAAAACCTTCGCCTTGGATGGTGTAAAAATGCTCCATTACTGGTAACTCAATCATAGCTATACTATTTTGAAAGTAGTTGAAATAATAAATATTCTAACAAAACAACAATGGCGGATGTTATATTTCCTATTAAGAAGTAATCGTTGGAAATTTTTGAATCGCTTGATTCTTTCAATCTAGTGCCTAGTTTTATTGCTCCAAAAAATACAACAATGGTTGGTATTGACGCTACAAAACCTAATAGCAACATACCTCTTTCTATCAATCCTTTTAAAACTGACCAATCTGCTTTTTGATTTGTGCCACTCTCTTTTTTTGCAAAAGTATTTCTTATCCATTTAAAAATAAAAATGGATATTACTTCTAAAACGCAAAACGATATTGCAAAACAAATTATCTTAAAAATTGTGGGTTGCATATTGTAGTATAAGTTGTTTAATTGTATTGTATTCTTTTATGTTTAACGATTTTCTTTTCTTCCACATGGCGCTTGCTGTATAATTGTTTATTGCCGCCACTTTTTTATAATCATTATCATTAAAAAAAAGTCTTATTATTTTAAAATCTTTTTGTTTCCAACTATCTACAAAAGAACCAAAAACAATAAATAATTTATTTAAAACATCTGCTTTTAAACCTGAAAATAGAAAAAATCTTTCATCCATTTTTTTTGCATTATTCAGTATGGCTCTTGTTTGAGTAAGACCTTCACCTATCATGCCGTATGCTATTTTTTTATTAAGAGGAGTTTCTATTTTTCCAGTGCTAGATGCATACCTTAATTTAAAAGGGCATTCATTTATAATTAATTGTTCTTCTATATGCAAAATGATTTCTATAATAGCTTCAGGAGTTGAAATTACACCTTGAAACTCATCCCCCAGTGTAATTGTTAGCGGAGAAATAATCACTTTTTCAAAAGTTGCATTTGTTTCAGCTACAATTTTTGCCAAAGCATTGGCTACAGTTTTGCTCTTGAATTTTCTACTGTTAATAACATCGGCCATCAAAATATTCTGGAGTTTCATATTGCAAAAATATGGAAATTTTTTATTTATTTCCAAAATATGGAAATTTTTTACTTATTTCCAAAATATGGAAATAAATTCCTTGGTTATCTTATTGTCAATAAAAACCAAATTGAAAAACTAAATTTGAATGGAGCGTCGCCCATGAAGTTTAATCAAGGCTCTTCTGCTCGTAAACAAAAAAATTAAAAACCGAAGATTTATTCTGCACCTGCAGCTCTTAGAGTATTTTGTAATAACGCTGCAATTGTCATCAATCCCACACCGCCTGGTACTGGTGTAATAAAACTACATTTTGGTGCTACGTTTTCAAAGTCCACATCGCCTTTTATAGCAAAGCCACTTTTTTTAGTTTCATCTGCAACCCTTGTTATGCCTACATCTATAACCACTGCACCTTCTTTTACCATATCGGCAGTAAGAAAACCTGGTATGCCAAGTGCGGCTACAATAATATCAGCCTCTGCACAAATTTTTTCTAAATTTTTTGTGCGGCTATGACAAAGTGTAACGGTACAATTTCCAGGGTTAGTATTTGCACTTAGCAAAATACTCATTGGTCTTCCCACAATATTACTTCTGCCAATTACCACAGCGTTTTTACCTTCGGTTTCTATGTTGTAATGTTTCATCATCATCATCACCCCAAGTGGTGTAGCAGGTACAAATGTTTCTAAGCCTTGCACCAATTTTCCTACACTTATTGGGTGAAAACCATCCACATCTTTTTTCGGATCAATTAAATTTATGATGGCAGATTCGTTAATATGTTTGGGTAACGGAAGCTGCACTAAAATACCATGCACATCATCATCTTCATTTAATTTTTTTATACTTTCTATAATTTCATCTTGTGTTGCGGATACATCAAAACGAATAAGGGTGCTTTTAAAACCTACATCGGCACAATTTTTTATTTTGCTCGCTACATAAGTTTCACTAGCTCCATTACTTCCAATTAATATGGCTGCAAGGTGCGGCGTTATTCCTTTCTCATTTTTGTGTAAAACTGTTTGTGCTTTTATGTGCACTTTTACTGCTTCGGCAACAGTTTTGCCATCTAAAATTTGCATGTTGCAAAAGTATAGAACTATCTTCATTTAATATTTTTTGAAGAATGCATTTATCTTTAATTTATTTATTTATCTTGTCAGTGCATTTTTAAACTGTATTTGTTTTGAGAAAACTGGCACCCTTATTTTTGCTTGTATATATATTTATAAATAACGTACAAGCGCAATCGCTACGCCACAGCATCAGCATGCCTTACATTAACTTGGGCGCATATAGCACGAAGCAAATAGATCCATTTTCTTTTACCAGTAATCAGGCAGCTTTGGCACAAGTAAAAGATGCTGGCGTAGGTGTTTATGGCGAAAGAAGATTTCTTTTGGCAGAAAATAGTGTGTACGGCTTGGCTTTGGCAGTACCTACAAAAAAAGGAAACTTTGGTGTGCAAGTAAATTATGCTGGCTTTGCAAATTTTAATGAACAAAAAGCAGGTTTAGCCTATGCTCGCTCGCTTGGAAGTAAGGTAGATATTGGCGTACAGTTTAATTATTACGGATATAAAATTCCTGCTTATGCAAATGCATCTACTATAAATTTTGAAGTGGGAGCTATTGTACATGTTACCGAAAAAATAAATGCAGGTGTGCATGTGTATAATCCTGTAGCAAGCAATATTGGTAAAACTGGTGATGAAAAATTGGCATCTGCATATAAGTTTGGTGTTGGGTACGATGCTACCGATAATTTTTATTTTAGTACCGAAATTGTGAAAGAAGAAAATCAACCTGTAAATGTAACGGGTGCTGTACAATACCATTTTAAAAAACAATTTTTTGCAAGAGCAGGATTTAGAAGCGATAATAGCACAGGCTTTGCTGGCATTGGTTTTATGGTAAATAATTTTAGAATAGACATTGCATCTAGCTTCCATCCGCAATTGGGTATTTCGCCAGGTGTTTTATTAGTGTATAATTTTAAAAAGGCTGAAAAATGAGGAAGATAGCAATAGCATTGGTCTTCCTCTTTGTGTATGTGCAATGCATGGCGCAGGTGCCCGAAAAAACGGAGAAGCAACAAGAACAAACAAACACAACAACTGAGCAGCAGCTAGAAAATATTACCAACTCCAATGAAGATGCAGAAACAGAAGACGACTCTTATTTACAACAACTAGCAACCTATCAAAAAAATCCAATCAATATAAACTATGCATCTGAGAGCGAGCTAAAAGAATTTAGGTTGCTTACGCCTATTCAAATTTCAACGCTAATTAATTATAGAAATCAATTAGGGTTGCTAATAAATATGTATGAGCTACAATCCATACCGGGGTGGGATATTGCTACTATTCAAAAAATTCGTCCTTACATTTCTGTAAATAAAAATGCAGATTTTATATCTTCTATTGCCGATAGATTGAAAGGAGGAGAACATACAGTATTAGTAAGAGCTACACAAACTATTGAGCAATCTAAAGGGTTTCAGATAGATCCTGCAGCTGGAAAAAATTATTACCCAGGCTCACAACAAAGATTATTTGTTCGTTATCGTTATCAATACAAAAACTTATTGCAGTATGGCGTTGTAGGCGAAAAAGATGCTGGAGAACAGTTTTTTAAAGGCACACAAAAACAAGGGTTTGATTTTTATTCCGCACATATATTTGCAAGAAAGATAGGTATTATAAAATCATTGGCTATTGGCGATTACACGGTAAACCTTGGGCAAGGGCTTACACAGTGGATGAGCCTAGCTTTTAAAAAAGGACCAGATGTATTATCAACCAAAAGAGAAGGGGATGTATTGCGACCATACAATTCCGCAGGGGAAATATTTTTTCATAGAGGAATAGGTATAACCATTGGAAAAAAGAATTGGGAAGCCACTGTGTTTGCGTCTTATAAAAAAGTAGATGCCAATTTTGCTGCTGGAGATACTACACAAACACAAGATGATTTTATAACTTCTTTTCAAACATCGGGCTTTCACCGCACCAAGAGCGAAGTGGCAGATAAAGGCATACAACGACAATTAGCTTTTGGGGGCAATTTTTCTTATCAAATTAAAAACTTGCATGTAGGTGTAAATGCTATTCAGTATAGCCTTAAGTATCCTTTACAAAAATCAACAGACCCTTACAACTTATATGCACTTACAGGGAAAAGCTTTGGTAATTATAGTGTTGATTATAGTTACACCTATAACAATTTGCATTTTTTTGGTGAAGTAGCCACTACAAATAAAAAATATCCTGCTACAATAAATGGTTTACTAATAAGTGTTGCCAATAATGTGGATATGAGTTTTGTATATCGCAATATTTCAAAGGGCTATCAATCACTTTATACAAATGCATTTACGGAAAGTTCTACGCCTAGTAATGAAAAAGGATTATTCTCTGGTATAACCATACGTCCTACCAATGCGTGGCGCATAGATGCCTATGCAGATTTTTATAAATTTCCTTGGTTAAAATTTAGGGTAAACGCACCAACTACGGGTTCAGATTATGTGATTCAACTAGATTATAAACCTAATAAAATATTCGAAATCTACACAAGATTCAAATCAGAGTCAAAATCAATTAATTTTAATCCCAAAGAAGTAACCTTAAGCCCCGTTATTCCACAACATAAACAAAATTGGCGTACACAGTTTTCTTATAAAATAAGCACGGAATTTAGCTTCAGGAGCAGGGTGGATGTAATGTGGTTCGATAAAAAGGGCGAAGCAGCCGAAAATGGATTTTTGTTATACGCCGATGTAATATATAAGCCTACTTTAAAACCTTTTTCAGCCAATATGCGATTGCAATATTTTGAAACAGATGGGTACAATAGCCGTTTATATGCTTATGAAAACGATGTGTTGTATAGTTTCTCTATACCTGTTTTTTATGATAAAGGTTATCGCTACTATCTTAATATTAATTATGATGTAAATAAAAAATTATCTCTTTGGGGCAGAATAGCCCAATATTTATACCCAGAAAAGAGCATAATTGGCTCAGGATTAGACGAAATACAGAAAAACCACAAAACAGAAGTTAAATTTCAGGCTTTATATAAACTTTAACTTTTTTTAGTTTTAACGCAGCGGAATGAGAAAGTACGTTGTCATATTATAATTAACAGAAGGATAATTTTTATTTAACAAAATTTTTATGTTAAAAAAATATCCCTATTTTTACGTTTCATTAATTATTAATTTTTAACTCATGACAAGAATCTTATCACTATTTGTGGTGTTTATGCTTACAGGAGCATTGGCATTTTCACAAAGCCGGGTAGTGACCGGAAAGGTAATCGATGTAGATGGAAATGCTGTTCCATTTGCAACAATTAAAGTTAAAGGAACCACAAGCGGTCAGTCTGCTGATGCAAATGGTTCATATTCTATTCGTGTTAAGAATGGGGATGCACTAGTTGTATCTGGCACAGGGTTTAAGCAAGCAGAGTTTCCTGTAGGTACAGGAAATGCATTAAATGTTAACTTAGAAAGAAATAAAGAATTAGTAGAGATAGTTGTTACTAGTGCCTTTCAAACTAAAAGAACTTTAAGAAGCCAGTCTTCTAATGTGCAACAAGTTACCGGTGATCAATTAAATACAGTTAGGGCCTCGGATATTAATAATGGTCTAGCAGGTAAAGTTGCAGGTGCGCAGGTTCGTAGTCAATCTGCTGCTAAATTAGGTTCTGCCGCTGTAGTGAGATTAAGAGGTGAGAATGGATTAGGTGCAGGTACTGGACCAATTTATGTGGTTGATGGCACAATTATTACAAATTCTAGTGATGTTAATACAGATGATGTTGAAAGTATGACAATTTTGCAAGGTCCTGCATCTGCAGCTTTGTTTGGTCCGGATGGAGCAAATGGAGCTATTGTTGTTACAACTAAAAGAGCAAAAAAAAATTCAACAGCAATTGAGGTTAATACAGGTATTACATTTGACAAAGCTTATATACTACAAGATTTTCAAAATTCATATGCTGGGGGTAGTAATTCAGATTTAATAAAATATACTTATGCGCCTGGTCAGCCAATAGAATGGAAGGCTTTGGACGGTAAATTTTATCATAACTATGATGATGATGCAAGTTGGGGACCACGCTTAAATGGTCAAGAGTATATTCCTTGGTATGCTTGGTATGGTGGTCACAGTCGTTCTTTTAAAACGGCAGCACTTACTCCACAACCTAATAACATTCGTGATTATTGGGAAACAGGCGTAACTCGTACAAAAAACGTAAGTTTTTCAAAAGCTACTGATAATATGAATTTAAGAGTTTCTTATACCAATCTTGATATAAAAGGGTTGGTTCCAAATTCTTATCTTAAGAAAAACACCCTAAATATGGGTGTTTCTATAGATGTAACTTCTAAATTAACAGTGTCTTCAAATATTACTTATATCAACCAAAAAAGAAACAGTGAGTCTGATGATGGTTATTCTAACTCAACCTCTGGTTCTTTCAATCAATGGTTTCATAGAGAATTGGATATGGGTATAATGAAAGAACTTAAAGATTTGCGATCTCCACAAGGTGTACTTGGAGCCTGGAATGTATCAAATCCTGATACCTATGATCCTGCTCATCCTGAAAACTTCTACAAAGGAAATTACTGGTTTAACCCTTATACTTATTTTGATTATGTAAAGAGTTTTGATAATAGAGATAGACTTTTTGGCGATCTTGCTCTTACTTACAAACTAAATAATAATTTGAAAGTAAAAGGAACATATCGTAGGCAGCAGGTAAATGCAGATGGATATAATATTTACCCTACAGAGTTTGAACAAAGCGGCACACAGATAAGTTTTAATCCTTATGGAGAAACAAGTGCAGAAAACAGTCTGGCTTCTTATCAAACAAGCCAAGAATTTGCTGTTAGACAAAATTATGAAGGCTTAATATCTTTTAATAAAAAAATTAAAAGTTTTGGTGTAAATGTAAATACAGGATTTGATATACTAAAAAGTTCTAGAAGAGTATTTGCTGCTAATACTAGTGGGGGGTTAAGTTTGCCGGGAGTATATTCATTAGCTAATTCAGTAAAAGAATTAAGAAATAACGGGTCTAAACAGTTAGAAACAATAACCGAATTTAGAAGAAGGGGTATTTTTGTTAGTGGTGACGTGAATTACAAGAATTTTGCATTTATTGAAGGGTCATACAGAAGAGATTTTTCGTCTGCGGAGCCTCAAGGAAATTTTATTGATACCAAATCAATTGGTGCATCTTTTATTTTTAGCGATTTTATAAAAGATAAATCAATTTTGAGTTATGGTAAAATAAGGGCTTCTTATGGTCAAATTCTTAATACACTTAATGCATACGATTTAGGCACTTATTACGTTGTCTCAGGCGGAGTTGGTGCAAACCCAACTCAGAATGAACCGAATACTTTAATTGACCCAAAACTCAGAGGATCGGCTAATAGTGAAAAAGAGTTAGGAATAGAAATGAGATTTCTGAAAAATAGAGTTGGTATTACAGGTACTTATTATGATAGAACAAACAAAGACTTCCCTGTTTTAATTACTACTTCAGGCACAACGGGATATACAGGAATTAGAACAAACGCAGGTGAGTTGAAAAAAACAGGAATTGAGTTACAATTTTTTGCACAACCTTTTAAATTAGATAATTTTACTTGGGATTTTAATACGGTATATGCTAAATATCTCAAAAATGAAATTGTTTCAATTGCTGCTGATGGAAGCATAAAAAGATTGACTTCTGGTGGTGGAGCTTTTAGTCCTGCTCAAGGTGGATCAACCAGAGCTGCATACACAGTAAGTGAAGTTGGACAAAAATGGGGACAACTACATGGCACTGGTATAAAAAGAATCAATGGTGTACCTGTGATAAAAGCAGATGGAACATATGATTCAGAGCAAGACGTTAATTATGGAAGTATACTTCCTGATTATACAGGAGGTTTCCAGAATACATTTACAATATTCAAAAATTTCGTCTTAAATGTAAATATTGACTATTCTTATGGAGGAAAATATTTTTCTCTTTCAGATTATTGGGGAAGTGTATCAGGTTTAACAGCCAAAACTGCATCTTTGAATGACAAAGGAAATTCTATACGTGATGCTGTTGCTGATGGTGGTGGTGTTCATGTTGTAGGCGTAGATGCTACTAATAAACCTGTTGATATGTATGTAGATGCAAAAACATACTATAACCAATACCCAAGTTCTAACATAAGTGAGAATAGTGTATATGATTTAACTTTTGTAAAAATGAGAGAGGTAAGTCTTGGTTATAAAATACCGATGACAAATTTGGGAATAGGTAAATTCTTTAAATATGCTACAGTATCAATAATATCAAGAAATCCTTTTTTAATTTATGCAAAAACAAGAGATTTTGATCCTTCTGAAATTGCTAATGTTGCAGGAGAAGATGGACAATTTCCGGGTACAAGATCTTTAGGTATAAATGTTAAACTTGGATTTTAATTCACAAATTTAAAATTGAAACAAATTATGAAACATACATTAATCAAATCAATTGTTGCATTTTCGGCTACTTGTTTACTCTTAGT
>JANOZW010000048.1:0-8029 GCA_031429575.1 Ferruginibacter sp.
TTCAATATTTTTAAAAACGAATACCCTGCGCTTGGCGGCAATTATGAAGTAATACACCATGCCACTTTTATACAACAACTCATTGATAGTGGCAAAATAACCATGAACGAAAATGGTGCGTATAAAGGAAAAAAAATTACATACCATGATAGTTGTTACCTAGGCAGGGCAAATGGTATTTATGAAGCTCCACGCAAAGTGTTGGAAGCATTGGATGCAGAATTGATAGAGATGAAACGTTGCAAGAGCAATGGCTTGTGCTGCGGTGCAGGCGGTGCACAAATGTTTAAAGAAGAAGAAGCAGGCGATGTTCGCATCAATATAGAACGCAGTAACGAAGCCCTTGCTACGGGCGCAAGTATTATTGCAGCGGCTTGCCCATTTTGCAATACCATGATGACCGATGGTGTAAAAAATAAAGAGAAGGAAGATGAAGTAGCGGTATTGGATATTGCGGAGTTGGTGGCGGCGTCTTTGTAAATTGTTTTATTGCTTTATTGTTAAATTGTTGAATTGATTTTGTGTAAATTTTCTCCTTCGGATAAAATTTTGTTAGCGGACTAAGAAGCCCTGATTGAACTTCGGTGGCGTCGCACATTTCATCTTCAGTTATCTATTTAGCTTTTATTATGCAGTAGATTGACTGCTAGATAAATGTTACAGATTACCTTCTGCAAATAATTATCTAACACAAAAGGTAGTTTTTAAAAAATAAACAGTTGTTGTTTACAATATGAATAGAACAAATTACATATTAGCAACCTTAATCTTCGGATTGTATATTTTATTCTCAAACGCATGTAACCATAAATCAACGAAAACGGATATACAATTTGAAAATAGTAAAATGATAAAAAACTTTAACCCCGTAGTATATTTTGAAATACCAGTAACTGATTTAGATAGAGCAACTAAGTTTTATACCGCTGTTTTCAACTTTAATTTTGAAAAAGAAGTTATTGATAAAAACGAAATGGCATTATTTCCTTTTACAGATAAGCATTCAGGTATTTCAGGAGCATTAGCAAAGGGAGAAATTTACAAACCAACTAAAGATGGCGTCATCATATATTTTAAAACAGAAAATATAGATAGCACATTAAAATTAGTAAATGAATTAGGTGGAAAAATCCTTTATCCTAAAACATCTAATGGAGATATAGGGTTTGTTGCAGAATTTGAAGACAGTGAAGGGAATAGAATTGCGTTGCATGAATCTGCTAATAAATAAAAACTCAAAATTTATGACACACATTTTCAATTTTTAAAACTACTATGAAAAATACTTTACTAATTATTTTTGCTTTTGTAGCCATGTTATCAACATATTCATGCAATACAAGCAAAAATTCTATTAAGATAAAACTAAATGATATTGATAGTGCCATTAGGATTGCAATACCAAGTCACAATTGTGGATGTAATTGGCAGGATAGAAAATCAAATATTTACATGCTACCCATTTTAAAAAAATATGGTTATGCTTGGCAGGCTATTTTTGTAAAAAATTTAGATAGCATAGATGTAATTAATGATTCTAAAAAAGTATTTGAACAATTAAAAAACCTAGATAATAGATATGCTGATTTCAAAAGATTTTTTTTAGAATATCGAATTCCTATTAAAAATGATTCGTTAAATTATCAAGCTGTAGGTACTTGGTATCATTTTGAAAACTATTGTGATGGCTATGTAACGGGCATAACTGTTACAACCCTAGAAAAAAATACGGCCCAAATTAAAGACAGAATAAAACTTTGTAAATAAATCGTATGTAACCTTGAACTTTCAACTTTAAACTTTTCTCATGTCTTTCAACATACAAGAACACCTTCCTGAAGACTTTGCCTCCAACTCCAGAGTATGGATTTACCAAAGCAATCGCATATTTTTTATGCAAGAAGCATTGGAAATAGAACCCATGCTACAACACTTTGTACAAGAATGGAAAAGCCATGGCACACCAGTAAAAGGTTATGCCAATTTGTTTTTTGGGCGTTTTATTATTCTTATGGCAGATGAAAACGCCACAGGCGTGAGCGGTTGCAGCACCGATAGTAGCGTACGAATCATAAAAGAAATAGAAAAAAAGTTTACTGTAAATATGTTTGATAGGCAAATGCTTACTTTCTACATAAAAGACAAAGTAGAAGAACTCCCACTTTCACAATTAAATTATGGCATTGAAAATGGTTTTATAAAAGCTGATACATTTTATTTTGACAATACCATTCTCACCAAAAATGGTTTAGAAAATAATTGGATAACTGAAGTTAGGAATACTTGGTTGGCGGGGAAGTTTGAAGCAAAAAAAGTATAAAATTACTTGGCAAGTTTCAAACGCCTTTCTTCAAAATACTTTTTCAATTGTTCAAAATTCATATTCTGAGTTTCCAAAGATATTTTATCTCTAGTATCACGCATGAATTTTACAGCGTCAAAATCTTTTTTAATTATTATTTTAGTCTTCATTGTATATTATTTCTTTTGGTGAGCGAATATCAATTGCCTTATAACCAAGTTTCAAATTTACAGCATTATAACCTCTAATCCTTTTTACGTTTACAATATGTTTAAAATTCCAACTTACTAATATATCTACAGCATTAATTGTTGCCATAGCTATGTGAAAACAATCAGTTCTACTTGTTTTACCAACAACATTTTCTGCAAGATACTCATCTGCTAACCCAACTGCTTCTTTAGTAAGCTCCACCCTTATTTTCAATTCATCTTTAATACTTGCCAATAAAGATTGAACATTCTCAGGAGCACCCAATAATTCTTCCTCGGTTGTTTCTGAATATACGATACTGAATTGACCCAATTTAATTTTCTCGAACAATATTTGAGTATCTTCTTCAAATTCCACATCATAAAAACCACCAAATACTGACGTGTCAATGTAAAGTTTTGGAATTTTTTCATTCATAATACAAATATAAATTAGTTTTCAATTACAAAAAACAACCTTTCTTCTGCCAACCTGTCATTCCTAGCCCTAAAATCCTATCTTTGCACACTAATTTTAGATACATAATGCAGGATACGCTTACTTTAAAGCAACACGACGAAACACGACAAGGAGAAGCTTTTGCGCCATTAAGCAGTGCATTGGATAATCCAACCAAAAGTTTTTATATAGAAAGCTATGGCTGTGCTATGAATTTTGCTGATAGTGAAGTGGTAGCTTCTATTTTAGGTGAGCAAGGTTTTGGAGCGGTAAAAGAACCAGAGTTAGCAGATTTAATTTTGCTAAACACTTGCTCCATAAGAGAAAAAGCAGAAGATACTGTACGCAAAAGACTCACAGAATTTCGTAAAATAAAAAAGGCAAGGCCGGGCTTAATTGTAGGTGTACTCGGTTGTATGGCCGAGCGATTGAAGGGCACATTTATAGAGCAAGAAAAATTGGTGGATCTTGTTGTTGGTCCTGATGCATATAGAAGTTTACCTGGGTTAATTGAAGAAGCTGCCACAGGGCAAAAAGGCGTAAATGTTTTACTCAGCAGAGAAGAAACTTATGCAGATATTTCGCCCATTCGTTTAAACAGCAATGGCGTAACCGCTTTCGTAAGTATAATGCGTGGCTGCAATAATATGTGTTCATTTTGTGTGGTGCCTTTTACACGTGGCCGTGAGCGTAGCAGAGATGCAGTTAGCATTGTACAAGAGTGTGAAGCATTATTTAATGATGGTTATAGAGAAGTAACTTTGCTTGGGCAGAATGTGGATAGTTACCATTGGACAGTTGGCAATGAGCAATTAGCAATTGGCAATAACTTAGTAACATTTGCAAATTTGTTAGAAATGGTTGCCTTGATTTCTCCGCTACTTCGTGTACGTTTTTCTACATCTCATCCAAAAGATATTACGGACGATGTGTTGTTTACCATAAAAAAGTATGAGAATATTTGTAATTATATTCACCTGCCTGTACAAAGTGGAAGCAGCAGGGTTTTGCAATTAATGAATAGAACCTATAGTCGTGAGTGGTATATTGCTAAAGTAGATAGAATACGAGAATTGATTCCTGATTGTGGATTATCGACCGATATGATTACAGGATTTTGTACAGAAACAGAAGAAGACCATCAACAAACATTGTCTTTATTTGATTATTGCAAATACGATTTGGCTTATTTGTATTATTATAGCGAACGCCCCGGAACTTTGGCTGCACGCAGGTTTGAAGATGATGTGCCTTTAGAAACAAAGAAAAGAAGATTACAAGAATTGGTAGATTTGTATCGCCAGCATTCTCTACGAACCATGCAAAAAGAAGTAGGCAAAACTTTTAAAATATTGGTAGAAGGTTTTTCTAAAAAAAGTGATGAACAATTACAGGGAAGAACAGATCAAAATAAAGTGGTCATTTTTGCAAAAGAAAATTTTGTGAAGGGCGATTATGTGATGGTGAAGATTACGCATTGTACAGCGGGAACATTGTTTGGGGAAGTGGTAAAATAAAATTTCGAAATAAAAAATTGTCAGGGTGAGCTTGTCGAACCCGGTGCTATAAAAGTGAAGTTCGATTATTTACATACCGACTTCGACAAGCTCAGTCTGACATTTCAATAATTTATAGTTTCATGGACTTACAATCAATAAAAAACAGATTTGGTATTATAGGAAATTCTCCTGCGCTTAACCATGCACTTAATGTAGCAAGCCAAGTATCTAATACAGATTTGAGTGTGCTTATAAATGGTGAAAGTGGCGTGGGTAAAGAGGTTTTTGCACATATCATACATGCACTTAGTACACGAAAGCACAATCCATTTATTGCGGTAAACTGTGGTGCTATTCCTGAAGGTACGATAGACTCAGAATTATTTGGGCATGAAAAAGGATCTTTTACAGGAGCAGTAGATAGTAGAAAGGGATATTTTGAAACGGTAAATGGTGGTACTATTTTTTTAGATGAAATTGGTGAAATGCCATTGGGCACACAAGCAAGATTACTTCGTGTGTTAGAGGCAGGCGAATATATACGTGTAGGAAGTAGCAAAGTGCAAAAAACAGATGTACGTGTAATAGCTGCTACCAATAAAGAATTGTTGGAATATACTAGCAGAGGGCGTTTTAGAGAAGATTTGTATTACAGATTAAACACCGTTCCTATTCGTGTACCAGCATTAAGAGATAGAAAAGAAGATATTATTTTACTCTTTAGAAAATTTACTGCCGACTTTGCCGATAAGTACAAAACAAATTCTGTACAGTTAGAAGACGATGCAAAAAATATTTTATCCAATTACGGTTTTCCTGGTAATGTAAGAGAGTTGAAAAATTTGGCCGAACAAATTTCCGTATTGAGTAAAGATAAAAATGTAAGTGGTGAACAACTAAGGGGCTTTTTACCAAACAATAATAACCCTCGCCTACCCGTACTGGCAAATACTCAAAGCAATGATAACAATAGCCAGTCTGAATTTGCCAACGAAAGAGAAATTTTGTACAAACTCTTTTTTGACATGAAAAAAGATGTGAATGAACTGAAGAAAATGTTTTTTGATATTTTGCAGAACCCTTCGCAGGTGCCTACTGCAAGTAGTTTTGCAAATGATAATAATTTTAGAGAATTGCAGACTGTTAATGGAAATACAAACTTTAATAATCAATCAGCACAGCCTGTAATTTTACACCACGATAATAATAACAACAATATTCACCAACATGAAGAGGTGGAAGAATCGTTGAGCATAATGGATAAAGAAAAAGAACTGATTATAAAAGCATTGAAAAAACATAGAGGAAAAAGAAGAGATGCTTCGCAGGATTTGGGCATAAGCGAAAGAACATTGTATAGAAAGTTGAAGGAGTATGATATTGAAGACCTTTAAGGTTGATGGTTCAAAGTTTGAGATAAATTAGAACCCGTTAGAAACTTCGATGTAGGAAATTTGAATATTGAACATTGTAAATTGATTATTGAACATTTAAGTTTTATACTTTGAGAAAAATAAAAATCTTTGTAACACTTTTAATTTGCTTTTCGTTGTTCAACTTTGCAACATGTAAATATTCTTTTAAGGATGTAGCGCCTATTCCCATTGAAGTAAAGAATTTCCGTGTGCAGCAATTGAGCAATAAAGCACAATACATAAATACACAGCTAAGTCCACAGCTTACTGAAAAATTAAGGCAGAAAATTATAAATACCACTAGGCTTCGTAACACAAATGAAGATGAGGCACATTACGATATCAGCGGTTATGTTTCGCAATACAGCACATCTACGGTAAATATACAAGAAGGACAAGCGGGTACTAATAGGCTTACGGTGGGTTTTCATTTAGTATTTAAAAATACACTAGATAAAACAAAAGATTTTGAAGCAGATGTTAGTCGTAACGAAGATTTTTCTGCAAACAAATCTTTATCGGAAGCTGAAAATGAAATAAACGATAGGTTGATAAAGAACTTGGTGGATGAAATTTTCAATAAAATATTTTCTAATTGGTAATCATTTTTGGATAATAGATGAAAAAAGATATACTGTTGAACGGAGCGTCGCCAATGCAGCTCAATAGAAGTTCTTCAGCCTGTAAACAAAAAGAAAATTTTTATCCTTAGATTTGAACAATGCAAGAACAACTTTTTTATACCATTTTTAATAAAACATCAACCGATTGGGACAGCGATTCGTTTCTTAAAAATACGATAGATAAATATCCTTACTTTGGATTGGCGCATTTTTATGCGTTAAAAGATACATTGCCACACGAAAATAGTTTTACAGAGACTGCTGCTAAAACAGCTTTGTTCTTTAATAACCCATTTCTTTTACAAACACAATTACAAGCGGAGGAAGAAGCAACATTTAAGGAAAATAAAGTTATGGAAACCGTTGTTGAAGAAACGCCTATAATCATTCAAACAGAAAATACTATCCAACAAATAGAAGCTGTTTCAACACAAGAGAATACTACCCCAACAGAAGAAAAAGATGAGATAGTAGCCCAAATTAATCAACCTGAAATAAGAGAGTCGATAAAAGTAGAAAAAGAAGAAATGCTTTTTGAACCACTTTTTGCTACTGATTACTTTGCATCACAAGGTATAAAACTGAGTGAAGCTATATTAAATGATGATAAACTCGGTAAACAGCTTAAAAGTTTTACATCTTGGCTGAAAACCATGAAAAAAGTGCATCCTGATAAATTTGCGCCTGTAAATGCTTTGGTAGAAACGGCTGTACAAAACCAAGCTGCTAAAAGTAATATTGAAGAAGAAGTACTTACAGAAGCCATGGCAGAGGCTTTTACTCAACAAGGCAAAAATATTAGGGCTATAGACACCTACGAAAAATTAAGTTTGTTAAATCCTGCAAAAAGTGCTTACTTTGCAGCCAAAATTGACTCTTTAAAATAATAACATGTTAGTAATATTCGGAATATTAATCATCATTGCATCAGTAATTTTAGGTTTTATCGTATTAATTCAAAACCCAAAAGGTGGTGGTATATCAGGTGTTTTGGGCGGAATGAGTAACCAATTGATAGGTGTAAAATCATCTACAGATATTATGGAAAAAGGCACTTGGGTATTTGCTGCCGTAGTGGGTATTTTGTGTATCGTGTCTCCAGCTTTTATACCAAAAGATGGCACTTCTTCATCTAAAAATGATGATTTACTTAAAAACACTTCTACAAAACCTCAGCAAACAGCACCAGCACAAACTACTGTGCCAATGCCAGGAACTACAACTCCTATAACAACTGACACTACAAAAAAGCCTTAATTAAAAAATTTCTATAAAAAAGCCCTGCTCATTAAAAAGCAGGGCTTTTTATTTTTAAATTGCACACTACACCCCGCCCCACTTATTATGAAAAAAACAATTGGTATTTTATTTTTAATTGCACTAGCCATTGGCGGTTATGCTGCATGGAATATTTTTGGCCCTAATGTATCTGCACCAGCAGATAAATACTTTTACATTAAAACAGGAGAAACATATGATGAAGTTATTGCATCATTGAAAGAACAAAAAATTGTAAAAGGAGGTTTCTTTTTTGATAGA
>JANOZW010000049.1:0-4429 GCA_031429575.1 Ferruginibacter sp.
GAAAGTGACTCAGGTTGCAGATTTTAATAAAACTTTTGATGATGCGTATAGAGGCTTTGAAACATCTGGTAAAGCATTATTGCAAGCAATTGCATTATACCTTGGTTTAGATGAGCACTATTTTGATGGATATGTGCACAATGGCAACAGTATTTTACGTGCCATTCATTATCCTCCCATTACCCAAGAGCCCGCAAGCGCTATTCGTGCGGAGCAGCATGAGGATATAAATCTCATCACACTGCTTGTAGGGGCCTCTGCTGATGGTTTAGAGATATTAAGCAAACAAGGAGAGTGGGTGGCAGTTACAAGCCTTCCTGAGCAGATTGTGGTTAATGTGGGAGATATGCTTCAAAGATTTACAAATAATAAGTTAATTAGCACAACGCACAGAGTAGTAAACCCAAAAAGAGAACTGTGGCACACCAGCCGTTTTTCAATTCCATTTTTCTTACATCCACGCAGTAGTATGAGTTTAAAATGTTTGGATAGTTGTGTAGATGAAGCACATCCTATTGTTTATGAAGATGCTACTGCTGGTGAATATTTAGATGAAAGATTAAGAGAGATTGGATTGAAGAAGTAGAGTATTTAGTATAAAGTACTTAGTATTTAGACTGCATTAAATTTAGAGCTACCTTTTGTATAGGTAGCTTTTTGTTTGTTGTAATTTTTAGTTGATTTTATTTTATATTTGATTTTAACTAATTACTTATTTGAAATTACTTCGCCATATACAATTTTTAAAAACGGTATTTTTTTACAGCCTTACTGCTTTTGGTGGGCCACAGGGTCACCTTGGTATGATGATGAAAATTTTTGTACAAAAACACAGGTATATAACAGAGGAAGAATTGGTCGATTTTAATTCTTTTTGTCAATTGTTACCTGGCCCAGGAAGCACGCAAACCATTACATTAATTGGTTATAAAAGAGGAGGAGTTTTATTAGCTGTGATTACTTTAATAATATGGATTTTACCTGCTTGTATTATTATGAGTGGGTTGTCTTTTTTAATAACATTGCATCCTACAAAAAATTACTCTCAAAATCTATTTAAGTTTTTAGAACCAATGGCTATTGGTTTTTTAATATATGCTACCGTAAGAATGTATGGTATTTCTGTAAACAACTTTATTACCAAAGTAATAATGATTATAGCTACCATTATTACATTTATTTTTTTTAAAACACCATGGGTTTTTCCCATACTTATTGTGTGTGCAGGTATCGCTACCAGCTTTAGTAGTAAACGTATTCCCGAAAAAGAAGTGGTAAAACCTAGGCAAATAAAATGGACAAATATTTGGTTGTTTGCTATTATATTTTTGATAGCTGGAATACTGAGTGAAACAGCCCGTAAGCAACAGTGGGGTAATAGAAAGGCATATAATTTATTTGAAAACTTTTACCGATTTGGAAGCTTGGTTTTTGGAGGTGGGGATGTTTTATTGCCTATGATGATTGATCAATATGTAGTACGACCAAATGAAAAACATGTGGATTCAGAATATATAATTTCTGTAGATAAAGATGATTTACTAACTGGTTATGGTTTTGTACGTGCCATACCAGGACCAGTATTTTCTGTAGCAAGTTTTACTGGAGGAATAGCCATGAAAGAAAAAGGACCAGGGGATCAATTACTAGGTTGTATAATAGGAACCATTGCTATTTTTTTACCAAGCGCTTTATTGGTTTTATTCTTCTTTCCGGTATGGCAATATTTAAAAAAGTTTGTTGCGGTGTTTCGAGCACTGGAAGGAATTAATGCAGTAGTAGTTGGTTTAATGGCAGCAGCAGCTATTTATTTATTAAGGGTAAATTTTAATGTTCAAACATTAGATTTATCGATCATTCTTTCTGCTTTGGTAATTATTGGCACATTTATTTTATTACGTTTTACCAAATTACCACCACCTGTAATTGTATTGTGTTGTGTAATTTTAGGTTGGATTTTCTAAGTTGCTTTTATAATAATTTTTCAATTCAATTTCTTCCATCACACCATCTGTTACTAAATAGCGAATAGATTTTCTTTCTTTTATATTTTTACGAATATGTGTAGATGATATTTCTAATAAAGGAGCATCTAATATGGTTACATTTTTGGTTGTTTTTTCTATAAGAAAGCCTGGGCGGTGATAAATAAATATATTATAATTATTTATTATATATTTATGATTCTTCCACTTTTCTATATTTTGAAATCCATCGCTTCCCATAATGATGGAGAAAATATGTTTTGGATATTTTTCAGAAAGGTATAAAAGTGTATCTGCTGTGTATGATGGTTTTGGTAATTTGAATTCTACATTACTGACTTTTAATTTTTTTTCACCCTCTATTGCAATTTTTACTAAGGATAATCGATGTTGCTCATTTAATAAACTGTTGGTATTTTTAAATGGATTTTGTGGAGAAACCACAAACCATACTTCATCCAATTCTGTATTGTTTGCAATGTGGTTTGCAATAATTAAATGACCTGTATGAATAGGGTTGAAAGAACCGAAGTATAAACCGATTTTCATTTTTGTTTTAGTTTTGCCACAGATGCCACAGAGACACTGTTTCATTTCGTAATAAGCTAACTATTTTTATTTTTTGAGCTGTTGTAATTTAATATGATAACATTTATTTTTTACAACAGATTAACAGTTTTATTATTTTATAAATTTACTTTTATTGTTTATGTATTTTTCTGTGCTTATGTGTTATCTGTGGCAACAATCTTTTCTTCCTCCACCAAAATATGTTCCGCCTCATCTAATCTCAAACTCAAAGAATATCCTGCCACCGTTACAGAAATAGGATCCCTAAAAGGTGCAATTTTATCAACCGTTATTTTCTCTCCGGGTACACAACCCATCTCCATCAACTTCAAAAAAATATCTTCATTTTCAAAAGCACGTATGATTACTTCTTTTCCAATCTTTATTTCTGATAACTTCTTATACATTAGCAAATAGCTTCTAATTTTACAAGGCGTAAAAATAACTTATAACATCAATCATTCATTTCGAAATAAAGAAAAGATGTCGGTAAATTTTCATCAACTCACTAAAGTAAATCTTCAAAATAGAAAAGCCTTAAAGGCTTTCATACCTCAGTTATTTAAAAAGGAGAGTAAAGCTTTCGAATCCTTGAATTATATTTTTTGTTCAGATGAATATTTATTAGAGGTAAATAACAATTTCCTTCAACACGACTTTTATACAGATATCATCACTTTCGACTTAAGCCTATCTAAAACCTCACCAACCATTGGTGAAATTTATATTAGTGTAGATAGGGTGAAGGAAAACAGTATTACCCACGAAACCTCTTTCGAATTAGAACTTCATCGTGTAATTTTCCATGGGGCACTTCATCTTTGCGGATACAAAGACAAGACTAAAAAGGATGCTTTACTAATGAGAGATAAGGAAGATGATTGTTTGAGTATGTATTTTGAGTAGATGTTTAAATACCATTTGTTCCACGAATCACAGTTTCCCACTAAAACATACCTTTCAGCACCCAATAATTAAACACTACTTTTGTGTTGTAATAATGATACTGTGTTCCACGAAACACAGTTTCTCATTGAAACATCAACAAAGTACTATTATGGCTAGGAAGAAATGGACAGCAAAAGAAGAGGTAACT
This sequence comes from Ferruginibacter sp., assembly GCA_031429575.1. Classification (GTDB taxonomy): domain Bacteria; phylum Bacteroidota; class Bacteroidia; order Chitinophagales; family Chitinophagaceae; genus Ferruginibacter. Next base: position 3,652 of record JANOZW010000049.1, read on the forward strand.
GAATTTGATATAAGGGTGAGGGATAAAAAGAAGTGGCAATTAGCATTAAGAAGATATGTATTAGAGAAACAAGTATCGGAAAACTATGCCCCATACTTCGGTTTAGATATACAAAACTTTAGAGAGTGGATAGAAATTCAGTTCACGGAAGATTTGAATTGGGAAAACTTTGCTTCTAAATGGCAGTTTGACCACATAGTACCTGTGGCTTATTTTGATTTTAGTATAGAAGAAGACCTAAAGCTTTGTTGGAACTTCATAAACATACGAGTAGAAAAGATTGAATTAAACAAGGTGAGGGGTAATAGAATAGATGTGATGGCAGTAAAACCATACTTTGAAGCCCTGTACAGTAAAACAAATTACTTCCTTTGCCCCAAAATGTTAGCTAAAATAGATGAGATAGGGGTATCAAATATTGTTAGTGAGCCAAAAATTGAGGACTTTATAAATGCTAGAAAAGCTGATTTTGAGATAATGTATAGCTTAACAGCTGCAGAATTTGCTCAAATGAATAGAGGTGTACCTTTTAAAGATGTTTTATTAGAAAGAGAAATACTTAGAAAGTTTGGATAGGGCTAAAATTATACAAGGACTTAACCCGTAACCCATAACTTTTCAACTCGTAACTTTGTATTATGTTTCCAAAATACGATATTATAGTAGTAGGCGCAGGGCATGCGGGTTGTGAAGCCGCTGCGGCAGGTGCCAATATGGGTAGTAAAACCCTACTTATTACCATGAATATGCAAACCATTGCCCAAATGAGTTGTAATCC
>JANOZW010000050.1:0-7075 GCA_031429575.1 Ferruginibacter sp.
TATGACAAAGATGGCGATCTAGATTGCTATATTTTGAACAATAGTTTTATACCTGTAAATACACTCAACTATAGCAACAAAAGAGAACTACGAGCCGCTGATTGGCCTGTAGCAGACTTTGCAAAAGGTGGCGGTGATAAATTATTGAAAAATAATAATGGCCATTTTACAGATGTAAGCGCAGCGGCAAATATTTACGGTAGCCTAATTGGTTTTGGCTTGGGCGTAACAATTAGCGATGTAAATGGCGATACATATCCTGACATATACATTAGCAATGATTTTTTTGAAAGAGATTATTTGTACATCAACAAAAAAGATGGAACGTTTAAAGAAGATTTACAAAACCAAATGGGGCATACAAGCACTGCCTCTATGGGTGCAGATGCAGCTGATGTAAACAATGATGGAAGACCCGATATTTTTACAACGGACATGTTGCCAAGTAATGATAAGCGTTTAAAAACAACGGCTAATTTTGAAAACTACGATACCTATCAATTTAAAAAGAAACAAGGTTTTTATGAGCAGATACAACAAAATGCTTTACAGATAAACAATGGCAATAATACATTTGTAGAAACAGCGCATTACAGTGGTGTAGCAGCTAGTGATTGGAGCTGGGGAGCATTGATGTTTGATGCTAACAATGATGGTATGCAAGATATTTTTGTAAGCAATGGTATTTACAAAGATGTAATAGACCAAGATTTCATTGACTTTTTTGCTAATGATGTTATACAAAAAATGGCAGCAATTGGGCAAAAAGAAAATATGCAACAAATTGTGGATAGCATGCCTTCTACGCCTGTTCCAAATCATTTTTTTAAAAATATAGGCAATTTAAAATTTGAAGATGCAGCAGAAGCAAGCGGTTTAGCTCAGCTATCTTTTAGCAATGGCACCACTTATGCAGATTTAGATAACGATGGCGATTTAGATTTGATAGTGAACAATGTTAACATGTCAAGCTTTGTGTACAAAAATATGAGTAGAGAAAATGATAGTACAAATTATATTAGTATTTTATTGAAAGATACTGGCAGCAATACTTTTGCCATTGGTAGCATCATAAAATTATTTTGTGGAAATGAAATTATAAATAGAGAAATTTATCCTGCTCGTGGTTTTCAAAGCAGTGTAGATTATAAAAACATCATTGGCATTGGGGATAGAAAAATTGATTCTATTTTAATTGTTTGGCCAAATGCCATGATTACTAAAATAGATACGATTGGTATAAATAAAAATTATATAATTGATTATTCAAAATCGCAAAAAAAAATATTTACTTATTTGCCTGTAAGCTACACCCCTACTCTATTTGTAGCAGACAGTAGTTTTAAGTTTGATAAGCATGTTGAAAATAATTTTGTAGATTTTTACCAAGAAAGGAATGTACCCACCATGCAAAGCAAAGAAGGCCCAAAAGCTGCACATGCAGACGTAGATGGTAATGGATTAGAAGATGTTTTTATTGCTGGTGCAAAAGACCAAGCAGGGCAATTGTATTTGCAAACAAGTAATAAAATTTTTGTGAAGAAAATATCAAATATTTTTGAAGATGATAAAGCTTTTGAAGATGTAGGGCTTTGTTTTTTTGATGCAGATGGCGATGGCGATATGGATTTATTTGTGGGCGCAGGAGGTAATAATGAACCTCCAAGGAGTGCACGCTTACAACACAGATTATATTTGAATGATGGAAAAGGAAATTTTTCAAAATCAATGAATAATTTTTCGGAAAACAGTTCAAATGTTTCTGTAGCTGTACCGTATGATTATGATGCGGATGGTGATGTTGATTTATTTGTGGGTGGAAGAAGTTTGAGTTTTAACTATGGAGCAAACCCTACTAGTTTTATGTATGAAAATGATGGAAAGGGACATTTTGCTGATGTAACGAAAAACAAAGCTGCGAGCATAGAAAAAATAGGAATGGTTACAGATGCCCTGTGGACGGATATTGTGGGCGATGTAAAAAAAGAATTGGTGATGGTGGGCGAATGGATGTGCCCAAAAGTATTTTCATATACCAATGGAAAGTTTGTAGAAACGAAAACAAATTTGGAGAATATGAACGGTTGGTGGCAAACCATAAAAGCTTCTGATTTGGACAGCGATGGTAAAGAAGATTTAGTTTTAGGGAATATTGGAGAAAATTTTTATTTGCAACCAGATTCTGCAACTCCAGTAAAACTTTGGTTAAACGATTATGATCAAAATGGATTGCAAGACAAAATATTTTCAAAAACAATAGATGGAAAAGATGTGCCCGTATTCTTGAAAAAAGAATTTACAGAAGCATTGCCATCTTTTAAAAAAGATAACCTAAGACATCATGCTTATGCAGATAAAACAATACAAACTTTGTTTAAACCTGAGTTAATAAAAACATCTACTACAAAAACATTTAATTATAGTAGTAGTTGTATTGCTTACAATAAAGGCAATGGTAATTTTGATATTGTTGTATTGCCATTAACTGCTCAGTTATCTTGCATGAATGTTATTTTATGTAAAGACATAAATGCCGATGGAAAGATCGATTTGGTACTTGGCGGTAACATGCCAGATTGTTTGCCGCAATTTGGAAGATTGGATGCTAGCTTTGGAACGGTGTTGATGAATAAGGGAAATAAAGTTTTTGAAGCGATATCAACATTGCAAAGTGGAATAAATGTAAGTGGTGTTGTAAGAGATATTCAAAATATAAAAACTAAGAATGGAGATGTGATGTTGTTTTTAAGGAATGATAATTATCCCATTTTATATAGACAAAAAAGCAATAATTAAAATTTTGTCAATCTGAGCCTGCCTTTGTCGGCATACACGCTTGTCGAAGACGGGTTATTCTAAAATATAGCTACCTTTTCAAAATAGAATCGCCTTCGACAAGCTCAGGCTGACATTAAAATAATTTGACGTAAAAGAGCAAGCATTTTAAAAATGAGTAAGATTAAATTATATCGAAATAAGTTTTTAATAATATTTATAGGCGTTGCTATATTTATTTTATCCTGCACTAATAAAAAAGCAGAAACCAAACCATATTTATTTGAAGCATTGGAAAGCTCTAAAACAGGTTTATATTTTACCAACAAGCTAACCCCAACCGCAGATTTCAACATGTTTAAGTACATGTATTTTTACAATGGTGCAGGCGTAGGTGCGGGTGATTTTAATAATGATGGATTGACCGATTTATTTTTTACAAGTAATCAAAGTCAAAATAAATTGTTTCTTAATAAAGGCAATTTAAAATTTGAAGATGCAACAATTCAAGCAAAAATACCAAATGATAGAGCTTGGAGTACAGGCGTATCTATTGTGGACATCAATAATGACGGGCTTTTAGATATGTATGTTTGTCGTGTAGGTAATTTTGAATCATTACAAAGCCATAACCAATTTTTAATTTGTAAAGGCATCGATAAAAGTGGTGTTCCATTTTATGAAGATGAAGCTGCAGAGATGGGATTGGCAAAATCTGCCTTTGGTACACAAGCAGCATTTTTAGATTATGATGCTGATGGTGATTTGGATATGTATTTAATGAATCATTCTCTACGCTACAATGGTACATTTAATGAGCGAAAAACGTATGATAATACAAGAGATAGTCTTGCTGGCGATGTACTATATAGAAATGATAAGGGTAAATTTGTTGATATATCAAAACAAGCTGGAATAAGTGGTACTGTTATAAGTTATGGATTGGGTATTTGTGTGGCAGATATCAACATGGATGGTTGGCCTGATATTTACATTGGAAACGATTTTCATGAAAATGATTACTTATACATTAACCAAAAAAATGGAACATTTGCAGAAACCCTGCAAACACAAACGATGCACACTAGTCAATTTAGTATGGGGGTAGATGTGGCAGATATAAACAATGATGCTGCACCTGAAATTATTTCGATGGATATGCTACCTTATAATCCAAAAATTTTGAAACGCTCTTTAGAAGAAGACGATTACAATTTATTTAATTTTAAAGTAAAGGCTGGTTACCATCCACAGTTTAGCAGAAATGCTTTGCAAATAAATGATGGCAGAGGAATGTTTAAAGAAGCTGCCATGTATGCCGGTGTAGAAGCTACAGACTGGAGTTGGGCTGCATTGTGGACCGACTTTGATAACGATGGCTGGAAAGATTTGTTTGTAAGCAACGGTATTCCTAAGCGATTAAATGACATGGATTATGTGAACTATGTAACAAATACAGAAATTCAAGATAAAATTAGAAATAATAAAATGGATGAAAAGGAAATGGTATTGATAAATAAATTTCCTGAAATAAAATTGACTAATAAATTTTTTGTAAATAAACATGATGCAAAATTTGAAGATGTAGAAAAACAAATAAAAAATGATAAGCCAACTTTTAGCAATGGTGCCGTATATGCTGATTTTGATAATGATGGAGATGTGGACGTAGTTGTAAATAATATAGAAGACCCTGTATTGCTATATGAAAATAAAACGAATAAAGCAGGCTCAAATAAGTGGATTGAATTAAAGCTAAAAGGTGATGTACAAAATGTAAATGCAATCGGTGCAAAAGCCATAGCATTTGCAAGAAATGAAATAAGAACCTATGAGAAATATCCTGTACGTGGTTTTCAAAGCAGTATGGAAGTACCGTTGCATATAGGCTTGGGAACTATAGCTATAGACTCAATTTTATTGGTATGGCCTGATAATACTTATAAAAAGCTTGATTATAAAACGGAATTAATTCAAACAATATCTTACAAAAAAGGCTTGCCAACATTTGATTATAAAGTAACAACTAACATTAATGACACACAAAATATTGCAAAAGATATAACAGCTGAAACTGGATTGCTTTACAAACATGAAGAAAATAATTTTAACGAATTCGATAGAGAAGGATTGATGCCATTTATGGTTTCTAGAGAAGGCCCTGCATTGGCTGTAGGCGATGTAAATGGTGATGGGTTAGATGATGTATTTATTGGTTCAGCAAAATTTATAAAACCCATATTGTTTTTTCAAAATACAAATGGTAAGTTTATAAAATCATCTCAAATAGCTTTAGATAATGATAGCACTTACGAAGATGTGGATGCAAATTTTGCAGATGTAAACAGTGATGGCTATATGGATTTGTTAGTAGCAAGTGGTGGGAATGAATTTTTTGGCAACAGCGAAATGCTTTTACCAAGAATTTATTTGAATGATGGCAAAGGGAATTTCGCAAGAAAAAAAGATGCCTTTGAAGCAAATACACAACTTACTGCGTCTTGTATAAAACCTTATGATTTTAATGGCGATGGTTTTATAGATTTATTTATTGGCAGCAGAGCTATACCTTGGGAATATAGCAAAACACCAACCTCCTATCTATTGCAAAATGATGGCACAGGAAAGTTTTTAAATGTTACCAATAAATACAATGCAGATTTAGCTAAAATTGGATTGGTTACAAATGCCGCTTGGACAGATTTGGATAAAGATGGCAAAAAAGACTTGGTGGTAAGTCTGGAATGGGGCGGTATTGTTGCTTTTAAAAACAATAAAACAAGTTTTGAGAAAAAAATAATTAGCGATAAACTAGGTTGGTGGAATTTTGTTTTTCCGCTTGATGTAAATGGAGATGGTAATGAAGATTTAATAGCAGGAAACTTAGGTGAAAACAATCGTTTTTATGCTAATGAAGAAAACCCTGTAAATCTCTACTACAATGACTTTGACGATAATGGAAAGAAAGAACAATTTCTTACTTATTTTTTATTAGGCAGAGAAATACCATTTGCTGACAAAGATGAATTGACCAAACATTTACCTTCACTAAAAAAGAAATTTTTATACGCTGAAGATTTTGCAAAAAGCCCATTGCAAGATATTTTAGGTAAAGACAAAATCACCAAAGCAGAAAAGTTACGAGTAAATTATTTTTCCAACTCTTTTTTAATTAACAATGGTAATTGGAATTTTAATGTACAAGCATTTCCGTGGCAAGCCCAACTTTCTTGTTATAAAACAGCTGCTGTTATAAACTATACAAAAGATAGTTTACCCAACATTTTGCTTGGTGGAAATTTTTATCAAAGTAACATAAGATTGGGTAAGTATGATGCAGATTATGGAACTATTTTATCAAACCGTGGTAAAAACATATTTGCAGCAGAAAATATTATTGATATTATTATTAAAGGAGAAGTAAAGCACATCTTACCAATCACAATAAAAGGTGAAAAGGCTTTTATTTTAGTAAAGAATAACGACCCTGTTCAAATTATAAAATTCCTGAAAAAATAAATACAACCCTACCTCTTAAAAACAGGTTGATAAATTTTCGTTATCCAAAGATTCGAATCAAGTATTTTGACCCTGTCGGATATTAAAGATTGATAAGGTATTGCTGGTGCACTCAATTTATAATCGGTTAAATAGTTACTAAACTGTGCCAAGCATTTTTCTACACTGGAGGCTCCACCTTTCACCTCAGCTTCTAATAATGCACCTTGAATCATAAACTTTGGCAAAAAATCTCCGCTTGCTTTTAGCGCAATATTTACAGGTAAAGCTATCATTACATCCAATGTATTCCCATCCTCACTTTGATGTACATTCATCATTGCTGCATTCGTTTTTTTAGCGCCATTCAATGTTGCATATGCTTCAAGTTTTTCAATAGTTGAATATATTTCATTCGTAGTTGGATATTTTACATACGTTTTCTTGTTTGAAATTAAATGTGGGTCTGTTACTTTTGCCATATTCACTTTAAACCCATAAATATTTTTTGGATTGCTAAAATAATTTTTCAAGCTATCAAGTAATGAAGTAATATTATCTCTTACTATATTTTTTACAAAAGGCTTTAATAATTTTTCAGATAAACTTGGCGCTTTATTTAATGTTGGATTCCAAACTAGATTACAACTTGTATCATTTATACTTGTAAATTGTAGAAAACCACTTTCCATTTTATCGCCCTTACTTACATTAAAAGCAGCTCCATTTCCAACAAGTTTAGTAATAGCATAGCTTACTTCATTAAAACTATATAGAGTATCATTGATTTTTTCACCTGGCC
>JANOZW010000051.1:0-11166 GCA_031429575.1 Ferruginibacter sp.
TGGTTGCAATATTGTAGGCGTAATAACAGCGCCTGATAAGCAAGCAGGGCGTGGTATGCAGCTACAACAAAGTGCAGTAAAAAAATATGCTGTAGAAAAGGGTTTACATATACTACAACCAGAAAAATTAAAAAATGTTGAATTCTTAGCAGATTTAAAATCATTGCATGCAGATGTGCAAGCTGTGGTAGCCTTTCGAATGTTGCCAGAAATAGTTTGGAATATGCCGCCAATGGGCACCATAAATGTACATGGCTCATTGTTGCCACAATATAGAGGCGCAGCACCAATAAACTGGGCTGTAATAAATGGCGAAGAATACACTGGTGTAACTACATTTAAACTACAACAAGAAATAGATACTGGTAATATTTTATTATCCGATAAAATAAAAATAGAAGAAGCCGATACCGCAGGCACTGTACACGATAAACTAAAAGAACTTGGTGCAAATCTTTTATTGGAAACCATTAAGGGTTTAGCTGATGGAAATCTTATAGAGCAGCCCCAACCTTTAACCTTAAACTTTGAACCTTCAACCCTTCATCATGCCCCAAAACTTTTTACCGAAACAGGAAAAATAGATTGGGCAAAACCAGTAGAGGACGTATATAATTTAATAAGAGGTTTATCGCCCTATCCTGCTGCTTACACAAGCTTTAATGGAAAAAAGCTGAAACTTTTTATCGTAGAAAAAATAAATGAACAGCCGAATATTGAAATTGGTTCATATAAAACGGATGAAAAAAATTTCCTGCAATTTGCTTGCAGCTATGGATACATCAATTTATTAGAGCTACAATTAGAAGGTAAAAAAAGAATGGCTGTAAAAGATTTTTTAAGGGGCTATCATTTTTAGCACGCTAGCACCAACTTTTTTTAAAATACAGATGCCAACTTTTTAAAAGTTGGCATCTGTATTTTAAAAACTATCTCCACAAAGCTTCGGGATATTCCCCATTTGCAATAAGTGTATTCAGGCTTTCTTTTACACCTGGCGCATCTTCCTTATAGGTTACACCAAACCATTGAGAAGATGTACTTATAACATATATAATTCCTTCAAATTTTGAAATAAAATGATCTCCGATAATTGGAATAAAAAATTCTGCTTTTATGTTATCAATATTGTCTTTAGGAAATGCGGCAAACAATAAGTCTGTTAAATTAAAAATAGAAGGATGAAAGCACCAAAAATTCATAGAAACATTTGTATCATCTGCCAAAGGAAAAAATTGTTCATTTTCTTCATAAATAATACTATCGTCTTTTTTATAAATTTTTGTTCTTTCTGTAATATTTGTAAGTTGATTGTTGGCATTTACTTCACAAACACCTCTACTCACAGTGCCATGCTCACTTAGGGTATTGGCAAGTCTATAACCAATAATGGCATTTTCTTTTTGAGTGCATTTTGTCATTAAGAAATCAGCCGCTTTTTCAAAAGCATCTTTGCCATAAAAATCATCTGCATTTATTACCGCAAAAGGTTCTTTTACGGCATCCTTGGCGCATAACATAGCATGGCCAGTACCCCAAGGTTTTGTTCTATCTGCTGGCAAATAATTTTTATCTACAAAAGAATCTATTTCTTGATAAACATAATCAACCGCTATTTTTCCTTGTAGTTTTGGCTCCATAGCTGCTTTAAACACATCTGCAAAATCTTTTCTAATAATAAAAACCACTTTCCCAAAGCCTGCTCTTATAGCATCATAAATAGAATAATCCATTATCGTTTCACCATCGGGACCAAAGCCTTCTGTTTGTTTCATGCTACCATAACGGCTTGCCATACCTGCGGCTAATATTAAAAGTGTAGGTTTCATTTCTTATATTTATTTTGCAAGTGCAAAAATAGCTGAATTGACTCTAAAAATTGTACGTCAATCTAATAAATAAAACAATAATGTTTCTTTCTACCGATAATATTTCTTTTGATAAATTGGAAAGCAATTTTCTAACAGAAAGTGGCGTTTCAGTTACGGTGCTAAGATTAGATAAAATTCACGGTGAAGTTTCGGGAAACAAATTATTTAAGTTGCACTACTTTGTAGAAAAGTGTTTACAAACCTCTCACAAAACCATACTCACATTCGGTGGGGCTTTTTCCAATCACCTTTTAGCCACAGCATTTTTATGCAAAGAAAAAGGGATAAAGTGTATTGGCATTGTAAGGGGCGAAGAGCCTACAAAACTTTCACATACATTGCAGCGTTGCATTGAACTTGGTATGTACTTACACTTTATTAGTAGGGCTGAGTATAAAAATATTGAGGAAGATCAAGCAATAAAAAATTTACAAAATACGTTTGGTGAGTGTACAATAGTTCCTGAAGGTGGCTTTGGAAATGAAGGAGCAAGAGGAGCTTCGTTAATTATGAACTTTTTAAAATATAAAAATTATTCACATGTATGCAGTTGTGTAGGCACAGCTACTACTTTAGCTGGCTTGTTATTGAATAATGAAAATAATGCACAAATAATAGCTGTGCCTGTTATTAAAAATATGACAGATATTGAAGAGAGAATACAAACATTAACAACCAATTCATATAACAATAACTTATCCATTTTTAGTGCTTATCATTTTGGGGGATACGCAAAATACAATGCCGAATTGTTGGTTTTTATGAACCAATTTTATACTGATTATAATATACCAACCGACTTTGTTTACACCGCAAAAATGATGTTTGCCATTTATGATAAAATAAAAGAAGGCTATTTTGCAAAAGGCAGCAACATTGTATGTTTACACACGGGTGGTTTGCAAGGCAATGCTTCGTTGCCGATAAGCACATTAATTTTTTAATTCGATTTTAACAGGAAAATATTTTTGAAAGTTTAAATAAATAATTTTTGCAATTATATTTGCGCTAGACATCCATGATATATGACAAAACAGTGTTTTATCTTTCTTGTTTTTATTTCTACAACTATTAATGCATTTGCGCAGCAAAAGCCTTTGCCCGTAATAATGGTAAAAAATATCAATAATAAAATTATTGTAAGCTGGGTAAATGATTATACCAACCCCATAACTACACTTAATATTCAGCGCTCATACGATAGTTTAAAAAATTATAAGACTGCAGGTAGCGTTCTTAGCCCACAAAGTAGAGAAAATGGTTATGCAGATGTAAATGCACCATATAATAAAATGTATTATCGAATTTTTGTGGCTTTTGAAGGTGGCTCATATGCTTATTCAAATATAATGCGCCCTATAAAAGATACCACAAAATATAGTAATGCAGCAGATGATAAAATGCCTTGGATGGTAGGATCTGGTAGAGATTCTGGATTTATAGAACCGCCTGCAAAGCCTACCATCACTTACCCAAGTTCTTTCATTTTTACAGCAAAAGACAATAATGTAATTATTCATTTAAATGAAACAGGTACGAGAAAATACTCAGTAAAATTTTATGATGAAACAGAGAAATTTTTATTTGAAATAAAACGAGTAAAAGAGGATTACTTAATAATCGAAAAAGTAAATTTCGTACACACCGGTTGGTTTAGTTTTGAAATTTATGAAGATGGAGAACTATTGGAGAAAAATAAATTTCAGATAACAAAAGAAGCTAAAAAATTATAGCCTACTTATCTCTGGTAAAATATATTCAACTTCAAATACCTTTTCAAAATTATTTTTAATTTGTGTTTTTACCAATTCATAATCTACTTTTTTACCCAACTCTTTTTCTATAGATGTTACTTGCTTGTTTACAATACCACAAGGCACAATATTGTTGAAATAATCCAGATTCGTATTTACATTTAGAGCAAAGCCATGCATGGTTATCCATCTGCTACAACGCACGCCAATAGCACATATTTTCCTTTCTTTTCCTTTTATACTTGGTTCTATCCATACGCCAGTTTCGCCGGCACTGCGCTCTCCTACTATACCATGTTCTGCCAATGTTAAAATAATTACTTCTTCTAAATTGCGCAAGTATTTTCCAATATCAGTATAAAATTTTTCTAAATCAATAATGGGATATCCAACGATTTGTTGCAAGCCATGAAAAGTAATATCACCTCCTCTATTTGTTTTAAAGAAATCAATGTTATTTTTTACGAGTTCATCTTCACTCATTAAAACATTTGCCATATCTCCACTTTTACCGAGTGTATATACAGGTGTATGTTCGCAAAGGAGAAAATAGTTTTGTGTTTCTAATGTTTGGCTTAATGATGGGTCGTTTCTAATAGCAGATTTTACGGCCACGTTTTCTTGCAGTAGTTTTTCTTGGTAGTCCCAAGCGGATTTGTAATCAATTACTCCTACATCTTTAAAAAAAACGGACTGCATTATCGAATATAATTTATTGCACAAAGATAAACAAGGAAGGGTTATAAATTAATTCTATAATGATTCGTAGGATACTGAGAGTGTTATTAATATTTTAAAGTAATGTTTTTAAATATAGCTAAGCCTGAAAGGCTGGCATTAATATAGAATTAAATCAAAATGATGAAGCAAAAATCCAGAAGGGATGACACTATTGATAATATTACACCTTCAGGGTTTATAGAAAATATTTGTATTTGCTATAATAATGGCATCCCTTCGGGCAATGTCATTAAGTTAAGCCAACTTCATATTACCTAATATCACCCCTTTGGGGTTATACTACATTTATTTATTTGTGAGCTATATTAATGTCAGCCTTTCAGGCTTTTAAATCCCGAAGGGATGAAATTACTATAGCTATTGTTACAAAATTAAAGACCTAACCCCGAAGGGGTGATATTAGTTGGATAATATAAATCCTTAACTTAATGACATTGCCCTTCGGGATTTTTTTTAACAGCAAATTTTCTGAATGATTATGTCATCCTAATAATATCAGAATAAAAAGCAATAAAGGTCAAATAATTTATGCTGTTTCAATAAAAAATAGGGAGCTCGCTTTGGGCAACAATAATCGATAAAAGATGAACATTGATATGCCGTTGAACGGAGCGTCGCCAAAACAGTCCAATCAAAGATTCCAGCTCGTAACCAAAGAAAAATTATCAAATAAGGAATGGAAGTAATATTTACCATTTCTCTAACCAATTTCATCATTATCCATTTACAAATTATCCATTATTTGCCTACCTTGCAGCCCTAAAAATAGCATAATGGATTTTTTAAAAACATTACAGATTTCGGCTTCTAACAAAGGCGTTTCTACAGGACTAAACTGGATAAAATCGAAAGGCGAAAAAATAACTTCTTACTCACCAGTTGATGGAAAAGAAATTGGAACGGTGGTGGGTGGAGATAGATTTGCATACGACACCGTTGTAGAAAAAGCGCAGGAAGCCTTTGCTGAGTGGCGCTTGTGGCCTGCACCTAAGCGTGGCGAAATTGTAAGGCAAGTGGGAAATGAATTGAGAAAATACAAACAAGAATTGGGCACACTCGTAAGTTATGAGATGGGTAAAAGTTTGCAAGAAGGCTTGGGCGAAGTGCAAGAAATGATAGATATCTGCGATTTTGCTGTGGGGCTTTCTCGCCAATTACATGGCTTAACGATGCACAGCGAAAGACCAGGGCACAGAATGTACGAGCAATATCACCCGCTTGGGATAGTTGGAATAATTTCTGCATTTAATTTTCCTGTAGCAGTGTGGAGTTGGAATAGCATGCTAGCGTGGGTTTGCGGCGACGTAGCCATTTGGAAACCAAGTGAAAAAACACCATTATGTGGCATTGCATGTCAGAATATAATACAATCAGTTTTTAAGAAAAATAATGTACCAGAGGGTGTTTGTGGGCTCATAAGCGGCGGCAGAAATGTGGGTGAATGGATGAGTGCAGACCCTCGTATAGCGTTGGTGAGTGCAACAGGTAGCACACGTATGGGCAAGGCAGTGGCGGCTATGGTTGGGCAAAGGCTTGGCAGAAGTTTGCTTGAACTTGGTGGCAACAACGCCATTATTGTTTCTAAAGATGCAGATATAAATATTGCTATAACGGCTGCAGTGTTTGGCGCAGTGGGTACGGCTGGGCAACGTTGTACAAGCACACGTAGATTAATTATTCACGAAAAAATATACAATAAGTTTAGAGATACTTTGGTAAATGCATATGCGCAACTAAAAATTGGAAATCCTTTAAATGAAAAAATGCATGTAGGACCAATTATTGATAAGGATGCAGTAGCAAATTATTTAGAAGCCATTGAAAAATGTAAAGCAGAAGGTGGCAATTTTATTGTGGAAGGCGGTGTGCTAAAAGGTAAAAATTATGAAAGTGGCTGCTATGTAAAACCGTGTGTAGCCGAAGCAAAAAATAGTTATGCCATTGTGCAGCACGAAACATTTGCGCCCATACTTTATATAATGAAATATAAAACAATGGAAGAAGCCATTGCTTTGCAAAACGGCGTACCACAGGGGCTTTCATCGTCTGTTATTACCAATAACTTACGTGAGGCAGAATTATTTTTATCTACTGCAGGAAGTGATTGTGGCATTGCAAATGTAAACATTGGTACATCTGGCGCAGAAATTGGTGGTGCTTTTGGGGGTGAAAAAGAAACCGGTGGTGGTAGAGAAAGTGGAAGCGACGCTTGGAAAGTTTACATGCGCAGACAAACAAATACGATAAACTATTCTGATAAATTACCGCTGGCGCAGGGGATCAGGTTTGATTTGTAAGTTGAGTTTCGGGTTTAAGAGTTGCGGGTTACGGGTTGATGAGTTACGAGTGCTCTAACAATAAATAGTAAATGATAAATAGTAAACGATAAATAAAAACAATAATTAAAAATAAACAATGAATAAAATCACAACACTTGCATTTGCTAGTATGGTATTTTGCTTATCAGCATTTGCACAAAAAGGCGAAGTCCCAAAAAATTGGCATCAGCTAGATCCTGCAACCACAGGCTATAATGGTATTAGCTTACAAAAAGCTTATGACCTTATTAAAACTAAAAAACTAAAAAGCAATCGTGTGCTTGTTGCCGTTATAGATAGTGGTATAGACACGCTGCACGAAGATTTAAAACCTATATTGTGGACCAACCCAAAAGAAATACCTGGCAATGGTATTGATGATGATAAAAATGGTTATATAGACGATATACATGGTTGGAATTTTATTGGTGGTAAAGATGGACGTAATGTAAAAGAAGATAGCTACGAAGCGGCAAGGGTTTATCATAATTTAAAAGCAAAGTGGGAAGGCAAAACGGCGGATGATGCCATTACTAAAACGGATAAAATAGAATTTGCAAATTATACTCGTGCAAAGGAAAAAACCGTGGGTGACATAGACCCAAAGCAACTCAAACAACTAGATTTTATGATGGCCAAACTTACTGTTGGTGATTCAGTTATTCGCAAAGAACTAGGCAAGGAAGAATATACTGCTACAGATATGGAAGCCTATAAACCAACTGATGCTGATGCTAAAATGGCTAAGGGTTTATTGGTAAACATTTCTAAAGCTAATAACACAACGGATCTTTCTAACAAACAATTAATAGACGAGTTGGCTGGGGAATTAAGAAAAGGAAATGCTGTGAAAGAAGCGCCAAAAGCTTATAGAAAAGAAATTGTAGGTGATGATGAGTCTAACCTTAATGACAGAAATTATGGCAATAATGATGTAATGGCCAATACGCCTTTTCATGGTACACATTGTGCAGGTATTATTGCTCAAGTAAGGGGCAATGGAAAGGGTGGAGACGGTATTGCAGACAATGTACGCATAATGGCTGTGCGTGCAGTACCAGATGGCGATGAGCACGATAAAGATATTGCCAATGCTATTCGCTATGCGGTGGATAATGGCGCACAAATTATCAGCATGAGTTTTGGTAAAGATTTTTCTCCAGAAAAACAATGGGTGGATGATGCTTACCGTTATGCAGCAACCAAAAATGTTTTATTGGTACATGCAGCAGGTAATGATTCTAAAAATGTGGACACTACTTATAATTTTCCAAATCCATTTTACATTGATGGAAGCGGCAGAGCAAACAATATTATAACCGTAGGTGCCAGTGGCGATAAAAAAAATGGTGGACTTACCGCTTCGTTTAGCAACTATGGCAAAAAAGAAGTAGATGTATTTGCACCGGGTGTAAACATAAATTCTACCATACCAGGTGGTGATACCTATGGAAATGCAAGTGGTACATCTATGGCATGCCCTGTGGTAGCAGGTATTGCTGCATTATTATTATCACATTATCCAAATCTTACAGCCATACAATTAAAAGAAGCTATAGAAAAATCTGCCGTAGTGTCCAAAGAAAAAGTAAATAATCCTGAAACAAAGGAAAAAGTTTTGTTGAGCACTTTATCTAAAACAGGTGGTTTTGTAAATGCATATGAAGCGGTAAAATATGCAGGTAATATGCAAGTGGGTAAAACACAAAAGCCAATTGTTATTCCACCAACAAAAATTAAAAATGTTAAGAAAGGATAGTTGTGTAATTAGCTAATTCGATAATGTGCTAATATGCTAATTTTTTAAGTTCGAAATTCAAAATATCATACAACCGTCTTGCTAATTGTAAGACGGTTTTTTAGTTGTTTTATATTTCACAATGAAGATGTACATTTACAAAAATAAAAACATGAGCCAAACAACTACAAACAACAGTTATTTTGAAAAATATACTTCACTCGTAAAAGAGGAAAATCTAAATCAAGCATTTCAACGTCAAAAAGCAACCCTAGAAGAATTTTACAATAAAGTATCCGAAGAAAAATCTATGTATGCCTATGCAGAAGGAAAATGGACATTGAAAGAAATGCTGCAGCACATGATAGATACAGAAAGGATTTTTAGTTATCGTGCGTTGGCTATTGCCAGAAAAGAAACCGCGACCCTACCTGGTTTTGATGAAAATATTTATGCAGATAATTCGGAGGCCAATAAGAGAACATGGACATCGTTGGTTGAAGAAATGGAGGCTGTTAGAAAAGCCACACAACTAATGTTTGGCTCGTTTACCGATACCATGCTGGACAATATTGGAAAATTTAGTAGTGCTGAAGGTTCGCCCAATACCCTTGGTTTTATTTGTGTAGGGCATGTATATCATCATATAAAAATTGCAGAAGAGCGATATTTTTAATTAATATGAAAATGCCATAAATGAGTACGTATAATTTGCCAGTTGGTTATTCTTTGTTTAAAACATTATTTAAATCAAAAGCATTTCTAGATAACCCAGTAAAATTTATTGCTGGAAGTATGGATAAATTCTCTAATACCTACAGTGCTACTCTTGGAATCAATAGAAAACTTATTGTTACACAAAATCCAGATTTTATACATTATGTTTTAAAGGAAAATCATAAGAATTATAAAAAATCTGAACTCTCTACAACAAAAGCTGTTGAACTATTTGGAAACGGATTGTTGTTTTCTAACGGCGAGTATTGGCTTAAGCAAAGAAGGCTTATACAACCCGCATTTCATAAAGAAAAACTAAAAGGGTTATACGATATTGTTATTAAAAGTATTGATGATTCGCTGTCATTATTTCCTACTGATAAAGATGTAGATGTATATCCACTACTACATCAAATATCATTTACCATTTTAATAAAATCATTATTTGATATTGATTTTTCTAAAAATGAAATGGAAGCGCTAAATAAAGATTTTACTGAATTGCAAAATTTTTTAATGGTTGATATTAATAAACCATTACAAAAAATAACCTATCCATTTACTGGTAAAAAGAAAAAGATTTTAGAGAAAGTAACAGATATCAGAAATCAATTTAGATTAATTATTAAGAATCGCAAGCAAACTGAAAAATCGTTTTCCGATTTGTTAGATATGCTTTTAAATAGCAAGTATGAAGATACAGGCTTACCAATGGATGAAGAGCAAGTAATAGACGAATTGCTTATTTTGATATTTGCAGGCCATGAAACTACTGCCAATACATTATCATGGTTACTATACCTCATCGCAAATGATGAAGATGTAAAAAAACAATTGAAAGAAGTATCTCAAAATATTGATATACTAGATTCGTTAAAAAATGAATTGATAAAAGCAACAATTAATGAAGGCATGCGCTTATACCCTGCCGCTTGGATGACAGAAAGAGCAGCCATAGAAGATGATGTTTTTGAAAACTATTCTTATCCAAAAGGCACTATTATCATTCCATTCTTTTTTGGCTTACACAGAAATAAATCTAACTGGGAAAACGAAACAAGTTTTTTACCTCAGCGCTTCTTAGATGATAATACATTAGCAAAATCAAAAAACTTTTTCCCTTTTGGTGCCGGACCAAGAATGTGCATAGGAAATAATTTTGCCATGGCTGAAATATCGTTTTTTTTGCATGCCTTTTTTAAGAAATTTAGTATAGAACCAACAAACCAAAAACCAGAGATGATACCATTAATTACGTTAAGACCAGATAAAATAGTTGTACGGTTGACTTTATTAAATAAATAACCAGCCTTTACAATTGGTATCTAAATCTACAACTAAAATTATATAAGTAGGCTTTTGGTCGTTAATAAAAAAGGAAGTCTCTTTAAAATTTTATACATTTGTAGCACAAAATGAAGCGTTTTATTCAAATATTAGTAATCTCACTATCCACACTCATACTTGTGGCTAATAATACTGTGTTGCAATATGTTGAAAAATTTTCAATAGCTGCTTTTGATGATCAAGATGGTGAAGAAGGAAAAACGGATAAAAATAATTCTGAAGAAAAAGCTAAGGAGTATTGTAGCTCAATTTACACAACTACTATTCGTTACTTGGGCATTAATTTAGGTACAAATTACTTAATAGCTAATAACAATCAATTACCATCTATATCAATTGATGTGGAACTACTCCCTCCCAATGTAGAATAGTTCATCTCACTACTTTATAATGCCTATTTTTTTCAATATTATCATTTGAAATAGTAGTATACAATTCTTAATATTTGAAATAATGTTAAAAGTTACTTACCTACAATCCAAAAAGGCTTTTCCTAAATTTATTATAAATTGATTTTCATGTTTTCAAAAATAAAAGCAGATTTACCTGCTAGTATCATTGTATTTTTTGTAGCCTTGCCTTTATGCTTAGGTATAGCGCTTGCAAGCGGAGCACCATTATTTGCTGGTATAATTGCCGGTATAGTAGGTGGTATAGTTGTTGGTGCAGCTAGCGGCTCA
>JANOZW010000052.1:0-2468 GCA_031429575.1 Ferruginibacter sp.
TAATAATTGATGATGCAGCTTTAGGTTGTCCATTAATTTATAGTTCTGTAAATGGTAATGTTCAAAGACCTTATGTTGATTGGCAAGCTGTCCGTTCACACTTGCAAATGTTAGGGTGTGTCCCTGCATAGCACACAACGAACAGGGCTTGCCGATGTTGGGGGATTTGAAAAACGTCCGCCCGTAACCGCTGCTGCTGCTTTGCTGATGTACAAGATAAGATAAAATGCCCACCGATGCTTGTCCTGCCCGAACAACTGCTGCCATGTTGTTGATGATGAAGATTACAACGTCCTGCCCCAATATTGGCAAACCCCATGTTGCCTGCTGGCGGATTTTAGAACGTAAATGTCTTTTTTAATATAAATGATTTTAATAAAAGTATTGTAAAACTACAATTTATTTTTAAAAAAGTGTCAATATAATATAATTTTACCTTAATTTTGTATTGTAAAACTGCAATTTTAAAATATGTCAGAAGAAAATAACAAGTTTAAGGATATTGATGATATATTAAATAGAATATCTATAAATGATAATTCTGTTTCCAATAAGTTGTCTTTAAGAGAAAGATTTGATAACAGAGTTACCGAACTTGGTATTACACCTACTTATGTACTTGGTATTTTAAAAATAAATTACCGTGCTCTTGAAGGCATTTTAGATGGTACACAAAAAAGGATAGATTTTGTAACTCTTACAAAGCTTGCCCAATTTTTGGGTGTTACAAATAATGAAATAGTTGAACTTTATGTTGAATGTCTTGAGAGTAATAACAATGATGATATTGATACTACAAATAAAAGAACATTCATTACAAATAATTTTGATTTACCTGTTCTAAAAAGTATGGGAGTTATTAATTCAATAACTGACTTTCAACATATTGAAGATAGATTGAAAGCAATGTTTGAAATTAATTCAATAACTGATTACAACATTGAAAAAGTCGAAGCTGCATTTAGTAGCGGAGCAATTAAGCCAAAAAATGTTTCTACAAGAAATTATTTTATTAATAAGTCCAAACTTATTTTTAATAAAATAAACAATCCTTTTAATTACGACAAGCAAGCCTTGATTGAATACTTTCCTAAAATTCGGTGGCATTCAACCGATATTGAAAATGGATTAATTAATGTGTTTAAGTCATTATATAAGTTAGGAGTTACGGTAATTTTTCAACCTTTCACTCCTTCAATACATTTACGTGGGGCAACTTTTTCAGTTAGCGAAAAGCCATGTATTGTACTTACTAATTACAGAGGATTTTATCCTACGCTTTGGTTTGCATTAATACACGAATTATTTCATGTACTATTTGACTGGGATGAAATACTTAATAATGAATACCATTTGTCGGATGAAGAAAACGACCTTTTTGTTCTTAAACAGAAAGAAGATGAAGCTAATGATTTTGCAAGAGAATTTTTATTTCCTAAAAGTAAAATGGATTTGTTAGTTGATAAAATTGATAGTAAATTATTTGTCAAAGAGTTTGCTTTAGATAATCATGTTCATCCAAGTATTGTCTATGCTAAATATGTTTATGATAATAGTACTGCAACTAATAATCTATGGGGGAAATTTCAAAAACAAATGGTTCTTCCGGATTCTTTATTAAATAGTCTTGGAAATGGACTTGGTCATAAAGCAAAATCTTCTGACTTTTCAAATTATTTTAAAAATAAAATCTTTAACTCCAATTAAATGAAAGACAAAAAAGTAAATATAAATAGTAAAGAAACCGCTAAAAAAATCTTTACAAGAAAAGAGCAAGACCTACAACTAAAAGAGCAACTTTTAATTGGTGCTGATATGCTAATATCAAGCAAAGGAACTGACGAAAACCTTGATAAACTTTCATTAAAAATTAAACTTTATAGTGGTAAAGAGTTTTTTCTTGAAGATTATATTTTAAATGATTTAGCTGAATATTCACCAAGATTTTATAAAGATTTTTATTACCAATTTGCTCGTCTAAAAGGAATACCTAAAGAATTAATGGACGTTTATAGAAAGCCAAGGTGTGTCGCAAGTTTTACAAAAGAATTTATTTATGGACGTTTCCCATATAAAGTTTTGAAAGTAATACTTGCTAAAAGTGTTTTCATATTTCCTGGAGTTAGGGCAAACAAATTATTTCAATATCTAACGCCAAGTGCAAGTGAGCAACTTGATTTATTTATTATGCAAGCAGTAGAAACAATGAAAAAATGTGATAATCTAACCGAGTTCAAATTGATGTATAGTAAAGATTTTAAAGTCTATGCACAAGTTGATATGTTTGATGATAAAAATACTTTTTAACTTAAATTGATTGTCAAACGATTGTTTAATAAGAGACGGTCGGGCCGCTTGCAGGCAACGGAAGCGCTTTGTGCAGGTGTGGAATTAGAATTCCTGTCGCCCGGAACTAAAGCCGAATAAAGATATAAATGATAATGATAAGAACCAAAAGCTAGGCTATG
>JANOZW010000053.1:0-20713 GCA_031429575.1 Ferruginibacter sp.
AATAATAACAATCAACTATGCTTATGCTACCTACATGCAAGGGTATAGAAATAATAAATAGCAATAGCATTGTAAGAATAGAGGCAAGTAGTAATTATAGTAAACTGATTTTTACCAATGGAAAAACATTAGTAGTGGCTAAAGTCCTTCACTGGTTTGAAAAGCAAGCAGGCATGGATATGTTTTTAAGAACGCATCGTACACATTTGGTAAATAGAATTTTTATTAGTAGTTACATAGATGGTACTGGTGGGCAAATCTGTTT
Source organism: Ferruginibacter sp. (assembly GCA_031429575.1). Classification (GTDB taxonomy): domain Bacteria; phylum Bacteroidota; class Bacteroidia; order Chitinophagales; family Chitinophagaceae; genus Ferruginibacter. Next base: position 266 of record JANOZW010000053.1, read on the forward strand.
GCACAATGGAGAAATAATTGATGTATCAAAAAGAAAAAAAAGTTTCTTTTTGCATAGCTGGCGTGCGGCATAACATCTTTTTTGACTAAAGTTATATGTTACTTTTTAAGCTTTACTTAAAGTTGTTCCTACATATTTTTTATGAAATGCTAATTCAAGTATTTTGAAAATACTTAAAAGCTGCTCCTAAATGGGCAGCTTTTTTTATTAGTTATAATGTATTATAGAAAATATTCTAAAAATTAATATACATAACCTAATGTTTTTTAAACTTATTTTTGTAAAAAACATATTTAAAGTATTCAATGCTAACAAAAATATTTTCAAAGGTTTTAAATATTGGGGTTACAACTTCTTATACCAAAATAGAGGCTCAAAAACTTAGGTTGGTAAATTTGCTAGCTTTTGTACCACTACCACTGTACCTCATTAGCACGGCTTATAGTTTTATGTTTAACTATCCAAGAATTTTATATTTAAACTTGTTTGCAGCTATATCTATGATTGTAATTTTTATTTGCAATTACCTTCACAAATACACAGTTGCTAAAACAGTTTTTCTTTCGGCTACTTCCATCGTTATTCTTGTTTACTATAAATTAATGGATAATGAGGTGAGTATGTTTTACTATTTTTTTCCGTTGATATTATGTTTTATTCTTTTTTATAAACCGAAAGAAGAAAAGAATGCATTATTCTTTACTGCTTTTTTTATGAGTATCTGCATTTTACTTACATTGTATTTGCCCGCATCCTATTTTGAGCCATGGCCTCTGCCTAATTATGTGCATTTATTTGTAAGTAGGGTAAATGGTATAGGTTGTACAATACTTATTATTATTTATGCCTATAATATCTTTAAGACAAATGCAAAGCAGGAACAAATTCTTATAAAATCTAAAGAGCTGGCAGAAGCTGCAGCAAAAGCCAAAACCATTTTTTTGAGCAATATGAGTCATGAATTACGGACACCTCTAAATGGAATTGTTGGTACGGCAAATATTTTAAATGTAGAAGATATAAAAGATGTAAAGCATCAAGTGGCAGTAATGAAAAACTTAGCTGTACATATGATGGGTTTGGTAAATAATGTGTTGGATTTTAGTAAAATAGATTCTGGCAAATTAGAATTGCATAACGCTCCGATTAACGTGAGCAAGCAAATGGCAAAAATGCACGATTTGTTTTATTATCAATGCAAAGAGAAAAATATAAATTTTTTTGAAAAAATAGATGAGAAATTATCTGATGTAATTGTCTATTCTGATGATTTGCGCTTGCAACAAATTTTTAATAATTTAATTTCTAATGCTATAAAATTTACGGAAAAAGGAGATGTTGTTTTTTATGCTACGCTTATTGAACGGAATGATGATTTTATAAATATTTTGTTTAATATAGTTGATAATGGTATAGGTATTGAAAATGAAAAATTGAATTTAATTTTTGAAAGTTTCAACCAAGGGGATACTGCTACAACTAGGAAGTATGGGGGCACAGGTTTGGGGCTATCAATAGCAAGCAATTTGGTTAGATTATTTGGTAGCGAACTTCATGTAAATAGTACGTTGGATAAAGGAAGTGATTTTTTCTTTTCCATTAAATTTCCATTGTATAAAAAAGAGAATAATACAAATAGTTTTGAAGCAGTAGAAAATAAATTAATAAATAAAAGAATTCTTGTAGCAGAAGATAACCCCATTAACATGCTTGTAGCAAAAAAAATATTGCAAAAATGGGGTGTTATTGTAGATGAAGCTACAAATGGTATAGTTGCTTTAGAAAAATGTAAAGAGCAGCAATTTGATTTATTATTGCTGGATTTAGAAATGCCAGAAATGGATGGCAAAACAGCATTGAAGGAAATTAGGAAATTGAAAATAACCACGCCTGCAATGGCTTTTACAGCGGCTATGTACGAAAATATGGAAACCGATTTATTACAATCAGGATTTGATACTCATGCATTAAAACCTTTTAAACCTGAATATCTGTATGAAAAAATTGTCTCTGTTTTAGAAAGTTAATACCTACTATTTTGATAATTCAATTAAGTAATGATTTTTCTTTCCTTTTTGCACCAATAAAAATTTATTGTGTAACAACATACTTTTATCTGGGATCAATCTCGGGTCATCTATTTTATTTCTATTGATACTTACACCGCCAGACATTATCATTTTTTTTGCTTCACCCTTGCTTGGAAAAATACCAATATCTGTAAATAGTGATGTGACATCTATGCCACTTTCAAAAGTATCTTTATCTACCATAGCTTTTACAATTCCTTCAATACTATTTAAATCATTTTCTGATAAACTATCAGCGGAAGCATTTTTAGCATCAAACAATTTTTGGGTCGTTTCTAATACTTTTTCGTATTCATCATTGCCATGTACAAAAAGGGTAAGTTCTTTTGCCAAGGTTTTTTGAAGTACTCTTTTACTTGCATCAGTTTTATGTTGTGTTATAATACCGTCTATTAATTCTTTTGATAGAAAAGTAAAAATCTTTATCCAGCTTTCTGCATCTTCATCAGATGCATTTAGCCAAAATTGATAAAACTCATACGGGGTAGTTTTATTAGCATCCAACCAAATATTGCCTTGCTCAGATTTTCCAAATTTACCACCATCGGCTTTTTTAATAAGCGGGCATGTAAATGCAAAAGCTTCACCTCCTTCTTTTTTGCGTATCAATTCTGTACCAGTTACAATATTGCCCCATTGGTCACTACCACCCATTTGCAATTTGCATTGCATGTTTTTATACAACCAGTAAAAATCATATCCTTGCACCAATTGATAAGTGAACTCTGTAAAAGACATGCCGTTCTCACCTTCTAATCTTTTCTTTACACTTTCCTTTGCCATCATATAATTTACGGTAATGTGTTTACCTGCATCTCTGATGAAATCTAAAAAACTAATGCCTTTAAACCAATCGTAATTATTTATCATTACAGCAGCATTTGCCGACTTGCTATCAAAGTCTAAAAATTTTTGAAGTTGCTTCTTTATACCATCTACATTTTTATTGAGTATTTCTTCGCTCAACATATTCCTTTCTTCACTTTTGCCACTTGGGTCGCCCACCATACCTGTGGCTCCACCCACCAACGCAAAAGGCTTATGCCCTGCTTTTTGTAAACGTACAAGCAATAATATTGGTACCAAGCTTCCAATGTGCAAACTATCGGCTGTGGGGTCAAATCCTACATAGCCGCTAGTAACCTCTTTATTAAGTTGTTCCTCCGTTCCTGGTATTATATCTTGCAACATTCCCCTCCATTTCAGCTCTTCTATAAAACTATTCATTTTCTATTATTGTATTTGGGTTATTATTTTGGGTGCAAAGTGTAAAGAAAAGTTGAAATAAACTAATACTTGAGCATGAAATACAGTTTTTTATCAATTTATAGTCAAAAAATGAGTTGGAAAGCAGTTTTGTCTATTGGGGAGTCTTATAAATGAGGCTGTATAATAGATCATACTATCAGCCTATTTTCTTAATTTTGAAAAAGAAAAGACTTTGAATTTTTGTAGTATGAAGTACTTTTTTTTGTTTTTTTTCGTTTGTAAGTAAATTTGGCGCAATTTCATTTAATAATTTAAACTAATATGAGACAAAGTTTTTTTGCTTTCTTTTTGCTTTCGCTATTTGTATCGGCAAAAAGCTATGCTCAGTTCAGAAAATATTCCAATGAGTTTTTAAACATTGGGGCAGGGGCTAGGGGTCTAGGTATGGGCAATTCGCAAGTGGCTTCGGTAAAAGATGCTACAGCAGGTTATTGGAATCCTGCGGGGCTTGCAGAAGTAAAAGATGATCCGGCAGCAGCCATAATGCATGCGGAATATTTTGGAGGAATAGCTAAGTATGATTATGCTGCCGTAGCCTTACCTATTCAAGATAATAAACGAACGGTTGGTTTTTCTTTATTGCGTTTTGCTGTGGACGATATTCCAAATACACTTTTCTTGGTAGAGCCAGATGGTAGTTTAAACTACAACAATATTCAATCTTTTTCTTCAGCAGATTATGCTTTTTTATTATCGCTAGCGCAAAATGTAAAGCAAACGGATAATTATAGCATACACGCAGGCATTAATGCAAAAGTAATTTATAGAAAAGTGGGCAAGTTTGCCAATGCCTGGGGTTTTGGGCTTGATGCTGGAGTACAAATGCGAAGCGAAAAGTGGAGCTTGGGTATTGTAGCAAAAGATGTAACAAGTACTTTCAATGCATGGTCATTTAAGTTTACAGAAAAAGAAAAAGAAGCATTGTACCTTACCAAAAATGATATTCCAGTAAAGTCAACCGAACTTACCGCACCAAGACTTGCGCTTGGGGGTGCATATAATTTTACCCTTGGTAAAAGCCTAACCTTGCAAGCAGAAGCCAATGTAGATGTAACTTTTGATGGAAAAAGAAACACCGTATTAAGTGGAAATACAGTAAGTATAGACCCTCACATGGGATTAGAAGTAGGCATAAAAGATGCTTTTTTTGTGAGAGGCGGTATTACCAATTTTCAACGTGCATTGGCAGATGGGGATACACTTAATCAAAAAAAAGTGTGGATTTACCAACCAAGTTTAGGAGCTGGATTTAAAATAAAAAAATTAAATATTGATTATGCCTTTACAAATTTGGCAAATCAATCTAATCCATTATATACACATGTAATTTCATTACGTATTGGTTTTGGCAAAAAAGAAGACTAGTAAAAAACGAACAAACTGAATTGTTATGATAAAAAAATTATTACTTCCATTATTGTTGTTGGTAGCTTATACTACTACTGCTCAGTTAAACAATAGCTGGATAGATTACAGCAAAACCTATTACAAGTTTAAAATTTCTGCAGATAATATTTGCCGCATACCACAGGCTACACTTGTAAGTGCAGGGCTTGGTGCTACCAATGCAGACCATTTTCAACTTTGGAGAAATGGACAGCAAGTAAGGTTATTTACGCCAGTATCTGCGGTGCCACTTGGTGCTTCTGATTACATAGAATTTTGGGGAGAAATGAATGATGGTAAACCAGATGCCCAGTTATACAAAAAGCCAGAATTTCAGTTAGCTGATAAATACAGTTTGGAAACAGATACGGCCACTTATTTTCTTACGGTAAATACTACAGGTGGAAATCTTCGTTACAATGCTGCAATCAACCCTGGCGCAGGTGCTGCTTTGCCGGATGCCTATTTTATGCGTAAAATAGATTTGTATTATAAAAACCAATTGAACTTAGGGTATGGCGAAAATGCTGGCACTTATGTTTATTCGTCTTCATACGATAATGGGGAGGGATTTACGAGTCCTATATTTCAAGCAGCTCCTCCAACTAGTACATCGCCAGCCGCACCTGTTACTTCTACACAAAATATAGCGGGCTTAAATGTTTACACTGCAGGGCCAACTAATGGTTTGAGTATAAGAGGAAAGGTTTTTTTTAATACAGATAGAGGCGTAAGAAAATTAAATGTTAAAGTGTTTAATAATTTTTTACCTGATCCAATAACTGGAGATATTGATAAAATATCATCAAATAGCGTAGAATCGATGTTTAGTTTTCCAAATAAACCTTTATCTTGGTTAACAAACACGTCAAACGTAGATATTAATTTGGTAGTTACTAGCTTAAGCTTACCTCCAAGTCCTGGTGCTACAGTGCTACCGCCTTCCGAAAATACAGTCATATCAACCATAGGTATTACATACCCCGCTATCTTTAATTTTAACAACCAAAAATCTTTTTATTTTGAACTAGCTCCGTCAGTTTCTGGTAATTATTTATTGATTGATAATTTTAATTATGGAGCAGAAGCTCCGGTATTATACGATATAAATAATGGTAGAAGGTATATTGGAGATATAACTTCTACCCCTGGTAAAATAAAATTTGTTTTACCTGCATCTACTGAACCTATACGTAAATTTATTTTAAATAACGTAGAAGCAGCTAGTACAAATTATGTAAATAACATTGCCTCAAAAACATTTGTAAATTATAATACTACCGCAACTCGTGGTGATTATATTATTATTAGTAACCCTGCTTTATACAATGATGGTAATGGTAATAATAAAGTAGAAGAATATAGAGCATACAGAAGTAGTACAAATGGAGGAGGATTTAATGCCAAGGTTTATGATATAAATGAATTGAGAGATCAGTTTTCTTTTGGTATAAAATCGCACCCTGGCGCAGTTAGAGATTTTGTACGTTTTATAGACCAGCAATATCCTGTAAAGCCAAAGTACGTTTTTATAATTGGTAGAGGACTTACATATTACGACCATAGAAATAATGAAGCTAATGCTATTGTAGATAAACTTGATTTGGTGCCAACATTTGGATGGCCATCTTCTGACGTGTGTATGGCGGCTTTACCTGGTAATACAGAACCCCTAATACCTATTGGAAGAATAGCAGCTGTGAACGGCTTAGAAGTAGGTAATTATTTGCAAAAAATAGTACAGTATGAAGATGTGCAAAGATTACAGAGCCCTAAAATTGTAGATAAAGCTTGGATGAAAAATGCTGCATTTGTAGTAGGTGGAAGTAATGATAATGAAAGTAATCAATTTCTATATTATGCAAACGGCAATAACAATCCAAATGTTACCACTGCATATGCAAATATTTTGCACGATACTTTATTTGGAGGACATAGTGAAACATTTGCTAAAACCAGTGCAACAATTATACAGCAAGCAAATAGCGAGCGAATAACACAATTAATGCAAGAAGGCTTGGGTGTTCTTTCTTATTTTGGTCATTCATCTGCAGAAGTTTTGGAGTTTAATTTATCTAGCCCTGAAATATATAACAATACAGGTAAGTATCCTTTCTTTAATATTAGTGGTTGTAATGCAGGAAACTTTTACAATTTTGATCCACAACGTTTAACAGGAAAATTAACGCTATCTGAAAAATATGTTTTTTCACCACAAAAGGGTAGTATAGCATTTTTAGCTAGTACTCACTATGGTATTCCTGGAGATTTAGATAGATACAATCAAAGGCTTTTTCAAGATATTGCATATTTAAAATATGGACAATCTACAGGTGGACATATAAAAGATATTATAAATGTTTCTGGTGGTAATAATCCCAATTTATTTCACCAGCAAAGAATGCATTTAGAACAAATAAACCTACATGGTGACCCAGCTTTAAAAATAAATAATTTTCCTAAACCGGACTATGTAATAGAAAAAGATCTAGTAAAAATAACCCCAAGTATTATTACAGTAGCAGACCCTTCTTTTAATGTAAAAATTAAAATGAGGAATATTGGTAGAGCCATCAACGATTCTATGCGTGTATCGGTAAAAAGATTATTGCCAAATACCACAGTACCAGTAGTTGTTTTAGACACACTAATAAAAGCTATTTTAAATGAAGACAGCTTACAGCTCACCATTCCCATAAATCCTACTGTTGATAATGGATTAAGCAAGTTGTATATTAAGCTTGACAATACTGATAGAATATCGGAAATTTATGAAACCAATAATGAATTGGCAGGTGCTGATGCAATAGATATTTTTGTTTTTGAAAATACATTGGCACCTGTTTATCCTTATAATTTTTCAATTGTAAATACGCAAAATATAACCTTTACAGGTAGTACCGCTAATCCGCTTTTGGCTAGTAGTAATTATATCATGCAAATAGACACTACAGAATTGTTTAACTCTGCCTTTAAAAAAACGTACAACAAAACTGGTGTAGGTGGTGTGGTAGAATTTACCCCCACCAACCTTACATTTACAGATAGTATGGTGTATTATTGGAGAACAGCCGTAGTGCCCGCTACAGGCGATACCATTTGGAATAAATTTTCATTTGTGTATTTGGCTAATAGTACGGCAGGTTTTAACCAGTCGCATTATTTTCAGCATTTGAAGAGTAAATATGATGCAAATATTTTTTTAAATCAGTCTCGTAAATTAGCATTTACTAGCTACGACAATTTTATTCGAATATCTACAGGGAATGCGCCAGAAAATGGCGTTCAAGTTATTTATGCAGGTATAGGAGGGTTAGTACAAAGCAGATTTGGAACCACATATAATACATTTCAATTTACCGTTTTTGATGGATTTACTGGTGCTATTAAAACAAATATTCCTTTAGGCCAATATGGAAGTACTTCAACAGGAACTAGAACAAATCAATTTGAGTTTCCTTTTTCTACACCTGCACAAAGAAATACAATCGTAAAGTTTATAGATTCCATGCCAAGTAATGCTTTTATTACGATGTATTCATTATTTAATAATAGTACAGGTAACACAAACGCTTTCGTAAATACTTGGCAGAATGATACATTACTTTATGGAGTATCTGGCTCATTGTATCATAGATTTAAAAACTATGGCCTTACACAAATAGATTCTTTTTATCGCAATGTTCCTTTGATTTTTAAATTTACGAAAGACAATTCCTCATCATCCTACCAGAAGGTAGGTAGTAATATTACCGATCCGATAACTGGAGATGCACCTATTATTGTTAGTAATGTTAAAGGTCAAATAACTTCACAATTATATGGCCCTGCGAAGTCATGGGGGCAATTTCATTGGAGAGGCGCTTCTGTTGAAGCACCCACTAAGGATATCTTTTCTTTCGAAATAATTGGTGTAAATGCTTCTGGTGTAGAAACGTCATTAATGTCTCTTGATACTACCATTAAGGATGTAGATATTTCATCTATTAATGCCGCTACTTATCCTTTCTTAAAAGTAAGAATGACTAATATAGACAGCTTAAAGGCTACACCTTATCAACTACGATATTGGCGTGTAAATTATGTACCTGTAGCTGAAGGAGCGATAGCTCCAAATGTATTACTTACAATGAAAGATACTGTAGATGTTGGTGAACCAATTAATTTTGCTGTAGCATTTAAAAATGTAGGCCCGGTAAAATTTGATAGCCTTATGAAGATTGGTCTGCGCATAAGAACAAGTAATAATTATGATAGTGTTATCAATATTCCTAAGGGGAAGATATTAATTGTTGGAGATACCCTTAAAGCATCTTATACTATACCTACAGAAAGTTACATTGGCAATAATACCTTAGTGGTAGAGTTTAATCCAAATAACGATCAGCCTGAGCAGTTTCATTTTAATAATGTACTGTATAAAAACTTTTATGTAAAGAGCGATATTTTTAATCCATTGCTAGATGTTACATTTGATGGGGTACATATATTAAACAAAGACATTGTATCATCCAAGCCGGAGATACTCATAAAACTAAAAGATGAAAATAAATTTATGGCATTGAGTGATACGGGTCTTTTAAAAGTGAAAATTAGATATCCTGATCAATCTGTTCGTAATTATTTTTTTAATAATGACACCATGCGCTTTACACCTGCTAATCTTTCTGCAGGCCAAAATACGGCAACCATTAATTTAAGGCCTTACCTTATGAAAGATGGTGATTATGAATTAACCGTAACAGGTAAAGATAGATCTGGCAATACAGCAGGGGCGCTTGATTATCATACTAATTTTTCTGTAGTAAATAAGGCTATGATTAGTGAGTTGCTTAACTATCCAAATCCTTTTACAACATCTACAGCATTTGTATTTACGCTTACTGGTAGCCAAGTGCCGCAAAACCTACGCATACAAGTGCTTACCATTACTGGTAAAGTAGTAAGAGAAATTACGAAGGAAGAACTTGGGCCAATACATGTGGGTAGAAATATTACTGAATTTAAGTGGGATGGCACAGATATGTATGGACAAAAACTGGCGAATGGTGTTTACATTTACAGGGTAATAACAAACCTTAATGGTAAATCGCTTGAAAAATACAAAGCCGAAGGAGATAATACAGATAAGTATTTTAATAAAGGGTATGGTAAAATGTATTTGATGAGATAAAATAAATTAAGAATATATTTTGTATACAAAGAACGCAAAGGAGAATAACCCTTTGCGTTCTTTGCGTATAACTTAGCGTCCTTTGTGGTTTCTTTCCTTTGCATTGTTGCGGTTTTTTCTTTGCTTACTTTGCGGTTACATTTCAATACTTTTGCAAAAAGAATAATTTAATGGCTAAAATTGCTATAAACATTGCAACAGGTAGTTTGCAAAAGGAAGAAATAATTGTGGGGATTGATTTGGGTACTACAAACAGTCTAGTTGCTATTATTCACCCCGATACAAGAAAAGCCCTTGCTTTAAGAGAACACGATAGCAGCAGCCTTGTGCCATCGGTAATATATTTTGATAAACAAGGAAATATTTTGGTGGGTAATGAAGCAAAAGAATTTCTAATAAATGAGCCTGAACATACTATTTTTTCTGCTAAACGATTGCTAGGAAAAAATTACGATGATATAAAAGCCAATGCTGCTTTTTTTTCTTACAAAATAATAGATGAGGATAAAGACAAACCAGTAAAAATAAAAGTAGATGATAGCTTCTACTCTCCAATAGACTTATCGGCACTTATTTTAAAAGAATTAAAAAAACGTGCAGAGCATATTCTTAAAACGCCTGTAAACAAAGCAGTGATAACGGTACCCGCTTATTTTAACGATGCACAGCGTCAAGCTACAAGAGATGCAGGCAAACTTGCGGGGTTGGATGTGTTGCGAATTATAAATGAACCTACAGCGGCAAGTTTAGCGTACGGCATAGGATTGCGAAAAGATGAGGAAAAAACAATTGCAGTCTATGATTTAGGCGGTGGCACTTTTGATGTATCTATATTGAAATTAAGTGGGGGCGTATTTGAAGTGCTTTCTACCAACGGAGATACTTACCTTGGTGGGGATGATTTTGATAATGCTATTGTACAATTTTGGAAACAACAAATATCTCTTTCTGATGATGAATTACAAAAAGATAAATCGCTTGTACAAGCCATTAGATTGAAAGCAGAAGAAGCAAAAAAATATTTATCCAATAATGAAAATTTTGTTGCCGAAATTGACGATAAAAAAATAGAAATAAGTAAAACACAATTCAACGAAATAATAGTGCTACTAATAGAGCGCACCATTACTTGCTGTAAAAAAGCCATGAAAGATGCTAGCTTGCAAAAAAATGAAATAGATGAAATAATAATGGTAGGTGGAAGTACCAGAGTGCTATTGGTAAAAGAAATGGTGAGTACTTATTTTGGCAAAGCAGTAAACGATTCTGTAAATCCCGATGAAGTTGTGGCTTTGGGCGCAGCCATACAAGCAGATATATTGGCTGGTAACAATAAAGACGTTTTGTTGTTAGATATTACTCCACTAAGCTTAGGAATAGAAACAGCGGGGGAATTGATGGATGTAATAATACCACGAAACGCAAAAATACCATCGTCTGCTTCTCGTGAATACACAACACAAATAGATGGGCAAGTAAACATGCGCATAAGCATATACCAAGGTGAGAGAGATATAGTGAGTGATAACAGATTGCTAGCAACTTTAAACCTGAAAGGCATACCACCTATGCCTGCAGGTATGGCAAAAGTGCAAGTAAGTTTTATGATAGATGCAGATGGTATCTTAACCGTAAAAGCAAAAGAACTGCGCAGTGGGGTAGAGCAAACCATAGAAATAAAACCACAGCTTGGTATTGATGATGCTATGGTAGAAAAAATGCTGTTGGATTCTATGGCAAATGCGCAAAGCGATATTGCTGCTCGTGCATTGGCAGAAGCAAAAACAGAAGGAGAGCAATTGCTAAAAACTACGGAAAGGTTTTTGCAAAAAAATGCAGCACATCTAATAAATAATGAACTACAAGGAACGGCTGATGCAATGCAGGCTTTGCAATTATCGCTTACCATGAATGATAAAGATTTAATACATACCAAAACAGAACAACTAAACGATATCTCTCGCCCTTATGCTGAACGTATAATGGATATGGCAGTAGGCGAGGCAATTAAAGGAAAGACGGTTTAAAAAATATAAACTACATATAATTCTCAAGCTTTAGAAAACTATGGCAGAAATAAAAGAAATAACAATATTAATTCCGCTTTATAATGAAGTGGCAGTATTGCCTGAGCTTATTAATAGATTAGAATCTTTGATGGTGCAAACAAAACTTGAAATAGATGTTATGTTTGTTGATGATGGAAGTACAGATGACACAGCTACAATAATTCAAAGAGCAATTTTTGATAAAGAGAAATTTTCGGCTATCTTTTTATCAAGAAATTTTGGGCATGCAAAAGCGCTTACTGCAGGATTAGCGAATATAAATGAAGCTACAGATGCAGTATTTATTATTGATGGAGATTTGCAAGACCCACCTGAACTACTTGAAAATTTTGCAATAAAAATGGGCGAAGGATTTGATGTTGTTTATGGAATAAGAAATAAAAGGAAAGAAGGGTATTTTAAAAAACTTAGTTATAAATATTATTATAGACTATTAAAGCAGTTTGCAAATATTAAAATTCCATTAGATGCAGGAGATTTTTCACTAATAAGTAAACGTGTTGTAAAGCAACTAAATAGCTTGCCAGAAGAAAGCAGATACTTACGTGGGCTTAGAAGCTGGATAGGTTTTAATCAATGTGGAATTGAATATGATAGAGATAAAAGAAATGCAGGAAATTCTAAATACGGAATTAGTTCATTATTTAAGTTAGCTTCTAACGGAATTTTTAATTTTAGTGAATTGCCAATACGGCTTATTGGAATGGTTGGGTTTACTACCATTATTATTTCTATTGTTTATTTAATAATTATTCTTTTTAAAAAGATGTTTTTTGGAACAGTGCCCGAAGGATTCACTACACTCATTTTTGCAATTGTGTTATTTAGTGGGGTGCAATTATTTTCAATAGGTATACTTGGGGAGTATATTTTACGTATATTTTTTCAAGTAAAGCAGCGACCTCTGTATATCGTTAAATCAAAAATATTAAGAGGGAAAGTAATAAATGAATAAGGAATATCTACAGCAATATATTCAGCTTGAAAAAGAGCATTGGTGGTTTGTTGTGAGGCAAAAAATATTGTTTAATTTTTTATCAAAACATATAATTACAAAGTCCCAAAGCATCTTAAATATTGGGGCTGCTGGGGGGGAGTCTAGCAAATGGTTATCTGTTTTTGGAAAAGTAACATCCTTAGAAACAGAATCACTGTTTGTAGAACTCTTAATTGCACAAAATTTAGAAGTCGTAAATGCAAATATTGTTCAGATGCCTTTTGACGATAATAGCTTTGATGTAGTTTGTGCTTTTGATGTAATTGAACATGTAGAGTTTGATATGGATGCAATGAAAGAAATGGTTAGAGTGTGTAAACCAAGTGGTAAAATATGTATAGCCGCACCGGCTTTTAATGTTTTGTGGAGTAAGCATGATACTGTAAATGGACACTTTCGCAGATACTCGAAAAAAATGCTTAAAACTTTAGGAGATAATTTTGTTTCTATAGAGCAAAAAGAAGCCACTTACTTTAATACTATTTTGTTTTTGCCTATATTAATTGCTAGGAAAATACGCAACTTGTTTTTAAAAGATAAAGAAAATCAGCAATCAGATTTCACTTATTTTAAAAATAATGGGGTTGTAAATTATATTTTAAAAACTATTTTTTCGATAGAGTTAGTATTACTAAAATTTATGAAACTTCCATTTGGTGTTTCATTGGTTTCGGTTTGGCAAAAATTAGATAGCAATAAATAATCATCATCATAAGAAGAAAAATCATTGACCCAATCCAAGCATTAATAACTGCTAAAGGCATATACTTAAAACGAATTTTGTGTGTGCCTTTTGTAGTGGGAATGCCCATAAATGTTTTGTTTACGGTAAGTATTTCTACTTTTTTATTATCAATGTAAGCCTCCCACCCTTTATAGTTATTTTGAAGATATATCAATAACCCGTCGTTATTGTTTTTTATAGTAGCTTCCATTTTGTTTGATGCAAGTGAATTAATAACTATAAAATTTGAATCTTTGTTAATTGACAAAATGGAAAAATTTGGAAGCTGTTTGAGTATGGCAGTTTTTGATTTGAAATAAACAATATCTTTTTCTTCTTTTATTATTGTATCTGCAAAATATAATACCGAGTTTTTAAAAACACTATCTTTTATTTTTGATTCATAAAAATTTTCTTGATTTATAAGATTACCAGGGGTAATGTAATAATCGTTTCTGCTAATTTTTTTTGTATAAAGAATCGTGCTTCCAGTTATTACATTTTCGCCGGCGCTGTTTACTCCATTAGTTGTTATACTCTCATTATTTGGTAATGGAAATTTTGTGAGATTTCTACTCATCGTTTTTTCTACATCTGCAAAACTCCTTGCGCCAATTATTGTTACTGCTATATTTAACTGAGTTGCAAAAAATAAATCAATAACACATAAAGTAAAAAGTATTCTGAAATTCTTTTTTTTTATGGCTACATACATTCCAATGGTAAGTGGTGTAAATAATAAAAATTGAATTAGATATTTAATTTGAAAAGTAGGATTTAGATAAAGGCTTTTTAAATTAGAAATCGTAAAGAAATTATTTATTAATAAACCCTTTGAAAAAATAACGCTAATCAATGCAATACTAACAGTAATGACTAAGAATGAATAAAATATTTTTTTTATGAACGTATTGTTAAATTCATTTTTTTGCCAAGCAGTTATAGATTTTGCTGATAATATTAATAAACAAAAAATGGAAAAAAGCCTAAATAATGCAGGATGCCTAAAACTTTTCATTAAGGGCAAAGTATAAAACGCAATTTGTCTAAAGAAAAAGAATTGCCCCCAAGCTAAGCCAAGCATTACAAAAGCACAAGAAAGCAAAAAAATATTTTCTCTACTTTTTCTAAAACTTGAAAAACAAAATCCATAAAAGAGAAATAGTAATGGTGCTATTCCAATATAAATACTTCTCATTAGAATGGAAGAATTTAACCAGTTGTTACTTGCTGTTGTTGCAAAAGGCGAGATCATGGAAATTGTTGTAATTGGATTCGTGGAGTTTTCTAGAACAACACTTAATATTTGATCTTTGCCTCTGTCTATTTCTGATAAATGATTAATAAAAGAAATTATTGCAGGCAAACTTAATATTGTAAAACATACAATAGCGATAGAAATTGAAGGAATTATTTTTTTAATAAAAACTAATTTACTTTCAACTCCATACAAATGAAAAAGAGTGTAGGCTAATAATAAATAAGTTGTAATAATAAATAATGATGGGTATCCACCAGTAAAAAGCAAAAAAATAAAAAAAGCTAGTAACAAAGCATCCGATATTCTATGATGTAATAAAACCTTTTTTAAAAATATAAATATAAATGGCAAATAGCAGGCTGCACTCATACAATTAAAAAATTGCACCATGTCTATCATAAATCCACTGAACTGATAAGCAAGTGCTACTATTAGTGCTACATATTTTGTACACCCAAATTCTTTACATAAATAGTAAAACCCTACGCCAGCAAATGTTATGTAAAATAAAAACTCTGTGTGAAAGGCGCCAAGGTTATACTGTGTAAAAAAACTAAAAATCCAAATGATTGGATTCCATGCACCACTTTGCATATCGGCATGCAATGGATAACCCATATTTAGGAAAGGAGTCCATAATGGTAATTCTCCATTATTCAATGCGTCACTTATCAGTGTCCTTATTGGGTAGTAATAAGTGATAGCATCATTTTTAAAAGAAAACAAATGCAAACTAATGGGCCAAAAGAATACTATGGAAGTAATAGTAAAAAATAAAAATGGGCTAAATAAAATTTTTTTTATCATTGTGGAATAAATAATTATGAAATCGAATATAGAATTTATTTAGAATACTTTTTTGATAAGTTTAAACTCACTTTGTTCACCACATCATTTTTTTATGAGCTTGTTTTAATAGCCATTCGTTTAATTATTTATCCAACTCTCTCATCCTCCAACCATATTTCCTTCCCGTATAAAACTCAACATTTACTTTATTGCTCTAATCGTGTTATTTAAAAGTTAAACCCCCTTTCTATAATTGACTTAAAAGCAAAATGCAATTTTATAGGCTTACATTAAATTTATAATCATCCTAATAGATTTTCCCTTTTACACATTTTAAAACCTTAAAACTAGCTTTATGAAAAAGATTACCCTTTTGTTACTTACAGTAGTGTGTACTTCATTGTATAATGCATAAACCACTTCCACACTAAATATACTTGGTACTACTGCCATTAACTTCACTAACGATGCGGCTTTTAAACTTTCTATTAATGGCACACAAAAAACTATTTAGTTTTCTAATAGTAAAGTCCTCTTGAAAATTAAGTGTAAATTTTTTCTACTATAAATTCTATATATGATGTCGGAGTGGTCTAGTTACATTTATTGTCAAGATGGTTAGAAGGTTCATAGTGCAAGGTTAGAAAATGGTTTTTAAAGGACTTTTTTTAAATTTTAAAAAGAATGATTCGTAGTATTTATAACTCAAAATACTTATAATATAAGAACCAAGAAAAGACGTAATAATAAGTGTTGCCTTAAACATTGCTGTATTGGGTTGAAAATGTAGTGTCTTAAAAACACCTAAAAGCAAACTTAAAAGGACAATATTTACTGGAATATGAAAAATGTATAGTCCAAATGATATTTTGCCTGTTTGTATTAAAAAACGCTTGCTCAATACTTTTTTAATGAAATAGGTTTTGTTGGAATTGGCTTGAAATAAAAAGCAGCCATAAATCAACGCAATAATTGTAAACCCAATTGTTTCAAAAAATGAGTTTACTCTCATTGTACCATTAAAAATTATGCCCAAAAGTAAAATGGTAAACCCAAAATATAGTATGGGGTACAATAGTTTTTCGATTTTAGCAGACAAGCCATTTTCTATAGCCATGTATAAAACATAGCCCATTAAAAAAGCATCCGCTCTGCAAAAACTGTTAAAATAAATTTTTATGTATGTGTCTTTTTCTAAAAAGAACCTAAAATATATGCACCGATAAGTGAGTACAGCACATAAAAGAAATATTCCTAATTGGAGTAAACTTTTTTTATTTTTGAATACAAAAAAAAACCAAGGAAAAATTAAATAAAATTGTTCTTCCACAGAAAGAGACCATAATGGGCCTGTATAAACAAAGTTGATAGCAATATATTTTATGTAAAGCCAGTTGGTAAAAAATAAAAAAAATGCAGGCGCATTATTAAGGTAAATATCAAATTCGTTTGTTTGTTTATAAGAAGCCAAAAAAACAGCAAATGAAAAAAAAAAAATCAAAAAAGTAACGTATAATGGTACAATGCGTAAGAATCTATTCCAATAAAATTTTTGTAATAATTTTTTATCTGTAACATAAGGGTATAACCTGCTCGTGAGTAAATAACCTGATATTACAAAAAATAAATCAACGCCGCTCCATCCAAAATCAAAAATGTACATGCCGGAAAAATAATGGTAACCCATTACTAATAATATTGCAACCCCTCTTAATCCATCTATGTGAGGATTGTACCCTAATCTATTATTCATTTATTTATTTTATTCATTCTGTTAACATACTTCCCAACCATATCAAACTCCACATTTACTTTATTGCCCAATGTAAGTGTGTGTATATTTGTGTGTTCGTATGTATAGGGGATAATCGCAACCGTAAAAGTGGTATTGGTAATATTAAAAATAGTAAGGCTAATACCGTTTAAAGAAATAGAGCCTTTTTCAATAATCAGCGTTGCAAATTTTTCATCTATTTCAATTGTATATTCCCAACTGCCATTTTTTTCTAGGTAACCTGTGCATGTGCCAACGGTATCCACATGGCCTTGTACAATATGCCCATCTAATCTTCCATCAAATCGGAGGCATCTTTCTAAATTTACTGTATCGCCTTTTCTCCACAAGCCACTGGTCGTTTTTTTTAGCGTTTCATCTATAGCCGTTACTTTATATTGGTTTTCCATTATTTCTTCTACAGTAAGGCACACACCACTGTGACTAAGGCTTTGGTCAACTTTTAGCTCGGCGACTAATGCAGATTGTATCGTTAAAGTAAGGTTGGTATTGTTTGTTTCTATGGCCTCTATGGTGCCCAATTGTTCTATTATTCCTGTAAACATGCTGTAAATTTCGGAATTTGTTTGCTTTAGATTTCTTTTTTTGAAAAATTCTTTTATCTTTGCACTCCTAAATCACCAAAAGGGGGTATATACAACATGTTAATAATAGATTCTAAAGATTGCGAAAACATAGACAAAGCACTTAAAAAGTACAAAAAGAAGTTTGAAAAAAGCAAAACGCTTTTACAATTGAGAGATAGACAAGCTTTTACCAAGCCTTCTATCCGTCGTCGTACAGAAATAAAGAAAGCGGTTTACAAGCAGCAAATGTCTGAAGGTAAATTTGATTAATACATAAGATATTTTTAAAATTCTCCTTCTTATTTCTGCAGGAAAAAATTAATAATGATATTTTTATAAGCTGATGATGAGTTATCACTAACTTTAATCATCAGTTTTTTTATGCATATACCTTTCGAAAAGTACCAACAGCAATTTTTAGAGCACCTTAAGTATCAAAAACGATATAGCCAGCATACCATTATTTCTTACGAAAATGATTTATCTGCATTTTCAACATTCATGCTAAAGGAATTTCCTAATACCGAAATTGATAAAATAAAAACCACTTTTATCCGCACATGGTTGGCAGAAATGAAAGAAGATGAGATGGCTTCTCGATCGCTCAATCGAAAAATATCTGCGCTTCGGTCTTTTTTTAAATATTTATTAAAAAATGATGTGGTAAAAGTAAATCCGGTTACTACCATCATTTCTCCAAAAATGCCCAAGCGGCTGCCACAGTTTGTAGAAGAAAAGGATACCCATAATTTATTTACAGGAGTTGAATTTTCAGAAGGCTTTAAGGGAGATACCGAAAAACTCGTATTACAAATATTGTATAATACTGGTATGCGAAAGGCTGAATTAATCGGATTGAAAGACCATCAAATAGATATAAGCAATAGCCAAATAAAAGTATTGGGCAAAGGCAATAAGGAGCGTATTTTACCTGTAAGCAAGCTGTTGATGAACAACATAAAATTATACATAGCAGAAAAAAGAAGATTAATAGGAAAGGGAGAAGAAAACTTTTTATTTGTAACCGATAAAGGGAAACCGCTTGACCCTAAGCAAGTATATAACATTGCTAAAAAATATTTAACCAAAGTAACGACTATAGATAAAAAAAGCCCACATATTCTACGACATAGCTTTGCCACACATTTAATGAATAATGGGGCCGATTTAAATGCTGTAAAAGAGCTACTTGGGCACAGCAGCTTAGCTGCCACACAGATATACACACATAATACGATAGAAAAGTTAAAAGATGTATATAAAAAAGCCCACCCGAAGGCTTAGTATTTTAATATTAAAAAGTTTGTTGTGTACTTTTTTTAGGCTTTTCAGGTCTCTAAACCGCTTTGTTTGGATGGGTTTTTATTTTATGTAATATTCGGTTAAAACCACTTATCCATTTTCACAAAATAAATTTGTTTTTTTTTATTGAAAGTGCTAACTTGTTTTCTCAATATCCACCGTAATAAAAGTATCTGCCTATGTTTTAAATGCTACCTAAATTTATTTTCATTTTTCACCAAATTTAAAACATGGCTATGAATATTAACATTCAGACAGTGCACTTTGATGCAGACGCTAAACTAGTGGAACACATAAACACAAAGGCAGAAAAAATCTCCCATTTTTACGACAAAATCACCAAAGTAAATGTATATCTCAAACTCGATAATGTGGTGCACACGATAAAAGATAAAATTGCGGAGATAAAAGTTTTGATACCCGGACACGAATTTTTTGTAAAACATTCGTCTAAATCGTTTGAAGAGAGTTTTGATGAGGCTTTAGACGCTGTAATTACACAAATTAAAAGAAAGAAGGAAAAGCAAGCTGCATAAGGCTTTCAGCAATATTTACGCCCCGCTTATTTTTAAGCGGGGTTTTTATTTTAAAAATAATTATTTCAAAATTTTTCTATTAATAAATTTCTCTTACATTTGCATTCCGAAAAAAGAAGTGAAGTACTTTTTGATTGGGATTAGTTCTTTTAAAATAAGCCGAAATAGCTCAGTTGGTAGAGCAACTGATTTGTAATCAGTAGGTCGCTGGTTCGACTCCAGTTTTCGGCTCTAGTTTAAGTTTTTCAAAAAATTTGCGTACAGTTTTGCTGTACCTTTTTTTTGATAGGTATATTTTGGGCAGATGGCCGAGTGGTTAAAGGCGACAGACTGTAAATCTGTTCTCTTCGGAGTACGTAGGTTCGAAACCTACTCTGCCCACAACAAAATTTGCAAATATGCCAATAGGCAAACAGGCAAATTTCGTTACAATAGTTCTTTATTTTTGCATATTGGCATATTTGCCCGTTTGCATATTCATCAGCGGAAGT
>JANOZW010000054.1:0-10130 GCA_031429575.1 Ferruginibacter sp.
AAGTAATGTCACAGCTACCGCAACTTATTTTGAGGCGATAAATTTCTATAAAAATATAGATGTACAATCAGATATTATTTCTGTAAAAGAAATGGGGCAAACCGATGCAGGTTATCCATTGCATGTAGTATTGCTTAGTGGCGATAAAAAATTTAATCCCTCACAATGGCATGCGCAAAACAAAGTAGTAATAATGATAAACAATGGCATACACCCAGGTGAGCCAGATGGTATAGATGCTAGTATGATGCTGGCGAGGGATATAAAAGACAAAAAAATAATTTTACCAAATAATGTAGTGTTAGCCATTATTCCTGTTTACAATATTGGAGGCTGTTTAAATAGAAATACACATAGCCGTGTAAACCAAAATGGCCCTACAGAATATGGATTTAGAGGCAATGCACAAAACTTAGATTTGAATAGAGATTTTACAAAAAACGATAGTAAAGAATCTAAATCATTTGCCCAAATATTTCATTGGTTAACTCCTGATATTTTTATTGACAACCATGTAAGCGATGGTGCAGACTATCAACATACCATGACGCTTATTACTACCCAATATGAAAAGCTTGGTTCGGTTACAGGTAAGTGGTTAAGAGAAGTTTTTGAGCCACAAATTTACAGTGGCATGAAAGAAAAAAAATGGGATCTCATTCCGTACATAGAATTTGAAGTAGCGGATTTTAGCAAAGGGGTAAATATGTTTTACGAAACCCCGAGATATAGTTCGGGCTATGCAGCTTTGTTTGGTACATTTTCTTTTATACCAGAAACACATATGCTAAAGCCTTATAAAGAAAGGGTACAATCCACCTACGACCTCATGTTTACATTTATTAGCAAAGCATCTACAAATGCAAATGATATTATTATTAAACGAAAAGAAACTGCTGTTCAAATAAAAAACCAAACCCAATTTCCATTAAAATGGGTTGTAGATAAAACAAAAAGCAGTTCATTTGTTTTTAATGGCTACAAACAAGACACCAGCATTAGTGAAGCAACAGGTTTGTCAAAAATGTTTTACGACCGTGCAAAACCTTACACAAAAGAAATTACTTTTTATAATTATTATAAAGCTGACAACATTATAGAAAAACCACTTGCATACATTATTCCTGCGGGTTGGTACAGTGTAATAGAAAGATTGGAACTGAACGGAGTTACCATTAAGCAATTCAAAAAAGACACAGTAATATTGGTTGGTATTTATAAAATAGAAGAATATAAAAGCAGAACCAATCCATACGAAAAACATCACCCAAACTATGCTGTAAAAGTTTCACAAAAAATGGATAGCATGCATTTTTTAAAAGGAGATTATATGATAGAAATGACCCAGCCGGCAAATAGATATATTATTGAAATGCTGGAACCAACAGGCGACGATAGTTTTTTTGCTTGGAATTTTTTTGATGCGATACTACAACAAAAAGAAGGTTATAGCGATTATAGATGGGAAGATGTGGCTGCTGAATATTTAAAAACCAATCCAGATGTAAAAAAGAAATTAGAAGAAAAAAAATTAATAGATTCAAAATTTGCGGCAAACACTTCAGCAATATTAGATTTTATTTACAAAAACTCTCCTTACTATGAGCCTGTACACAATAGGTATCCCGTGTATAAAATTTTGAGATAAGATTATTTATGATGTGGCGAGTGAGACAACCGCTACTAAAATCAGATAAGATTATACTTTTACTGAGGCATACTGAGATAACTTTCTATGCAAATCTTCTGGCCTAAAAGGTTTTTGAATATAATCTGTAAACCCTTTAGAAATTAGATCCGTTTGCATATCATCATACACAGCTGCTGTAAAAGCTATTACAGGTATATCTGCATTTGTTTTTCTTATTTCTTCAATAACTTGATAGCCGTCCATTTCGGGCATTTCAAGATCTATTAGTAATAAATCAAATTCTTTTTCTTCAAATTTTGCCATAGCTTCTATTCCATTTACAGCCTCATCTGGTATTATATTCCATTTCTTCAAAAACTTTCTTGCTACTAGCATGTTTATTTGATTGTCTTCAGCAATCAATACTTTCATATTGTCTAAAGAAACTAGCGAACTCATTATTTTTTCATTCACAAAACTTTTGTTGCTTAGGTGTAAATCTAGATCTATGGTAAAATAAAAATTACTTCCTCTTCCCTTTTCGCTTTCCACTTTTATTTCGCCATTATATAAGCTAATTATATTTTTACTGATAGATAAACCAAGCCCCGTACCGCCAAACTTACGAGTAGTAGTGGTATCGCCTTGCGTAAAACTTAAGAAAATAAGTTCTTGTTGTTTTGTTGTAATACCTAAGCCTGTATCTTTTACAGAAAAATAAATAGATGCCTTTTTACTTGTGGACTTTATCATTTTTGCGGCCACAACTACTTTACCTTTTTCTGTAAACTTTAGTGCATTGGCAATTAAATTACTCAAAACTTGGCTTAGCCTAGTTTCATCTCCTAAAAAATAGCGATCCAGTTTTGCATCTATATCAAACTCAAGTACAATATTTTTCTTTGCATATTGACTTGCAAATAAATTATGTATTTTATGTAAAAACTCATTTGTATTAAATGGTACTTTCTCAAGTGCCATCATATCTGCCTCTATCTTACTAAAATCTAGTACATCATTTATAAGATGAAGCATATGCTCCGATGAATATTTTAATAAATCGAAATGCTCTTTTTGTTCTGGCATACTTGCCTCATCTAACAATAAATTTGCAGTACCAATAATTCCATTGAGTGGTGTACGTAATTCATGACTCATGTTAGATAAAAACTGCGACTTTGCTTTCATGGCTTGCTCAGCCCTATCTTTTGCAATAACCAATTCTGCTTGCGTTTTCTTTAAATTTGTAATATCTAAAATGGTTACTTTTTTAAGTTGTTTATTGCCATGTAAAAATGGGGCAATGCTAACATAACCTGGAAAATCGATGCCCGATGCTATGCAGCAAGTAAGTTCACCTTGCCAATTTTGTTTTTCGTTTAAAAACAATTCAGGGATTTTTTCATCTGTATGAAAATCTTTAAATAAGATATCTATACTTTTCCCTATTAGTAAATGTTTATCATTTATATCAAACATTAGAAGACTTTGTTTATTACAATCCGAAATAGACATTGTATCTCCATCTATAATAAAAGCTGCATAGGAAGATGCATTAAAAACGGTATTAAAGAACTGCTGTTCTTGTAAAATTATTTTTGAGTTATAATAATTCTGTTTTAAAATAACAAATGATATCGTGCAAGTTATTAATGCAGAAGCAAAAATA
Organism: Ferruginibacter sp.; assembly: GCA_031429575.1. GTDB lineage: Bacteria > Bacteroidota > Bacteroidia > Chitinophagales > Chitinophagaceae > Ferruginibacter. The sequence continues at coordinate 3,300 of JANOZW010000054.1, forward strand.
TTAATCATAAAAGTAATACGCTCAGACTCCTCTCCTATCCTTTGTACTGTACTATGGAATGGGGTAAATGAAAAAATAAATGCAAAACAGCAAATGGTTGCCACAAAAACAAAAATTAACTCTGTCGTTTCTTTATAATCATATATAAAAATAGAGATAATGAGTAAAACAAATGCATAGAGATAGTCACCAACAATCACACCTTCTACATAACATAACGCAGCTATACTTAAACATATGGTAATAACAAAAATAGATCTTATAATTACAAAATATTTATCCTTTATGAAGAAGTGTGTAAGTATAAGTATGGAGCATGCTACACTTGTAATAGAGAGACTGTATGTAAGATCCTGAAAATAATTGGCAATAGAATTTACAAATAAAACCAAAATACCATAATTGCGCATAAGCCTAACATTAGCAATCAATTTTTGATTACTAGAAACTTCTTCTACCTTAGCCGCTAAGTAAGGTTTTTTTGCTGCATCATCCATAAAGGGCATGAAATCAGAAGACTTTTCTCTTTGCATGTTACGTACTTGATAAATTGGATTAGAAAAAAACACTACATTCCTTAAAATTAATAGTAATTCTAAAGAATGTAGCGATTTTTCTATAAAACTACATTTCAGGGCATTTTATTGTATAAAAATAAAAATATTTTGTTGTTTTTTTATTTTAGTTGGTAAATAAATAATATTATTACTTTTAATACGTTTCTTCCATGTAGATATGAAAACTAATTTTTTAAAAAATATTGCATATTCCATAGTATTATTAATTCTTTTAATATTAGGTTTTTTAAAAGTAAGAGAGCACTTATTTGATAGAGTAAGCGACGATGGAGATGCCGCACCAAGCTATGGTCTGGCGCTTCATTACAAACCTGATGCTGGTCCATATTTTGGTAAAAAAAGAGGAAATAATAACAATATTAATAATGACTCAATCGCATTTGCCGATGCACAAAGTTCCAATCAAAATAGAGATGATGCTTTTCCATTTTTGGGTGATACATCCGATGTAATAGGATATAATAAACCGTTGCTTGCCCCAGACATTGTAGCAGAAGATGATGTATATAATGTAACTGTACCATTAAGCAATGCAAGTATTGGAGATCCTGTAAGGGGCTGGATTGATTTTAATGGCAACGGTATTTTTGAAGACAATGAAAAAGCTTCTACAGAATACAAATCTTTAGGTATTGTCACATTATCATGGAGATTGCCGCTAGACCTTAAAAATGTGCTTACAATAATGAGGTTAAGAACATGCTCTAAATTGTATAAAGAAGAAATTGAATTTCCAAATGGTAAGGCAACTACTGGCGAAGTAGAAGATTATGCCGTAAGAATAAGCAAAACCAATATACCTTCTACCGAAATAAAAGAAAAGCTAGATTTTTCTCCATTTACAGAAATAGAAGACGAAGAAAAAATAAAAGCAATTATAAAAGATATGGCTTTGGGCAACGTAAAATTTGCTATAACACTTGATGGTGCGGTACCAGATGTAATTGGCATAAATGATAAACATGATGCATCGGTTACAGGCTTAAGGCTTGGACATTTTACAGAAACCATTGTCAATGATAAAAACCCGGTAATCATTCACTTTAAATCAGCCGCATTATTAGAAAATTTTAATTTTCAGATAATAGATATTGATGGTGGAGATAAAATAAAAATTGAAGGGTTTAAAAAAGGTAAACCTGTAGATTTTGAAATAAGCAACTTATCAGATAACTATTATGCACAGTACAACAGTATTACAAAAGAAGTATATGGAGATATTTCTGCAGATGCAGGTGGGGAACAGTTTATTCAATCTTCTTTAGACATGGGTGTAAACATACAATTTTCTGATTTTATTGATAGCGTAAAACTTACATATGTTGATGATTCTCCTGAATCAAGTGGCACTTTTACCCTTGGCAATTTTACAGCAAGAAAATATCAACTTGCAAATGCTACTGTAAATGATTTTATAGCAAAAGATGAAGATGGGTCAGTGGTGTTAACTTGGGGAATTCTAAAAAATGAAAACTTGTCATCTTACTCAATAGAAAGAAGTGTAGATGGTAAAACCTATGAAACAATAAACACAAGTAAAAATATAAAATCCACTCAAGTAAAATTTATTGACAGTACATTATCTCCAGCTTTTCAAATTTGCTTTTATAGAATAAAACTTGTTGAAAAAGACAATCATGTTGGTTATTCATCCGTGTTCAGGTTAAGGAGAAATTTATCTCAAAGTCTATTAGGATTTAGGCCATTAAATTTTGGCTTCAGGAAAAAAGATACCATACCATTATTACTTTTAAAAGATATGCCAGGTGACATTAAAATTAAAATGTATAACTATGGTGCAAAAAAAGTAAAAGAATGGGTTTTTAGGGATAGGAAAAAATCAGATACCATTTTACTAACAAAGCTGCTTGAACTCCCCGAAAGTATTTACTACATTGAAATATTCAATAATAATAACAAGTTTCTTGTAGAAGTATCCAATAACTAGTCTTTTTAATGTATTTCTTGGCACGAAAGGTACATTATAAGCCAAAAAGCCTTACATTTGCACCCCGTTCAAAAAAACGGGATAACAATTTTATTTACAAACAAAAAACAGGGAAATGAGCAATTACGAATTGATGGTGGTTTTTACCCCTGTGCTATCTGAAGAGGAATTTAAAGCCGCTCAGAAAAAATACGAAACACTCGTTATAGAAAACGGTGGTTCTATTACGCACAGCAATCCATGGGGACTAAAATCACTGGCGTATCCAATTGCCAAAAAGACTACTGGTCTTTATTGGGTAATGGAATACAGTGCGCCAACCAGCTTCAATGAAAAGTTGAAAATTCAACTTTTACGTGACGAATCTTGCATGCGTCACATGTACACTGTACTCGATAAATACGCCGTGGAGTACAATGGTAGAAAGAGAAGTGGTGTAAAACATTTTGAACCATCACAAAAATCGGAAGCATAAACCATGGCAAAAGCAAACGAGATTAAATATCTAACAGCTATAAAAGCTGAAAAGCGCCCAAAGAAATATTGCCGCTTTAAGAAAATGGGCATCCGTTATATTGATTATAAGGATGGCGATTTCTTGAAAAAATTCTTAAACGAACAAGGTAAATTATTGCCACGTCGCCTTACAGGAAACTCTCTTAAGTTTCAACGTAAAGTGAGCGAAGCAGTAAAAAAAGCCCGTCAAATGGCTATTTTACCTTACGTAACGGATTTAATGAAGTAGAACAAGTAGTATTGAGTACTTAGTACTTAGTATTAAGAAATACAATTTTTTAACCACCCTAACCCGCCTTTGGTGGGGAAAGTTCCTTAAAAAAGAAATTGGGTAAAAATGCAAAACGATGCAGGTAATATTAATACAAGATGTAAACAACCTTGGTGGAGCAAATGAATTGGTAACGGTAAAAAATGGCTACGGTCGTAATTACCTTATTCCACAAAAATTTGCAGTAGAAGCTAGTCCTAGCAATATGAAACAAATGCAGGAAAAAGTAAAACACCAAGCTAAAAAAGAAGCTAAGTTATTGGCTGAATTAAACAGTGTAATAGCTGTTTTAAAAGATGGTGCATTAAAAATTGGTGCTAAAACTGGTACTAGTGGTAAAATATTTGGTAGTGTTACTACAGTTCAAATAGCTCGTGCTATTAAAGAGCAAAAAGGCTACGAAATAGATCGCCGTCGTATTAGCATTACAGACGATATTAAAGAATTGGGTACTTACAAAGCGAATATTGATTTTGGCAACGGAACTGAAACCGAAGTTGAATTTGAAGTAGTAGCTGAATAATATTCTCAAAAATTGATACTAAAATCCGCCTGCTTTATTGTAGGCGGATTTTTTATTTTGCAGCTTTTTTGCTTAATTCGTGAAATTCATATACAAACGCATCTCAAAAAAAAGCGCTGCTATTGATTTTTAGATTGATATTACACTTACATTTGTATTGTCTGTTGGAATCTTAGTTTTAATGTTGGCTGATTTTATCTTTTCGTAAGTAACTTTTCAGTTCATTGTAGCACTAATAACCCGGGCATTATTTATTATTTTTAAAAAGTTTATTACAATGAACATTTACGTAGGTAATCTTAGCTGGTCTATGACTGACGAAGATCTAAGCACACTCTTCACTGAGTATGGTACTGTAAGCAGTGCAAAAATTCTTAAAGACAAAATGAATGGCCGTAGCAAAGGTTTCGGTTTCGTAGAAATGGAAGACGATGAAGCTGCTAAAGCTGCAATCGCTGCATTAAACGAAGTAGAGATTCAAGGTCGCAAATTAATCGTAAACGAATCTCAGCCACGTGCTGAAGGCGACGATTATAAAAAACGCAGCGGCGGCGGTGGTTACGGCGGTGGCGGTAACAGAGGCGGCGGCGGTGGATATGGCGGCGGTGGTGGTCGTTCTTCTGGCGGCGGTGGTGGATATGGCGGCGGCGGTGGTCGTTCTGGCGGATACGGCGGTGGTGGTGGTCGTTCTGGCGGCGGTGGTGGTTACAGCAAAGATTATTAATATCTACGTTATATAAACACGCTTTAAATTTTCCCCTTAGCAATAAGGGGATTTTTTATGCCCCTAAATTGTCATGGCTATTTATTTTAATATGACATTATTACTAAATTTTACACATCTAAAACTTTGGTACATTTTTAGCATAGATCTTATAAATAATGGTAAGCATAAATACTTTACAAATGAAAACATATTCAAAAATTACTCTAGGTGCAGCCGCATTGGCTTTTACGGCAATAATGATAGCTAGTAAGAAAAAAACGAGCGTTCAAAAACAAATCAGCGAAATATCAAACGAAGGTTATGAAACAGCTGCTGATATTTTAAATTTAAAAAAAGGAAAAACTTTAAAGAAAATGCATTTTGGTCCTGTGTTACCGCACCATACTTTTTAGAATGATAGCTAAATAAGTTATTAAACCCCTATACAAAAACAAAGCCCCCATTCTATTGTAGAACTCGGACTTTGTCATATTTCTATTTTGTAATCTTCTTACCTATTCACTTGTATTATTTTATTTGCAACTTCACTATTTGTAACCATTCTTACAACATAACTTCCACTTGCGAGCGTGCTTACATCTATCGGGTTGTTTAATTTGTGTCAGCAGTTTATTGTTGACTAAGCAATTTACCATCCGTTATTAGTATAAATTATTATTGCAATTTGTTTATAATGTTTGTATTAAGTGTAGCTAAAGTTAGATTTCAATTATAAAAAAGCCCCGTTCACAAGTATGAACGGGTGCTTTATAAGTATAACCCCTCTACCTGTTATACTATTTTTGATTAATTGTTGAAAATCGTTATTAAAAACAAATGTTTTTAATAACGATTACATATTTTTTTATTGCTTTAAAATTTTCTTTGTTTCTATTAGCCCATCTTCATGCATTATTTCTAAAATATATTGACCAGCGGGAAGAGCCGATACATTAAGGCTAAAAACATTATTGCCTTTTTGTGCATTTTTTGTTTCGGTCATTATTTGTTTTCCATTTATAGAAACGATTCTTGTGTTAACTGTTTCATTTTTTAGCGCATTAAAAGAAATGTTTAATTGATTTTTGAATGGATTTGGCATCACATCAATTCCTACTAAATTGCTAGGTAGTATTACTTGCTTTATTGGGCTGTATGTAAAAGAGCCGCTGGCTGTAATAATTTTTAACCTGTAAAAAATTTTACCTGTTTTACCTGAAACATCATCATAGCCATAATAAGTATTTACTAAACTTCCTCCATTTGCAGAAACGTTACTACATGTTTGGAAAGTTCTACCAGCATCCGTACTTTTTTCTACATCAAAACTTTTAATGTCTTCTTCGCTTGCAGTTGTCCAAGTAATATTGGTTGTAGAGCCGCTTAGTATAGCTGAGAAATCTAGTAGCTTAAGTGGCAATACAGTAGCATCATTGTTTTTTACAAATGTTTGCATGTAACCAATGGTAGAAAAATTGGTAATGTAATCAAACTGTACATAATTTACTCCGTCTTCTTTGCCTCTTGAGTCTGGTATTAAGCTAGTGTATGTATTGGCAGTAATACCATCACCTTGCGGTAAGCCCGAAGCTGTTAAGTTAGAAAGCATACTTGCTATAGTACCTTCATATTTTACCCATTTCCAACTGCTATCAGATAAATTAGGTTTTGGAACACCTCCTCCATTACCCACTGAACTACCGCCAACAGTCCAAGATGAATCGCTTTTTATTTCTGTACTATCATAATAAAACCTAACTTTTACCGGTGCTGTTATTGTACCAGATGTAAGTGTAATGTTCACCATTCTTGCACCTACAGTAGCTGCACTATCAAGTTTATAAATTCCTATAGTTACATTTAAATTAGACTTTCTTCTACTAGCAGCAGGTGTACTTGCTTCCATAGTAATGGTAGATGTTACTACATTGCTACCCCAATTAATAGCCAATACTTTATTATTACTACCAGCGTATGGGTTTTTGTAATACGTCCAACCAGAAGCATCAGTACATATTACAGGCACTACTGCGTTTGCACCTGCACAAGCACAATTACCACCTCCACTTGATGTACCATTAAATAATACTACTTTACTTATACTTGTTTGTCCCCACCCTATTGTCATGGCAGCTTCTGTAGCATTTGCATCACCACTTGGGCTCCAAATAACATTATCAAAAATAACACTATTGGTTACAGCATCGTAACTTGTAGCAGATATAACCCTTACTGTGCCTGTGTTATAATTACCATCTCCATCATCATCTATTAATAAAGAAATACTTG
>JANOZW010000055.1:0-9746 GCA_031429575.1 Ferruginibacter sp.
ATGATGCGTACCCGTAAGCGTTAATAAAAACACCGTTTCTTCTGTGGCCACTACGGTGTGTTCTATGCCTTCATATAAGCTTATCATATCCCCAGCCCTCAATTCTACTGTTTGTACATCGGTTATAAATTGCATTTTACCTTCTAGTACATGCACACACAGCATTTGTGGTACGCTGTGTTTTTTAAGTATAGCACCTTTGTGCAATGCAATCAATACGATGCGTAAAAAATTTGTTTTTAAAAGTGTAATGGCATTTCGATCATTTTTATGCCAAGTCTCTTCTTCTTTTATTTGTTTTATAAAATGAGGAAGATTTACATGCACCATGGTAGCGTCTATCACTCTTTCCTGCCCATTTCGCTCTATTGCTATTTCATGTATAATTGTTTCCATTGCTTATTTTAATTTAGTGCTCCATGCCACAAACGTGGCTATTTCTTTGTTTTGATCAACAATCATTTTCTGCGCCATTTTTTTTAACATTGGTTCTTTTCCATAAATAAGTTCATAATTTGCCATTTTTACTGCACTGGCATGGTGTGGTATCATTAGCATTACAAAATCATCGTCTGTATTGCCAGTCATTTTCATGTTGTGCATGGTTGCCATCATGCTTTTCATTTCATCTTCCAATATATTTTGCGAATCTGAGTTGTCTATTTTTTTATCACTCATTGTATAACCCGCTACAAAGGTTTTCATTTTTGCTATTTCTGCTTTTTGTGCAGTAATAATATTTTTTGCCATTTCTATTATTTGTACATCTCCACCCTTTGCTATTTGCAGTTCACTCATATCAATAGCGGCTTGGTGGTGTATCATCATACTGTTTGCAAAGTCCACATCAAAATTATTGCTCATTTTTAATGTGTCCATCTTTTTCATGGTTGCCATCATGCTCTCTAGCATTGGGTTTGCCATTTGCATTTTATCCATCTGCATGGTATCATTGAGGTCAACGGCTGTAGTTACCGTATCTTTTTTATCTGATACTTGCACGGTACTGGCGGGGTTATTATTGCAAGATGCTATAACAATTACTAAAATTATAATTAGCGAATATTTCATTTTTATTCAAAATTTTTAATTGATTATTTAAATTATTCTAATAATTATTTTCTAAAGAAAAGTTTAAAATATTTTAGTGTCAGCCTGAGCTTGTCGAAGGCGGGTTCGTTTATGCAGACCAGCTTCGACAAGCTCAGCTTGACATTACAATTAAATCGAGCTTTTGTCATTTGAAAGAGCTTAAAATTTATTTTATCCGCAGGATGCTACCCATTAGTGTCTCAGGCTCACAAACTTTTAAATGGAGGATTATCTACATAATCCCTTCAGTTTTACTCATTTCCAAACAAGCAATGGCACAAGCCCTACAATCTCTTGCACATAATGCACAATGCTCCATATGTGCATGCTTCTCGCATTCTGCGGCACAAGCATTACATATATCTGCACATAGTTTGCATACTTGCTTTGCATACGCACTATCAGCAAGCATATACTTTACAGCAAGTTCACAAATATGTGCACAGTCATTTGTAAGTTGTATGCAAGCCAATAATTTTTTTACATCTGCTTCTTGTAAGCAAGCATGGGTGCATTGTCTGCTCACATTTGCGGTGGCGGTACAATCTGCTATGCATGCTTTGTATTGTATGTTGTTCATTATATTTTTTTAAAACACAGCTTGTTCTTGTTCTGTTTTATTTAAAACCATTGTACTATCTTCTTCTTTGGCTATGCTCAACTCTAATTCACACATAATAGTAACATCTTCACCTACCATCACACCACCCGCTTCAATGGCTTTGCTCCACTCAAGCCCCCAATCTTTTCTATTAATTTTTCCTTTTATGGTAAATCCTGCTTTGTCATTTCCGTTATGGTCTTTAGCAATGCCACCAAATTCTACATTCAGTTCTATTACCTTCGTTACGCCTTTCATGGTAAGCTCACCCCACATATCATGCGTTTTACCTTCGTCTGCCTTTTCAATACTTGTACAGGTAAATGTTATCTGCTTATGATGTTGAGCATCAAAAAATTCTTCACTTTTTAAATGTTCATCACGCTTTTCATCACCTGTTTGTATAGATGCTACGTCTATCCATACATTTATTTCGGCAGTGGTAAAATCTCTTTCTGTTGTATAAATGTTGGCATCAAACGTTTTAAAAAAACCTTTTGTGTGGGCTATCATTAAATGCCTAACTTTAAACCCAATTTCAGAGTGTGCCGCATCTACCACCCATTTTGTTTTGTTTGTCATAATTTTATTTATTAATTGTAAATGTTCTGAGTGAATTGCCCAATGCATACATTTCTGCGTTAAATTCATTCTTAAATACTTGCCATTTTTCATCTCCATCAGAAGTGTATTCTTCTAATCTTTTTTTCATGTCTGTATTTTTTTGAGATAGCTCTGCCATTTTTCTTTCGTATTTATCTTTAGCAGCTTGCTTTTGTGTAGCTATTCGAATATTAAAATCTTCTATGCTTTTTGTATTTTCTGCAATCCTTTTGCCTGTTTCTATCCTATACACTTCTATATCTTTCATGTAGTTTGCATTTGCCACATCTAGTTTCTTATTGGCTTCTTTTACATTTTTCTCTGCTTTTTCTACTTTTTGCTCGGGCGTATTGCAGCTTATGATTACACTTATTATTATAAATAGTACAGCCATTAAGCCAAAGATTATCTTTTTCATTTTTCTATTTTTTTGTTGGTATTATGTACAATGCAGTACTTGTTTTTTGCAATACTTTTTCTGTTACGCTACCTGTTAATAAATGGTCTAGCCATTTTGACTATGCGATCCCATTACGATTACATCTGCATTCAAATCTTTTGCAGCTTCCAAAATAGTATCGGCAGTATCTCCCTCTACCACCATGGTTTTTATATTTTCATCCGCCAAATAATCTTTGGTTTTGTTTAAAAAAATATGCGATGTTTTTTTTAAATTATTTGTTATCTCTATGGGTATTATTCCAAGGTCTGCATATCCTCCAAAACCCATTATAGGATCATACACGGTAGATGAATAAAATACGGCATCTGCCAATACATGCAACAGCACTACTTCTGCGCCTGTTGCTTTGGCTAGCATATAACCATGTTCTGCTATTATTTCAGCAGTTGGGTGATAATCTAAAGCAATTAATATTTTTTTCACAACCTATTTTTTCGATTAAACAATTAAACTCTTAAACTATTTTCAACAACATTCAACCATGTACTCTTAAACTATTTTCAACAACATACAACCATGCATGCTTATCCCTCCCTATTCTCCTCTAATTCATTGTGGTTATCCAATCCCAAGCTATAATAATTATTTTGTTCATCTTCTGCGCCAATTTTTTCTTGCGCATCATCAAGTTCAGAACCTGGTATATCTAGTCCATTTCCCAAATCATTATCGTCTAATTCGTTTTCAATATTTTCAGATTTAAACATGGTTGTATTTTCTGGGTCAATATCTACTTCATTGTGTGCTTTGTTGTATATATCATCTGTAGCATCGTACGCATTATAACCCATGTGAAAAATGCCATCTTCTTTACCAGCTTGGTTTTTTAATGCTTCACTTGCATTGTTATTGCTATCGTTCATAACATATATTTTAATTGGTTGAAAAATTATTTATATTGATTGTTTACTCAGTTTTTTTGAAAAATAATTCATCACAAAACGCTCTTGTTCTTTTTCTGACATATCATCTGTTTTTAAAACTACTATATCTACATCGGTAAAATGATTGTCTACTTTTAAAATATTGTGCAATTCATCTTTAGCTTTTGTAGGACCAAAAAGCAACACTTCATTGTAATTATTTAATTCAGCCACCAATTTTTTAAAATAGGCCGCTTGCTCATGTTGCTCTTTATGATGCATGGTTTTTTCTCCTTTGTTTAATGTTTCTAATTTTTCCTCATGCGTAAAATCACATACCACCGTTTTTATTTCGGAAGGATTGCTTGTAAAATCTATAATATGCGCCGTTTGATAATTTAAATAGATGCTAATTTTTTTATTGATATGCATAGGTGTTATTTTCAATGAATGTTTGTGTTTTCTGAACGGTGATTATTGGTATATTTTTTAAGTAATGTTTCTAAAGAATTGTAATACTCTTTTAGGTTTTTAATATTAATTTGTGGATCTTCTACATCTGGAATTGTAACTGGCATTTCAGATATGTATTTCGATAATTCTGGAAACTCTTCATTTATTTTTAATGTAATATCTAAAATCGCTTTGTTCCATTGCTCCTCAGTTTTCATAAGTTATTTATTTGACTAAAGTAAAATTGTACATTATATAAAACATATCGTCATTGTTTTTAATGATTTGTGTAGTTTTATACAAACAGTTTTACATTGTTTTGTGGTTAATTAATTATACAATAAAGATGAGAAGATTTGGAAAAGTAGGCATTACACAATTGTATGAAATACTTGTATGATTCACACATTATTATTTTATTGGCGTTATCACACCCACAAACAAAAATATTTTTAGTTTATATGGTTGTTTAGTATTCGCACATCCACCACTAAACAATTGTTTGTTTTGGGTAGATGTTCCACCCACCTGTAACAGACGTGTGAATTATATCATTTATTTCTATAATCCTACAATAGTTTAATGCATCAACTAACTTAATTTTATTTGAAAACGATATGGTATATTTTTCATTACTAAAAATAAAAAAATGAACGTTGAACTAAAAACACCAGTGGATATTTTGCAAGAATTGATTGTAATGCACACTACAAGGATAGAGTTTAGCAACAAGATGTTGGGCAAAGAGGTTGATGAAGATTCGAAAACTATATTTCATAAGATAGCCCAACAAAGCACCGTGTTTATTGAAGCACTAATGAATGAACTTTCCAATTTTGGAGATGCTGTAAAAGCGGATGCTAACAGAAATAATGAGTATAACAAAACATATACAAATGTACTTGTAGATTTTGATACAGCAGATATTACAAAACTGAAGGATACTTTTGATGAAATGGAAGAAGTTTTAAAAAACAATTATGTTGATATGATAGAGGCTAACAAAGAGTTATCAGCTTCTATATTGCAAATATTAAATGTGCAATTAAAATCTCTTTAGTAAAATAAATGTAAAAATATTAGTTGTAGTAAAACGGGTGTATTTATAATTGTGTAAGGAGTGTCACCTCTTTGAAAGTAATTTCTAACTTAAAAGTCTATTATAAAAGCTGTAACCTCTAATTTAAGTACCAACAATTTTAAATGTTCCCATTAAAACCCAATTATGAAAGAAATTATTCATCCGTTTGATTTGCATAGGATTTTTATTGGAGATGCCCCATTGTTATTTTTTGTAGAAATTATTTTTCGTACCGTAATAATGTATGCCTACACTATTTTTCTATTAAGGGTGTTGGGCAAAAGAGGTATGGGACAATTATCAACCTTGGAGCTAGCCATTATTATTGGGTTTGGCTCAGCAGTAGGAGACCCCATGATGCAGGCTGATGTGCCTGTAACACACGGCATCATTGCCATTACCGTTATTTCATTGCTGCAAATTGGTTTGGAAAAAGTAATAAATACCAATAAGAAAATAGAAAAAGTAATGGAAGGCGAGCCTAATATGGTGGTGGATGATGGATATATGATACTCGAAAATATGGTGAAAGATAGTCTTTCAAAAGAAGACTTATTTAGGTTATTGAGGGTAAAAGATGTAACACATTTGGGAGAAATAAATAAGGCTTTTTTTGAAACAACTGGTCAAATATCTGTTATGTTTCAACCTTCCAAAAAAATAAAATATGGATTAACTGTTTTGCCAAAAAGCCAAATAAACAATGATGAAATAATTGTTGCAAACGAAATAGTAAATCATGAAGGGGTTTACGCTTGTACTAACTGCGGCTGTACAAAAGAATTTTCTAAAAATGAGATTATAAAAAGTTGTGTTTGTTGCGGAGAAACCAAATGGATAGAGGGAATTTCATAGTTTACTTATACAGTGGTGGGTGGGTAACATACGACTAAGATTTTTTTAATGGTGGATAGGACACCTACCATTAAAAAATAGATTTATGCCATTGTCTTTTTAAACGCTTTGCCAAAACATTCAATTACATCCGTTATCAGCATGCTCTCCATGCTTTGTTTTTTTAAACAAATGTCAGCAGCAAGGCCATGTATGTAAACAGCAAGTTTTGCAGCATCAAACGGTTTGTAACCTTGTGCTAAAAAAGAGGTAATAATACCTGTGAGTGCATCACCTGAGCCTGCTTTTGCTAATCCTGCATTGCCAGTAGTATTTGTAAAGGCAATACCACTATTAGTTATAAGCGTTTCATTACCTTTTAAAACAATAATTATTTTGTATAGTTTAGCTTTTTCTATGGCTGTTAAAACCCTATCTTCTGTGGTTTTATGCAAGCCAAAAAGCCTATCAAACTCTTTTGGGTGTGGGGTAATGATTGTATCCTTAGGTATTTTCTTTAGTAATCCTTTATTTTCTGCAACAATGTTTAAGGCATCTGCATCTAATACAATTGGCTTTTTAAATTCAGCCATTAAATAAATTAGTTGCTGAAAAGATTCTTTTGAAATACCTATACCGCATCCTATACCCGCAGCGGAAAACAAATCAAAATTATCACAATCTTTTTCCCTAATGCATGTCATGGCTTCGGGCAAAGCTATTGGTAAAGCCAAGGCTTCATTTTGGGGCACGCTTACGGTAAGCAAACCTACACCTGCACGCATACAAGCTTTCGACGCAATAATAGCGGCACCCATTTTACCAGTACTGCCAGCTATTAAAAATGCATGACCAAAATTTCCTTTGTGAGAAAATGGCTTTCTCGGAGTAAGAATAGCTTGTATAATGGGTTTGTCGAGTGCTTTCATATAAATTATTACAAAGCTAACTTAGTTTTTCTTTCTCAATCTCCAAACATTCAATTTCTGTTTTTTCTTTTTTTATGCTTTGCCTAAGCAATAAAAAAATACCCATGTACATGTTTGCTATCCACACTAGTGCAAAGCCTGCAATTATATATCCACGCCAATCATTCATCAGCAATTTATAACCTGTGAGTATTATAAAAAATGCGGTTACATAATAGCTAAAACAATACTCACAGGTAAATAAGTAAAAAAACTTTCTTACAAATATATTTTTACAGCTTTCGCTTTTTGTTTTACAATAATCTCTTGGCTCTTTAAAAATTTCTTCGTGTGTTACGGTCCACGCTGCACATGCTATGGGTATGGCCAATAAAAACAACCATTGTATTTGGAGAGAAATTGTCATTGCCTAAATTGTTTAATCTTTCAAAAGCTTTAATAATTCTTTTGCTGCTTCTTCCGAAGATGCTGGGTTTTGCCCAGTTATCAGCATACCATCTTTTACTACATGCGAAGCCCAATCTTCTTTTTTAGAATAAATACCACCTTTATTTTTTAATTCATCTTCCAATAAAAATGGTACTACTTCTGTAAGTTTTACTGCTTCTTCTTCAGTGTTTGTAAAGCCTGTTACATTTTTTCCTTTTACCAATGGTTCGTCTGCTCCATCTTTTACATGCAGTAAAACAGCTGGTGCATGGCATACCGCTACAACAGGTTTTTTGCTACTCCAAAAATGTTCAATCAATTTTATGGAATCAGCATCGTTGTTTAAATCCCACATTGGCCCGTGCCCACCCGGGTAAAATATAGCATCAAAATCATCAGAAGACATATCGGATAACAACATTGTTTCCGCTAAAATATTTTGCAAATGTTTATCCGCTTTAAACCGAATGGTAGCAGGGGTTTGGTTTTCTGGCGTATCGCTAGAAGGATCTATTGGAGGCTGCCCACCCTTTGGGGATGCTATGGTGATGATAGCACCTGCATCCAAAAAAGTATAATACGGTGATGCAAATTCTTCTATCCAAAAACCTGTTTTCTTTCCTGTGTTTCCTAGCTCACTATGTGAAGTGAGTACCATTAATATTTTCATTTGTTTTATTTTTTATCGGTTGGTGTCCCCACCAACCGAAATATTTTATACTTTGAACGTATGGTTGGTGGGGACACCAACCATTAAAAAAAAGAACTATTTATTAAAAAAGTTTCGACCTTCAACTTTGAACTTTCAACATTGAATTTTTATTTACGCTTCCACAATCATCTTACCCATATTTTCTCCTTCAAATAAACCCAAAAATGCTTTGGGTAAATTATCAAAACCTTTTTCTATTGTTTCTGTATATTTTAATTTGCCTTCGTTTATCCACTGCGAAAGTTGCTTACTACCTTCGGCAAAACTATCTTTAAAGTTGCCGATAATAAAACCTTGCATTAACACACTCCTTGTGAGTAGCATCGGTTGTATCCTAGGCCCCATGGGTACTTCTGTTGTATTGTACAATGATATTTGCCCACACAAAGCAATGCGTGCATTAAAATTAATATTGGCAATTACCGCATCAGATATTTCTCCACCTACGTTATCAAAATATATGTCAACCCCATTTGGGCAAGCATTGGCAATGGCTGTTTTAATATCTTTTGTGGTTTTATAATTGATTACTTCATCAAAACCAAATTCGTTTTTTAATGCCGCTGCTTTTTCATCTGTACCTGCAATGCCAATAACTTTGCATCCATGTATTTTTGCAATTTGTCCTACCACTATACCTACTGCGCCCGCAGCGCCAGATACTACTACTGTTTCTCCCTCTTTTGGTTTGCAAATGTATAGCAAGCCAAAATAAGCGGTAAGCCCAGGCATACCTAGCACACTTAAATAATAACTTTTATGTGCTGCATTTTTATCTATCGTTTGTACATTTTTTACATTGGCTACCATATTTTCTTGCCAAGGTAGCATACCCACAACAGTATCACCTACACTAAATTTATCTGCTTTACTTTCTACCACTTCTGCTACTACAGCACCTTCCATTGGCGCATCTATGTTAAAAGCTGCCACGTACGATTTTGCATCATTCATTCTGCCACGCATATATGGATCCACAGAGTAATACAATCCCTTTAGCAATACTTCATCTTCTTTTAAAGTTGGCAATTCAATTTCCGTTGTTTTAAAATCACTGAGCGTAGGCTTGCCTTTTGGGCGGGTGTGCAATACAATTTGTTTTGTTTTCATTGTTTATTTTTTAAATTGTTTAGCAATTTTTTAAAGCCACCCAAATAATAATGAAAACGATAATTGTTCCAAAACAACCACCACCTAATTTTTTTGCGCCGTAGCCGGCTATTAATCCTCTAAATATATTGTTCATAGTTTAATTTTCTAAGTATTCATCTTTTGGTTGTGTCTTTTTCGAATCAACGGATGTTCCTTTATCCATATCAATATCTACTTTATCTCCTCCCTGTTCTTCACCTTCAATTTCTTTAATGATGGTTTCTGTATCGGGGTTATCAATCTCAGGTTTGGGAGAATCTATTACTGGTTTGGGAGATTCGATCTCAGGTTTTGGAGATTCTATTTTTTCATAATCAGGTTTTTCATCTCCATCTTTTTTTTCTGGTTTCTTTTCTTGTATGGAAGGCATACCTACTTCATCATCTCCGCCCTGCATGGTTGCAGTTGGATTTTCTTCATTGTTTAATCCTTCTTCTACAAGTTTGTTTTCAATATTTGTTTCTATAGGATGTACAAAATCCTCTTTTTCATCTATAATCATTTTTATAATTTTTATTGTGTTAAATATTAAGC
>JANOZW010000056.1:0-15113 GCA_031429575.1 Ferruginibacter sp.
CATTTTTTTCTGCCAATATTTTTGCACGAGCCAGTTGTTTTTCGCAGTCCACAATATCGTTGTGTTTAAATGCGTAACGGTTACCCATGTGTAAGCGCACACCATCTACAATACATGCATGTGCTTCTGCATCATACACTATTACATCTCGGCGATTTACGATTGCATCTATACAACTCATTATACCTTGGTAGCCAAAGTTGAGGAGCATGGTATCTTCTCTACTCACATATTTGCTAATCACTTTTTCAAGCTCTTCGTGCTTGGCAGTATTGCCACTCATCATACGAGCACCCATCGGGTTACCCATACCATAAGCCGCCGCCGCTTCTGTATCTATTTTACGTACTTCGGGGTGGTTTACGAGGCCTAAGTAGTTGTTAAGACTCCACACAATTACTTCTTTTCCACGAAATTGCATGCGTGGTCCTAATTCTCCTTCTAGTTTAGGAAACGCAAAATATCCATGCGCTCTATCCATATGTTGGCCAATTGGGCCACCATCTTTTACTAGTTTCTCAAAAACATCTATCATACATCAGTTTTTTTAATGGCGCAAAGGTAAATAATATGATTGGTAGTTCAAAGGGTGTGGGTTCAATGTTGAAAGTTGCGGGTTAGTGAGTTACGGGTTGCGGGGTTTTTAGACGTTTTGTGCACTATCATTTTGCGTAGCAAAATAGCTTACCGCCTTATTTTTTACAAAACGTCTTCCCGACTTCTCGGCAAAAAAAACATAAAAGTTGAAAGTTCAAGGTTCAGAGTTCAAATTTCAAAGTTTTTAAATTCGAAGAGTTCTTCTCATTCTTCGAAGTCTAAAAATCTAATATCTTTTATCTAATGTATAGCATCAAACAATCTTGCATTTTTTCTTGGAGCTGTGAACTACATACAATAATCAACATTTGTTCGCCGCCCGCCTCCAATCTTTTTGCCTCAAAGGCAGGCAAAAAGGATTTTCGTCTAAGCGAGCGCAGCCCTTTATCTGTTGTTTTTCAATGGAGCAATACCTCAAGGTCTTTAATTTTTTTTGTACCCTTTTTTACTAAAGTAATCAAATGTTATAAATGGTATATGTATTTATTCGTAAAAATTTATACCACCTTGCCTGCCGGCAAAGGCAGGTTAGTGGTTAAAAATAAAATATTTCAGCCCCTTATTTAATCATTTCATTACACTAAAATCCATTAGTTAATTTGTAGCTTTGCAAAAACCCACTTGAATGAATGTAAAATCCTTTTTTACCCTGATTATTGTTTTTTGTTTTTATAATAATTTATCTGCACAAAAAATAGCAATACAAACCAAAGCAGCTAGCAAACCAAAAATAATAGTAGGCTTAGTAATAGACCAAATGCGTTGGGATTATTTATACCGATATAGCAATAGATATGGCGATGGAGGTTTTAACCGCCTCATAAAAAAAGGGTATAGTTTTGAAAATACGCTTATCCCGTACACACCTACATATACTGCCCCTGGCCATGCCAGCATATACACTGGTGCTGTGCCTGCTACCAATGGTATTGTGGGCAATAATTGGTACGATAAAACCCTTCGCAAAAACATGTATTGCACACAAGATACTACTGTGCAAGGTGTAGGTAATAATGATGTAGAAGGTAAAATGAGCCCACGAAATTTATGGGCTACTACCATTACCGATGAACTGCGAATTAGTAATAACTTTACAAGTAAAGTAATAGGCATTGCATTAAAAGATAGAGGCGCTATTTTGCCAGCAGGCCACAGTGCTAATGCCGCTTACTGGTACGATGATGAAACGGGCAAGTGGATTACTAGTAATTATTACATGCCATCACTACCAATTTGGGTAAACAATTTTAATGCAAAAGACGAAGTAGCTAGTATGATGAGCAAAGATTGGAATACATTGTATCCAATAAATACTTATACCCAAAGTACAGTGGATGATAAACCTTATGAAGTTGATTTGCTTGGTACAAAATCGCATACATTTCCTTATGCTTTATCAAGCATTATTAAAGAAAAATATAGCACATTTAAATTTACCCCATACGCTGCTACGTTCACTTTTAATTTTGCAAAACAAGCTATAGAAAATGAAAAATTAGGCACAGGAAATGCAACAGATTTTTTAACGGTAAGTATTTCTTCTACAGATTATATGGGGCATAGCTTTGGCCCAAATTCTGTAGAGGCAGAAGATACATATTTGAGATTAGACAAGGATATTGCAGACTTTTTAAACTACTTAGATACAAAAATGGGCAAAGACAATTACCTCGTCTTTTTAAGCGCAGACCATGGCGTGGCGCATATTCCCAATTATTTAAAAGAAAATAAAATTCCTTCAGGCGTTTTTAGTGAGTCTATTGACATGAAAGAATTAAATAAAATAATAGAAGATAGTTTTGGAATAAAAAAGTGCATTTTATCTATTCAAAACTATCAAGTATATGTAGACATGCCATTGCTAAAAAATAGCGGCAAAGATGTGGTGGCTGTAAAAGCATTTATGATGGATTGGTTGAGAGCAAAGCCATATGTAACCCATGTTTTTGAATTGAACAGTTTGGCTGCAACCAGCATTGCAGAACCTATGAAAGCGATGCTTACAAACGGTTATGCTCCCGCCCGTAGTGGCCATATACAATTTGTAATAAAGCCTGGCTATTTTGATGGGAGCAACAAAGGTACTACGCATGGCTTGTGGAACCCGTATGATGCACATATTCCATTGTTGTTTTATGGCTGGGGCATAAAATCTGGTAAAACAAATAGAGAAACTTATATGACTGATATTGCGCCTACTATTGCAGCATTGCTACAAATACAAATGCCATCTGGCTGTGTAGGCAAAGTATTAATAGAGGCTTTGAAGTAAAAATATTTTACAATTATTTTACAAATCCCTAATCGGGTTAATATATTCATAAATAATAATGGTAATACTACGCTGTAATGCCCGTTTGTGCTATATTGCGCCCAATATAAATAATTTCGAATGAAGAATTTTTCCTTAACATTAAATATTGTTTTACTAGCAGCGGTTACTTTTTTGTATGTAAAAATATTTTCGGGTAATAAAACAGTGGGTGCATCAAACTCCATACATGTTAAAGACACAAGCATACTTGCATATGCGTTAAATGAAAATGCCATTGCATTTGTAGAATTAGATTCTTTGTATGAAAAAATTTCGATGATAAAAAGCCGCAGACTAGATTTAGAAAAAGAGCAAAAAGCCATAGAAACAGAATGGAGAAATGGTATGACTGGTTTGCAAAATAGAGCTAATGAATTTCAAAAAAAGGGGAGTGCTATTACCCAACAAGAAGCTGAAAAATTTCAAGGAATGCTGCAACAAGAGCAGCAACAAATAGAAGCTAAAAAGCAAGGGCAAACACAAACCTTGAGTGAGAAGAGTTATAAGTTTATGGATGATATTCAAACAAAACTGAAAGAGTTTTTAGCAGATTACAATAAAGACAAAAAATATCAATACATTTTAACTACAGGTACCGGAATGGATTATATGTTGTATAAAGATCCATTGCTAAACGTTACCGATGATGTAATAAAAGGAATGAATATAAAATTGAGTGAGAAAAAATAATTTTATAAGAATTATTTAAAAGCAAGCATTCGCTTTTTTTATATCATTTTATTTGTTTTATTATGAATGTTTTTCGCATAGTAGAAAGCATTTTACTATATTGCCATCCTAAACCTTTAATATGGCAGAAACAACCCACGAATTTAAACCCTCCCTCGGATTATTAGATGCTACCATGATAGTGGCAGGCTCTATGATTGGCTCAGGAATATTTATTGTAAGTGCAGATATAACTCGTAATGTTGGGAGTGCAGGTTGGCTCATTGCAGTGTGGCTCATTACAGGTTTTATGACACTCACCGCAGCATTAAGTTATGGAGAGTTGAGTGCCATGTTTCCAAAAGCTGGCGGGCAATATGTTTATTTAAAAGAAGCGTTTAACCCACTTGCTGGGTTTTTGTATGGGTGGAGTTTTTTTGCAGTAATACAAACAGCTACTATTGCGGCAGTGGGTGTAGCGTTTTCTAAATTTGCTGGTTACTTTATTCCAGCTTTGGAATTAAATGATGCCAATGTGTTGTTTCAAATATTTGGTTTAAAAATTCATACCGCACAACTTGTTTCCATATTACTGATTGTTTTTCTTACCTGGGTAAATACACAAGGTGTAAAAAGTGGAAAATTAATACAAACAACATTTACGGTTGTAAAATTATTATCGCTTTTTGGTTTAATTATTTTTGGTTTTATGCTTGCCGCAAAAGCAGACATTTGGAATGCCAATTGGCAAGATGCTTGGGCAATGAAAAGTAGGGCAGCAGATGGAAGTATTATTGGTGGGATAACGGGAAGTGCAGTGCTAGGTGCTATTGCGGCTGCAATGGTGGGCTCTATATTTAGTAGCGATGCTTGGAACAATGTAACCTTTATTGCAGGAGAAGTAAAAAATCCTAAAAGAAATATTGGATTGAGTTTATTTTTTGGAACCTTTATCGTTACACTGATTTATGTATGTGCAAACCTTATGTATGTAAGTGTATTGCCATTGGCAGATATTGCATCTGCACCATCAGATCGTGTAGCGGTTAGTGCAAGCAAAGCTATTTTTGGTGAAATTGGTACATATGTAATTGCAGTAATGATTATGATTTCTACATTTGGTTGTAACAATGGTTTAATACTTTCTGGCGCAAGGGTTTATTACACCATGGCAAAAGATGGATTGTTTTTTAAGTCAACAGGAACATTGAATAAAAATGATGTGCCTGAGGTGGCATTGTGGATGCAATGTGTGGTAGCTTCTCTGCTATGCTTAAGCGGCAAGTATGGCGATTTATTGGATATGATTTCGTTTGTAGTGGTATTATTTTATGCATTAACGATTGCAGGTATTTTTATTTTAAGGAAAAAAAGGCCAAATGCTGAAAGGCCTTATAAAGCATTTGGTTATCCCATTTTGCCAGCCATTTATATTTTGATGGCCATTACTTTTTGTATTTTACTTATATTTTACAAACCAGTGTATGCGGGTTGGGGATTGGCAATTGTGCTTGCAGGTATTCCAATTTATTATATAGCCGTAGCCAACAATAAAAAAACAAATTCTTAATTCATTGAATTTTTAAAAATATTTATGCAAACATTTTCAATCGTAATACATGGGGGAGCGGGTACTATTTTAAAAGAAGATATGACGCCAGAGCTAGAAGCCGCATATACAAAGGGTTTAGATGATGCTTTAAGTGCAGGTTATGCAGTGTTGGAAGAAGGTGGTTCTGCAGTAAATGCCGTAAAAGCGGCCATCGTTATTTTAGAAGATAATTTATTGTTTAATGCAGGGCGTGGTTCCGTATTTACAAAAAAAGGTGTGCAAGAAATGGATGCGGCTATAATGGATGGCAAAAATAGAGAGGCAGGAGCCATAGCCGCCGTGCGTAATGTGCGTAACCCAATAGAGCTTGCTGCTGAAGTGATGCGGAATAGCAACCATGTTTTTTTAAGCGGAAAAGGTGCCAATGATTTTGCTATAAAACAAGGAATAAAATTAGAGCCTGATGAATTTTTCTTTTCTCAATTTAGATACGACCAATGGAAAGCTATGAGGGATAGTGATAATTATTCTTTGGATCACACACACCAAGGCTTGGAAGAATTGATGAAAGATAAAAAGTTTGGAACGGTGGGTGCTGCTGCTTGCGATAAGGATGGCAACATTGCTGCGGGTACAAGCACTGGCGGAATGACGAATAAAAAATATGGTAGAATTGGAGATAGTCCAATTTTAGGAGCTGGCACATATGCCCACAATACAACTTGTGCAATAAGCTGCACCGGACATGGAGAACCATTTATAAAAGCAGTGGCAGCTTACGATGTAGCCGCACACATGGAATATAAAAACATGAGCTTGTACGATGCTATGCATGATGTAGTGCATAAAAAATTAATAGAATTAGAAGGTGAAGGTGGAATGATAGGCGTGGATGCAAAAGGCAATGTGAGTATGATGTTTAATAGTGCTGGTATGTATAGAGCCATGCAAAGTAGCACTGGCGAAAAGAAAATTGGAATTTATAAAGCCCCCTAAATCCCCCGAAGGGGGACTTTTAGTCTGCACAAATTCGAAACTAATTTTAAAGAATTTTGATGAAAAAATATATAGTTATTGTAGCAGGTGGTAGTGGAAGTAGAATGAATAGTAATATTCCTAAACAATTTTTATTGCTAAAAGGAAAACCAGTATTGTATTATGCTATCAATACTTTTTTACAAGCATTTGATGATTGTAAAATTATACTGGTGTTGCCTGAAGAACATATTGCCGCAGGGCAAGAAATTATAGATGCGTTTTTTGATTATACTCGAATACAAATTGTTGTTGGTGGTCGCACTAGGTTTCATTCTGTACAAAATGGATTGGCACAAGTAAATGATGAAGATAGTATTGTATTTGTGCATGATGCTGTAAGGCCAATGGTTTCAAGTGGTTTGATATATCGTTGTTTGGCAGCTGTTATAGAGTCGGGAACTGCCATACCTGTAATAGACTGTAAAGACAGTGTGAGAATAATACGTGAAGATGGTAATGAAGCATTGGAAAGAAGCAGTATTAAATTGGTACAAACACCGCAAGCTTTTCATGGCAAAATATTGTTGCCTGCTTTTAATATTGATTATAAGGATAAATTTACAGATGAGGCTAGTGTGGTAGAAGCGTTTGGCTTAAAAGTAACACTAGTAGAAGGAGAGGAGGAAAATATAAAAATAACAAAACCTACTGATTTGATTATTGCAGAGTCGATCCTCTCTGCTAAAGTAGAATAATTTCAATTTATTTCTTAAAAATTTTTACCAGCTTAGGAAGATTGTTATACTTAATAGATACATACTTTTCATTTATTGGATTCATAGATTGATAAAAATTAGCAACCCCTTTTAAGTCAGAGCCTTCAAAGTCTAGGATTAAATTTTGCTCAGAAAATTCTTCAATTACACTATTGTATAAAAAATGGTTCGCACTTAATTTTCTTCCTTCCTCTGTTACCGAAGGTGCAATGTTGTATAGCCTTTTGGCATCTTTTAATAAAATGATTGCGGCTTGTATTTTACCATTGATACTAGCTTTTCTTAGAATTAGACTATTATAATTGAGCAATGTTTTACAGTTTGTTTTTAATGCATCGTAATCGCTTTTTTTTACAGATGGAAATCTAGCTCCGTATAATTTTTTATGCAAGTCAATTAATTCATCGGCCACTTCTACTTTTTCATACGTAAAACCATTTTTGCTTGCTTGCTTTATATTTCTAACAAAATTGGTATTAAATTTTGTAGAAATATTTTTATAAGTATCATTCATTGATAGAATAAAATTATTTCGTTCTACACATTTTATATTTTTATCGCTTGCCAGAGTATTTGCATAATTCAAATTTATTTCTACAAACTGAAAATGTTTTTGAATTTCTGTTAAAAAAGTATTCACTAAACTTTCAGTATTTTTTTTTGTAGAAAAAATACCTGCTTGTTGTAAAAAATAAGGTTGGTGCAAATAAGAAATGCCGTATTTTTTTCTAAGTGTTATGGGCATTACTGTTTCATAATCGTTTAATACCAATGCATCCCATTTGTTATTAGTACAATTGTCTAAATAAAATGAATGAGCATATATTAGAGAGTTGGTTGCATTAATAATACAGTTATCCCACTTTGCTTTATCTATTTCTTTATATGGAATGTATTTTATTTCCATATTACAATCCTGCTTGTGGAAATAGTTTTGAAGTTCGCAACTGCTGTATATCTATACTGAAAGAAATATTTCGTTGAAATCTTTTTTCTGTAATAGTGGACTTGAAATAATCTCCATAAACTTTACTGTAAATAACTGGTACATACACATTCAATACATTTTTGAACAACGATAACTGAAAACCTGCGTCGTATAAAAATCTGCCTGTTGTAGAACTCTTTTTCCAAGCTTCTGCATATGTACCTATATCTACAAATATGCGTACAGGTATCTTTATGGGTAAAGCATTTAAAATATTTACTTTATCAGGAATATTTGTTACCAAATTTACGGCTGAAAGCCAATCATCTGTTCTGCCAACTTTATCGCTTAATAGATCGGTACGTACTTTAAAGAAACCATCTCTATTCATTATTTGCTGGCTTGCAAAACTTTCAAATTTATTTCTACCAACAAAATAATTTTGATAAGTATAATCTTCATTGCCCTTTGGTCCACTCATGTTTAAATGGTACGGATAGGTTTTATATTGTGTGGTAAAACTTTTATCGCCTGTATAAATAAATTTACCTGCAAAAAAACGTACATCCAGTCCTCCACTTTTTTGGTAATTAAAATGATAATTTCCTGTAACATTTAATCGAACAAAACCCTCGCCTTGCTCCGCTTGAAATGTAGCATCGTAAGGATACAAAGCCCGATTGTTTTCAATACCAACTTGCAATTGATTAACATATCGCTGTGCTTTTGGGTATGTAATTACATCAACACCTGTTACAAAATCTCGTGTAAACGATAAGTTGGTTTCACTAATAAGAAAAGATTTAAACTGAATATGCTTTTTTATTAAACTCCGTGGGTTTTTATTAGCAAATACATATTTTAATGAGGGTACAAGCTTGCTAAATTGTAACGGATTTTCTTTGCCTGTAGAATCTTTAAATGAACCGCCGGTAAACTTTGCCGCAGCTAATGCTAACGTAAGTTTATCTCCATTTGCTTTTGGATACCAGCTGTATTCTGCTCTACCAAGCCCATTTATTTTTTTTGTGGCAGTAGCTAACATTGGTGCTGCTACAAATTGGAAATTGCTCGGCGGTAAATTATAATTGTGTACCAATGCTCCAATCATTAATTTATCGTACAAATTATAACCTACTGCGGGAGCAATAGAAATATAATGGTATTTATCTGTTTCTTTAAAATTGAAAAATGATGTAAATTCTATTTGTTTCTTTTTGGCTATTTCTAAAGGTCCTTTTTTATCAAGCAATACAAATGTATTGGTAAGCGATTTGCCAGAAACTTCTTCCATCACTGTTTTAAAATCATCGGGTGTAGGATGTTTAAACTGCCAACGTCGATAGTATTCTCTCATACAGCTATCAAACATTGCTGTGCCCAATTCTTTTTCTAAAAGCATCATCCATTCGCCAGCTTTTACGTAAGCAGATAAGCCATAGTTAAAACTCGATAATTTTTGTGAAACCGTATTAATAGGTTGATCTTTTTTTACTTTAATAATAGAGTGCAATGCCATACCTTCTGGGTAATCTGGTAATTTTTTAGCTAAGCTTTTTGCATTTGGTAAAAATTTAGTACCATTTTTTGCATCGTAATATTTAGCTGCATAGCGTCTGTCGTAGTATGTGTTCATTCCCTCATCCATCCATGGAAAAGTTCTTTCGTTTGTTGCCAAAATTCCATAAAACCAATTGTGCCCTATCTCATGGTTTATTACACTTTCTAACTCTGCTTCTGACCCGCCAGATGTAAGTACCGTTATTGTTGGATATTCCATGCCGCCTGGTTTTACTGCTGCATCATCTACTACGCTTACTACATTGTATGGGTATTCTCCTAGCCATTCTGTTTTGCTAAGTATAGATTTTTTTGTGACTGCAATACTATTCTGCCAAAGACTTTTATTTTTTGGCAATACAAAAGAGTATGCATCTATAACTTTGCCAGAAGGAAGTTTAATGCTATCGTAGAGTACAGAAAATGTTTTATCTGCAAACCATGCAAAATCGTGTATATTATTTTGTATGTAGTGTAGTGTTTTACTTTTACTAGAAGATATAATGTTTGTTTTATTGATTTCGTTCGTTTGATTATTCTTCTTTGATTTATTTACAACTTCATTATTTAGCACTTTATAATCTTTCAACCATTTTTTTTCTTCTTCATTTTGTAAATCACCAGTGGCTGCTACAATATAATTTTCTGGCAATGTAATTTTCACATCAAAATTTCCAAAGTCGCTGTAAAATTCACCCAGGTCTAGGTATGGCATTTCGTGCCAACCTGTTTTATCGTACACTGCTGGTTTTGGATACCACTGTGTAATTTGATAAGACTGTGCTACATGCCCCGCTCTCGAAAAAGGGTATGGTAATTTTACATGAAATGGTGTTTCTATTTTTATGCTTTTACCAGGTGCAAGTGCTGTAGTTAATAAAAGTTTTACAATGTCTTGGTGTTGTGGATGATCTTCTGTGGCAGCATTTACATTATCCACCTTAAAATTTAATTGATTGATGTAACCTTTTTTATTTTCTTCTGAAAAATAAAAATCTGTGCTGCCATTTTCTAACCGTTGGTCGCTAAAAGCAGTCTTATCATTTTTATAAGCATTTGGCCAAAGATGTATCCAAATAAAAGTAAGTGTGTCTGGTGAGTTGTTGTAATAATCTATTTGTTCAAAACCTTTGAGGGTATTATCAGTATCGTTTAGTGTTACAGATATTTTGTAGTCTGTTTTTTGTTGCCAATATTTATTTTGCGCAAAGCTGCTGCTTGTAAAAAATAGAATAGCAGTAAGAGAGATGAGTTTTTTCAAAACAGTGGTGTTTGTTCAAAAATAATGAAAAATGCATCATCTATTGCATAATAAAAGATGAAAAATGATTTTATGATCAAGGGCTAACTTTAAATCTCCAATATACCTCATCATCATTTACCTTTATTTTTTGCCGAGAAGTCGGGAAGGCGTTTTCTGAAAAAATAAGGCGGTAAGTTATTTTGCTTCGCAAAAGATTTATAGCCACAAAGTCTCAAAGGCACAAAAGGAAAGCTTCGCTTTTGGGATGCTTTACAAAATGTTTTTGCCGAAAAGGCGGGAAGGCGTTTTCTGAAAAAAATAAGGCGGTAAGTTATTTTGCTTTGCAAAAGATTTATAGCCACAAAGTCTCAAAGGCACAAAAGGAAAGCTTCGCTTTTGGGATGCTTTACAAAATGTTTTTGCCGAAAAGGCGGGAAGGCGTTTTCTGAAAAAATAAGGCGGTAAGTTATTTTGCTTCGCAAAAAATTTATAGCCACAAAGTCTCAAAGGCACAAAGGGTAAGCTTCGCTTTTGGAATGCTTTGCAAAATGTTTTTGCCGAGAAGTCGGGAAGGCGTTTTCTGAAAAAATAAGGCGGTAAGTTATTTTGCTTCGCAAAAGATTTATAGCCACAAAGTCTCAAAGGCACAAAGGGAAAGCTCCGCTTTTATTGCTTCGCAATTCTGCTTTACCGAAAACTTACCTGCTGGCAAAGGCGGAGTCGTGAAGGTATTTTATGAAAAATAACGCTGTAAGTTTTTTGCTTCTCCCTCTCCTTCGACGGATAGGTTCGCAAAGATGCAAAGCACAAAGTTTGTAAAAAAACTCGCAACCCGCAACCCATAAACCCGCAACTTTGAACCTTGAACTTTCAACTTTGAACAACATCACTTCCCCTTACCCGAAAGTATAATACGAATGCTATGTAGCAAAATTTTAAAATCTAGAGAAAGAGAAATATTTTCTATATATATAAGATCGTATTGCATGCGTTCTACCATTTCATCAATATTACTTGCATAGCCAAATTTTACCATACCCCAGCTAGTAAGCCCTGGTTTTACTTTAAACAAATATTTATATTCTGGGTGCAATCCTTTTAGTTGGTCTATGTAAAATTTCCGCTCAGGTCTTGGGCCGACAAGGCTCATATTTCCAATAAGAATATTCCATAATTGTGGCAATTCATCTAGTCGCCATTTTCGCATTGTTCTACCCCATCGAGTAATGCGTGGATCGTTTTCACTACTTAGTAATGGGCCATCTTTTTCGGCATCTACAATCATAGAACGAAGCTTGTACATATTAAATGGTTTACCCTTGTAGCCTATTCTTTCTTGTATAAAAAATATGGGACCAGCAGAAGATATTTTTAAACGAATAATAGAGAAAATTAAAACTGGCGAAATTAATATGCCACCTACTAAGCTTACAAAAATATCTAGTAAGCGTTTTATATTTTGCTGCCACAATACCATTTGCCCAAAATGTATATCTATCAATGGTACGCCCATTACATTGCTATCTTGCAGCGCACCGCTAATTATATCCAATGTATCTGGGGTTATTTTTATATTTACATCTTTGTTGCTAAGCTTTTGTAATATTTGTGATATAAGTACACGTTCTGTATTGTCAACTGCTATAATTACCTCTTCGATATTTTTTTCTTTTATAATGCTATCTATGCTATCTGTGTTGTAATGGGTTTTAATATTTTTGGAAGCCATGTTTATTACTTTACCATTTAGGTTAATAAAATCAGTAATAACAAAACCTGAGTTGTCGTTTGATTTAAAAAAATCTTTACAAAATTGCTCTGCTTTTTTACCTGAGCCAATTAGTATAGCATTAAAAAATACATTTTTATTATGCAATTGTTTTTTAGTGTAGGAAAGAATAATCATTCTCACCAATACACTGCAAAATGTGAGTGGAAAAAGTAAGGCATAAAAATCTAGATAATAATCGTAATTATCTGTTCTAGGATTTTTTAATATAAAAAAAAACAACAAAACCAAACAACCTATTAAACTAACGAAAATAGTTTTAAAAAGCTCCCCAACCCTAGATTTTTGATACAGATTATGATATGTGCCTGTAAGAAAATGCAACCCTATCCAACCGGTGGTATACAAAAAAAGTCCTAAGTAAAATCCTGAAGGAATACTGAAGTCGTAATGTTGAAAATAGGTTCGCAAATAATAAAACGTTAGCCATGTAAATAAGGCTACTGCTATATCTGCGAGGATATACCAACTGATATTAACTCTAGGTTGTTTCAAGCTAACTTACTACTTTATTTATTTTATCTAAAATTTGGTGTGCTACTTCCATGGCTCTAAAACCATCTAAAACAGTTACGGGTGTTTCGGTATTGTGTATGATGGCATTTTTAAATGCAATTAATTCTTCTTTCATAGCATTGCTTTCTGTTACAATAGGGTTAGCAATGGCTACGGTTTTCTTGCCTTTGCCAGTATCGATATCAAAAGTAAACACATTTTTATCTGCTGTTGTATTTTGGCTAATTACTTCGGTTTTCTTTTCTAAAAAATCTATTCCAATGTAGGAGTCTTTTTGAAACAAACGCATCTTCCTCATCTTCTTCATAGAAATACGGCTGCTGGTAAGATTGGCTACACAACCGTTGTCAAATTCTATACGCACATTGGCAATATCTGGTGTATCACTTAATACGACAACACCATTAGCAGAAATATAAGATACATTGCTTTTTACCAAGTGAAGAATAATGTCTATATCGTGTATCATCAAATCTAGTATCACACTCACATCTGTACCACGAGGATTGAATTGCGATAACCTATGTACTTCGATAAACATGGGCTCCAGCTTATAATTTTTTAGTGCCACAAATGCAGGATTAAAACGCTCCACATGTCCTACTTGAAATTTTAAATTAGACTCTACCGCTAATTTTAAAAGCGCCTTGGCTTCGTCCATTGTATTGGTAAGTGGTTTTTCTACAAATACATGTTTGCCTTTGCGTAAGGCAAGTGCACAGAGTTCGTAATGAAATGTAGTTGGCGCTACGATATCCACGGCATCGCAGTTATCTAACAATTCCTCCGCCGTTGAAAATCTTTTTAAATTATATTTAGATATTACATTGTTTGCATTATTATCGTCTGTATCACAAAATCCCACGACTTCTACCTCATCTATTTCTAGCCAATTGTTTAAATGGAATTTACCTAAATGACCTGCACCTATTACCCCTATTTTAAGCATATTAATTTTTTAGTTTTTACCATCGCATTCATTTATTATTCTTGCCAAAAACCCATATTGCCAAATTTCTTAATGCGCATGTCAATGCGATCGTGCGCAGGAATTTGTTTTAATTCTTTTATTGTTTTTGATAAATATTGCTTTACAATTTCTGCAGCAGCATCATAATCCCAATGCGCACCACCAGCTGGCTCGGGCAATACTTCGTCCACCAAGCCAAAGTTAAGCATATCGGTACCTGTAAGTTTTAATTGTTCTGCAGCTGTTTCTTTTTTATCCCAACTACGCCACAAAATACTACTACAACTTTCTGGAGATATAACGGTGTACCAAGTGTTTTCCATCATTACCACTCTATCACCAACACCTATACCCAAAGCGCCACCGCTAGCACCCTCTCCAATGATAACGCAAATAACTGGTACTTTAAGGCTTATCATTTCAAAAATATTTCTGGCAATGGCTTCTCCTTGCCCACGCTCTTCCGCTTCTAAACCAGGGTATGCGCCTGGTGTATCTATTAAAGTAATAACTGGCTTATTAAATTTTTCTGCCAGCTTCATTAAACGTAGTGCTTTTCTATATCCTTCTGGGTTTGCCATTCCAAAATTCCTAATCTGCCTAGTTTTGGTATTGTTGCCTTTTTGTTGGCCAATAATCATAACGGTTTCGCCATCTAGCTGTGCAAAACCACCTACCATCGCCTTATCATCCTTTACATTTCTATCGCCGTGTAGTTCTATAAAAGAAGTACACATTTTTTCTATGTACTTTAATGTGTAAGGCCTATCAGGATGGCGGCTCATTTGTACACGCTGCCATGCTGTTAGGTTATTGGTAATGCTTTTCTTTGTTTCTTCTACTCTCTCCTCAAGCAGGCTTATGGCGCTGCTCATATCTGTATGCGATTTTTCTTGTGTTAGGGTAAGCTGTTCTATTTGGTCAAACAAGTCTTTTAGCGGCTTTTCAAACTCTAGAAATTGCCTATTTTTTAGTTGTGGCATAGTATTTTTTTATCTGAATTATACTTTTAATAATGTAATATAATTTGTAAAAGTAGTAGTTACAATTATTTTTATAAAGTTTTGTTTATAAAAAATTAAAATCCCTATCTTTGCAATCCGAAAAAAGGTATTTGTGCAAATAAGTATGGTTTTTAGGGCCAACGGGTTGGTAGTTCAGTTGGTTAGAATGCTGCCCTGTCACGGCAGAGGTCGCGGGTTCGAGTCCCGTCCAGCCCGC
>JANOZW010000057.1:0-3090 GCA_031429575.1 Ferruginibacter sp.
AAATATTTTTACTAATTTTATACAAACAAATAATTATATGAAAAAGATTCTTTTTTTATCAATAGCTATTTTAAGCATAGCGTTAATCTCTTTTGTAAATGCTGATGTGTTAAACATTGGAGATGCACTGCCAAAAGCAGATACAAAATTAAAAGATGTAAGTGGTAAGCAAGTTACCATGCAATCTGCAAAAAAAGAAAATGGATTATTAGTAATGTTCAGTTGCAACACATGTCCTTATGTTATTAAATATCAAGAAAGAGCCAGAGCCATATGTGCGTATGCTCAAGGTTTGAATTATGGTGTTATCGTATTGAATAGCAATGAAGCGCAGCGTACAGAAGCAGATAGTTATGCAGCTATGCAAACCTATTATAAAGCACAAAAATACAATTGGTTTTATGTAGTAGATGAAAATAGCGCTATTGCTGATGCCTTTGGTGCCAATCGTACTCCAGAATGTTTTTTATTTGATAAGAATTTAAAATTGGTTTATCATGGAGGTATAGATGATAATCCTAATAGCGAAACAAATGACGTAAGAAAGCACTTACGCATTGCCATAGATGAATTAACTGGCGGGAAGGATATTTCAGTTAAAACGAGTAGGAGCGTAGGTTGTACTATTAAAAGAAAATAATTATTCTTCTACAACGCAGCCTCAATGGCTTTTTTTATTTCAGTTGCAGATAATTTTTTTTCATAAAATTGCCTTAATCCCTTTTTTTTATTTACAATAAGCGTAGCAGGTATTGCACCGCTCCATTGCTTTGAAATTATTGGGCAAAAATAATCTGCATTGGTTTCGTCTAGCCAAGCAACCTTGGTATTAAATTTTTTCTTAGCTACAAATTTTTTTATTTTATTGGGATAGTATTCTGGAAGATCCAAACTAACCAAGTATAGTTTTACATTGTCTTTTTTATGAAGATTTGTATATTTTATGAGATCAGGTATTTCTTCAATACATGGTACACAAAATATAGCCCAAAAATTTATTACCAATATAGAATCTGATTTTTCTATCAGATTGGCTACGTCAGTAATTTTCCATTTTTCAATTTTTTGTGCATCACTTTTTAAGTGAAGTGTTATACATAAAAAAAAGAGATAAAGTAATTTCATAGAAAATGGAATTCAAATGGGTGAATTAATATGTTGGAATTTATTATTTAAAAAAAGGGGGGTAGAGAATAAGCGGCAATAAATTTTTCTCAACGTTCCACAACCCGTAACCCATAAACTCGGAACCCGCAACCTAACTACTGCGCAATATACTCCTGCAAATGCTTTATCGTTTCTTGCTGATTTTCTATAATGGCTGTCACCACATCAGAAATAGAAATAATACCAGTTACTTTTTCATTATCCACCACGGGTAAATGGCGCACTTTATTTTTACTCATTAAAGACATGCAGTTTTCCAAACTATCCTCTGATACTACGGTTAATACTTTACCAGTCATTACCTCACTCACAGGAGTATCATGCGATGCCTTGCCTTGCAATACAATTTTACGAGCATAATCTCTTTCAGAAAAAATACCAACTAGCTTTTCTTCTTCTATTATCATTAATGCACCAATATTTTTTTCTGCCATGGTTTTCAATGCATCATACACAGTTGCATTGGCTGTTATGTAGTAAACAAAACTGCCTTTAGCCTTTAAAATATCTGCTACTTTCATAATACAAATTTTTATTTGAACAAGAATAGTTTCCATTAAAGTTAAGCAATAAATTTAATATGAAGATGCTGTAGAAGAATAGCTAAACTTAAAGCTATTTTTTTGCACAATATTGCACCTGCAATTTCGTTCA
This sequence comes from Ferruginibacter sp., assembly GCA_031429575.1. GTDB lineage: Bacteria > Bacteroidota > Bacteroidia > Chitinophagales > Chitinophagaceae > Ferruginibacter. The sequence goes on from JANOZW010000057.1 coordinate 1,822, forward strand.
GTAAAATAATATATAAAACTCCCCAGTTTTATGTAGTTTTTCCATTAAAACTCCATATGAAAATGCGTTTATTAGTATTTACAATTTTGTTTATCTTATTAGGTAATCAACTTCTTGCACAATCGTTAGAAAGAAAAGGAAAGCGCAATTCAAATCAACCCCATAGTATAAGCTCGATAATAGCAGCAAGATCGCAAGGCACAAGTGGTACAGGTTCTAATATTGATGTTATTTACCATAAAATATTTTGGCGTTTAAATCCCGATTCTGCTGTTGGTAAATACATTAAAGGTTCAGTACAATTTAATTTTAAAACTACACAAGCTAGTGTAAGTACTATTACTTTCGATTTGCGTAGTGTTTTATTAGTAGATTCTATTCGTTTTAGAGCTAATAAATTTACATTAGGAGCAGGATATACAAGAGCTGGAAATATTGTAACATTAAATTTGGGAACTACGCTTTCTATTAATTTTATAGATTCTTTTATTGTTTATTATAGAGGTGTGCCTCCGGCAAAAACAGCTGTTGAACAAGGGTTTCAACTTACCACAGCAACTACTGCAGGTAAAGTGCTAAGTACTTTGTCGGAATCTTATGAAGATAGAGATTGGTGGCCTTGCAAAGCTGATATGCAAGATAAAATTGATTCGTTTGATATCATTGTAAGCGTTCCTTGGGGGAAAGCAGGGAATTCTGTTTTTCCATTAGTAGTAGATACTTTTTGGGTATCTACCAATGGCAAAATGATAGATTCAACTATTGTTGGCAATGATAGGATTTTTAAGTTTCATTCAAATTATCCTATTGCATCATATTTAATATCTGTTACTGTAGCTCGTTTTAACAGAACTTATTGGAATGTAAATACGGGTACTACAAATGTGCAAGTGGTTTATAATTTATTAAAAGGTGGTACAAATCATACAGCAGCAAAAAATGCTATAACCAACCAAGTAAATCCAACACTGCAAAAATGGACTTCATTATTTGGTGAATATCCTTTTAAAAATGATAAACATGGCTTTTCTGACGGTATGGATGGCGGAGCAGCAATGGAACATCAAACTATGTCGTCCATGCCAACAAGTACTATTGCAAATATTCCTACTTTAATACACGAAATGACCCATCAATGGTTTGGTGATAATGTAACTTTTGCACATTGGAACGACTTATGGCTTGCAGAAGGCTTTGCAGAATACAGTGATCCATTATCGCAAGAAATGGTTGCTGCGGTTGGTACGCCTGCTACTGCTGCCTCAACTA
>JANOZW010000058.1:0-5337 GCA_031429575.1 Ferruginibacter sp.
CACTGCCAAAGTACAGCGTAGCTATTTTATAATTAAAAAGCATTATCCTATGCTCATCTATAAACAATTCATCTTCTTTTAACCCTTTTAAAATATGTGGTACCAATAATATCCCTTCATTAAAACTCCCTCTAATACTGTGTAAATTTAGTTTAGCACTGTATATATAAATAAATGCTTGTGTTCTAAAATTATCGTGCAGCCTTACCCTATCGGACTCACCATATTTTTCAAAATGCGTGAGTATCTCATCCATTTTATTAAAATTCCGTAATGTGAAATGAGCATTTAGTAATGTATGCAACCCTTTAATGTAATGCCCTGTTTCTACACGCATCATCAAAGGTGTTTCTTCAAAAATATCTACCCATTTTTGACTCCATCGGTAGTAATTTAAAAAGTCTTGTTTTATATAAGCAAACCAACTGTAGCTCTGGTGTAAATATAATTTTTCATAAAAACCTGCTTTATCCCAATCGTTTTTTGGTAAATGGGTTTGAAAGTATTCTACAACCCGCTTTTCATCATGTTTATTTTTTGCATGTCCGTTTTTAATAAACCAATTGTACAAAAGCATTGTTAAATTACTTAATCTAGATAATGTATCTATTTTGGAAGTAACTTCATTTATTTCTTCTGCTAAATCTACTATGCGTGCTTTTGTGGGGCCGGTAATATGCAAGGTTTCTATTCTTTTCTCCAGTGTAATGGCTTGCAATAAAAAATTTACTTTGTGGTTGGCTTTGGCTGTTTCTTTCGCTTTATCTAAAATTTTAAGGCTATGAAAATACAGTCCCTTTTTATATAAAATATGTGCAAAATCAAATTGTTCGTTTAATTGTAAATCTATACTATCGGTGCTTTTTAATAGCCGTAAACTTGCTAAAAGTTGTTTGTATAAATGCACTTTTACATTGGATAGCTGTGGCTTTTTTATTGTTCGCAGCTTTTTTAGTAATACTGTTTCATCATACTCATCTAACTTATCAAGTGCATCAAATAGTTCTATTATTTTAAGATCCTCATTTCCGGAACTTCTCTTAATAAATAATTTGAAATGCCTTTTTTCCGCTTTTTCTAATGAGCGAACCAATTGAAATAATGTATCCGTAAACTTGTTGACCATAATGATTTATTTTTTACAAAAGCTAATACTATAAAGCGTTTATATATTTCAAATTATATTTTACGATAATAAAATGCTTATCAAAAACATATTTTTTAAATAATAGACAGTCTTATTTTTACAAAGCAAGTTTTAAAAACAATCATTAAAGGAAATTATTAAAATGTTTTTCATTCCTGTAAAACAAATCGAAATAATTTTTTACAAATATCAAATAAAATAATTTAAAATTTTCATATATAGCAAGCAATCGTTAAAGCCGCTCAGTTTCTACTGAGGGGCATTTTTCGTAAATGGGTTTTGGGTATTTTTTGCCTCTTTACTAAAATGCTTAACAAAAAAATAATATTCACTTCCTTTTTGCACACTATTTTCTTACTTAGTATAACATCTTTTCCTTTCTTATATTTGCTCATTATTAAAATTTAATTTTTCATACAATGGAATATAGAATAGAAAAAGATACCATGGGCGAAGTACAGGTGCCTATAGACGCTTACTTTGGCGCTCAAACCCAGCGTAGTATCGATAATTTTAAGATAGCTCAGGATATAAATAAAATGCCCAAAGAAATTATAAAGGCATTTGCGTACTTGAAAAAAGCAGCAGCACTTACCAATAAAGATGCAGGCATATTGCCACAAGAAAAATGCGATATGATTGGTAAAGTATGCGACGAAATTTTGGAAGGAAAATTGGATGAATATTTTCCATTGGTAGTATGGCAAACGGGAAGCGGTACACAAAGCAATATGAATGTAAACGAAGTAGTGGCTTATCGTGGGCATGTGTTAAACGGAGGCAAATTATCAGACAAAGAAAAATTTCTTCACCCAAATGATGATGTAAACAAAAGCCAAAGTAGCAATGACACTTTTCCTACGGCTATGCACATAGCAGCGTATAAAATTTTGCAAGATGTAACCATACCTGGTATAAAAAAACTACGAGATACGCTTGCGGCAAAATCTGTACAATATATGCATGTGGTAAAAATTGGTCGTACACATTTTATGGATGCTACGCCTCTTACGGTGGGGCAAGAGTTTAGTGGATATGTATCGCAGCTAGACCATGGCTTGCGTGCTATAAACAATGCACTGCCGCATTTGAGTGAGCTAGCGCTTGGAGGAACGGCTGTAGGTACAGGAATAAATACTCCCGAGGGCTATTCAGAAAATGTAGCAAAACATATTGCAACTTTAACAGGCTTACCATTTATAACAGCAGAAAATAAGTTTGAAGCATTAGCAGCACACGACGCCATTGTAGAAATGCATGGGGCATTAAAAATGGTGGCAGTAAGTTTAATGAAAATTGCCAACGATATTCGCATGCTTAGTAGTGGGCCACGCAGCGGTATTGGAGAAATATTTATTCCAGACAATGAGCCAGGTTCTTCCATAATGCCAGGCAAAGTAAACCCTACACAATGCGAAGCGCTTACCATGATAGCCGCACAAGTAATGGGCAATGATGTTACGATTGGTATTGGTGGTAGCAATGGGCATTTTGAGCTCAATGTTTTTAAACCTGTAATGATTTATAATTTTCTGCATAGTGCTCGTTTGATAGGGGATGGCTGTGTTTCTTTCAATGATAAATGTGCAATAGGATTAGCGCCTATTAAAGCCAATATAAAAAAGCATGTAGATAATTCATTGATGCTAGTAACTTCATTAAACACAAAAATTGGGTATTACAAAGCCGCAGAAATAGCCCAGACAGCCCATAAAGAAGGAACAACTTTAAAAGAAATGGCGGTGAAATTGGGTTATGTAACTGCTGAGGAATTTGATGCGTGGGTAGTGCCTGAGGAGATGGTGGGGAAATTATAAGAGATTGAAGAGGGGTTGAAAAAATGATGTTGAATATTGTTGAAAATAGTTGAAAAGTAAATGCCGTTTCGTAAAAGAAACGGCATTTACTTTTACAATACCTCCTTCCAAGTATGATCTGCCAACAACTGCACTTTTGCATGATGTGTTTTAAAAGATTTTTTACCTCGTCCCCATTCGTTAGGGCTTATCATGCTAATCATGTAAGAGCCATCATTATTTTCGTATAAGTGATATATGTTTCCAATAATGGGTTGGAAATTTAATTTTGCACTATACACAATCATGGATAATTCTTTCCTGCTTTGTATCTCTTGTGCCTGCAATGCGAGTAACTCTACCTGCTTTCTTATTTGGTCTAGCTGCATATTGGTTTGCTCTTCCATAGCCGTTAAAACCTTGTGCCGTATTACACCTTCATTCGTAGGTTTTATAACAACACCACTCACACTAGCACTATATGGCAGCACACTCATTTGCTTGTGAAAAAACTCCACATTAGTAAAGGCTGTTCCATCTTCTTTAGTACCAATCTGTGTAACTTTTAAATACCCATTTGGTTCTATCGCATGTACAACTTCTAGCACTATTTTATCATCTTTTATAAACTGTATTTCAAAAATGATCGAGCTAACAACTTTACCTCGTACGTGAGTTGCAAAATCTTTATCATAAAATTCTTGCAACGAATCATCAATTACAATATCATACTTGGCACCAAAAGAAACATTTTCTAGCGTTACCCAACTATTGTTTATGGTTAAATGATTTTTATCTTCTGCAGCTGTTATTTGAAAATAACCACTCTTTGGCCTATTGCCTTTTTCGTATATGCCTTTTTCGGGAAAGAGTTGCCATGAGGCAATGAAATTGTATGCTGATGTCATTATTTTGTTATAATCTTTATAAAATGGATACTAGTTAACGATGATTTAAAGGTTTTAGATTCATTTTGAAGCAATAAATGGTAAAAATATCTGTTTATTAGAAGAAAATATGGTTTATTAAATCAAAAAACACTGTTTATATTGTATATGCTTTACTGAATAACTATTTACCACAATTGGTTATTTTTTGCCAAAACTAAAATCCACTAAATACGTTTTTACATATGAAAACGAAATCTGCTATTGTTTATATATCCATTTTATTTTTAATATTGGTTGTTGTATTTTTTTATGGCTTTAAACAAGCCACTTTATCAAAAAACAAAATGCTTCTTAACAACAGGTATGTTGAACTTAAAAAAAGTACCAATACTTTGTTAGAAACGAATAATAGAAATTTTGAAAACTTTGTTTTAGAAAATTCATATGATAAAGATTTAAAAAAGGCGATTTCAATAAACGATACAAATTGGCTTACTTCTAATTTTGTACCTACACTTTCAAGTTATAATATAGATTATGTTTGGATATTAACCAATAATGCAGAGGTTTTGTTTGCAAGAGATGGGAATAGAATTAATCCAATATTCCCAGTTGAGCAAGTTACTTTTTTGAATAATATAGTAGAAAATCCATATAAAAACTTTTACGCTACTATTAATGGAATAGTTACACAATTAGTCATTGCTCCAATGGAATTTTCACAAAAAAATAATGCTGATAATAGTGCACTTGTATTTTTAGTTTTTGGGAAAAAATATGATGAAACATATTTAAAAAACTTAAGTGATATCTCTGCTGGAGCTAATTTTGCAACTTTGCAAAATGGAAAATTATTGCAAGATTCAATCAACACAGATCAAAATATAATTAGTTATCATCATAAACTGGAAGATTTTTTAGGAGCTAATTTTGCTTCACTTGAATCTACCAAAATACTAAGTGAAATAACTGTTTACAATGATTATTTTGGAAAATACTCCCTTATTTATTTATTCCTTTTTTTAATTTTGGGTATAGCTTATTATACATTTCTTGGTGTAAAAGTATTGAAACCAGTTTCCATTTTATCTGTTGCATTAAATAGTAAAGATGGTTCTTACTTGGAAAAGTTAAAAATAAAGCATGATGAATTTGGGAATATAGCAGCATTGTTGGATGACTCGTTTACCAATACAAATAAATTAAATGCAGAAATTGCTTTAAGAAAAAAATCGGAAGCGGAACTTAAAATAGCTGCAGTAGAATTACAAAACGCCACAGTAGAAAAAATCATAGCGGAGCAAGGCAAAAAAGCAAAAGGTGATTTTTTATCTACCATGAGCCACGAAATTCGTACGCCAATAAATGGCGTTATTGGTATAGCAAATTTATTAAAAACTGAGGCCCTTAATCCTTCCCAACACGATTTGGTGGACACTTTGGTTTTTTCTTCTAACTATTTATTATCTATACTTACAGATATTTTAGATTTTTCTAAAATAGA
>JANOZW010000059.1:0-5887 GCA_031429575.1 Ferruginibacter sp.
TTTACAGAAACAATTGTAGTAAGATTATAATTTAAATTTGTTTCAAAAAATGGCGCCTGTAAATATCTTCCAGATAATCCAAAACCGATAATAGCAACATGTAGCATTGTGAGGTTATTTTACACAAGTTAATTTTTATTAACAATTAACGCTTAGTAATTTCTTTTGCTACGAATATATGCCCGTTAAACTTCTATCTTTTTGTTTAGTCTTAAAAAGTATAAATTAAACTTTAAAAATAATACTATGAAAATTACAAAACACCTAGCACTTGTTTTCTTGCTTACCATTACATCCATATCATTATCAAATATTGCACAAGCTCAGCGCAGAGGTGGTAGGGGTAGAGTTGTAATAGTTCAAAGACCTTATCATCGAGTAGTTGTTCGCAATGCACACTATAGGTATAATACTTTACCTAGGTGGGGCGTATCTGTAAATGTTAGGCCTGCCAATGCTGTATTTATTTCAGGTAGAGGTCACAATTATTATCACAATAATGGTATTTATTATACACAGCGAAACAATAATTACATAGTGGTACGTCCTGCTCGTGGCTTAAGAATTAGAACCTTGCCAATCGGGTATAGACCACTTATAATCGGCCCACGTAATTATTACTATTATTATGGCACATACTACGTAAAATCTGCAAACGATTATGTAGTGGTAAATCCACCAGTAGGAGCAGTAATAGATGCATTACCGAATGGCTACGAAGTAAAATCTGTTGATGGTAATGAATATTATTATTTAGATGGAGTGTATTATGCAGAAGTAGATGCTACTGAATTTCAAGATGGAGTTGGCTATCAAGTAGTAGATTTCAATTAAGTTTTTTAGGAGATTAAAAAGTTTAACGCCGCTTGGTTTTACAAGCGGTGTTTTATTGTAAGCGATAATAATTAATCGCAAATAATATTTTTATATTTATAATAAAGACAAACTAAATTTATATCAATATTATTAAAAAAATAATCGGGCTAAATAGAAAAGCGATTTCAAAATATGTGAATCTATGTGTCTATTTTCCTATGTGGTAAAACTTATTTTTTAAATACCTCGCTCACCATCAAATCCTTACTTCCGGCAGTATATACATAAAACCCTTCACTAGTTTTTACGCCAAGCTTACCTGCCATCACCATATTTACCAACAATGGGCATGGCGCATATTTTGGATTTCCAAAACCATCATGCAATACTTTTAAAATAGAAAGGCAAGTATCTAGACCAATAAAATCTGCCAATTGCAATGGTCCCATAGGGTGAGCCATGCCTAGTTTCATTACAGTATCTATTTCTGCTACACCAGCCACGCCTTCAAACAATGTGCTAATAGCTTCATTTATCATTGGCATTAAAATTCTATTGGCTACAAAACCTGGATAGTCATTTACCACACAAGGCACTTTGCCAAGCGTTTTACTTAGTTCAACTATTGTATCAGTAATATCTTTTTTAGTAGCATAGCCATTTATAATTTCTACCAATTTCATCACTGGCACAGGGTTCATAAAGTGCATACCTATTACATCTTGCGGGCGCTTAGTAGCAGCCGCTATTTTTGTAATAGAAATAGAAGAAGTGTTACTTGCTAAAATGCAACCTGCTGGTGCTGCTTCATCTATGACTTTAAATATTTTTAATTTTAAATCTATATTTTCTGTAGCAGCTTCTATAACCAACTGTGCATCATTTACACCTGCTGCTAAATCTGTTGCAGTGGTAATATTATCTAGAGCATTTTTTTTATCGTCTTCTGTAAGCACTGCTTTTGCAATTTGCCTATCAAAGTTTTTACAAATGGTAGCAATGGCTTTTGCCAGCTGCTCTGCATTCACATCTATCAATGTTACTTTAAAACCAGCTTGCGCAAATACATGTGCAATGCCATTTCCCATTTGGCCTGCGCCAATTACTGAAATTCTATTCATATTTTTAATTATAAAATTAATTCCTCCACATTTTAAAATTCGAACTTACTGTATGAAGTAAGCTTGCACTATCTCTAAATGTAGCATTAAAATTACCTATTACCCAACCGGGAACAGCTAATGATGTTGGATAAGAAGTGTATTGTTCTGTAAAGGAAACTAAGTTAAGCGACCTTGGTGTAGAAGCGGTAGTATATTGTTGCAATGTTAAAATAGAGCTTGTGTCCGTATTAGCCGATACTGTCGGGCCAGTCAAAAATGCTACATAGCCTTCCACCATTGGAGTTCCATTAGCTCTTCTACATGCTATATTAGTCCTATTAAAAACAAATGTTGTTGTACAAAATGCAGAATCTAATCCTCTTGTAAAAAGGTGAGGAGTGCCACCATCTAAAGTGTATGAAATAAATTGTGCTGGTGGAGTAGTACACGCATAAACAATACCCAAGTTTAAAGAATTATTGTTTACATAATTTATAGTTGTATTTGGTATCGTCGTATTGGTTGTACTATCAATACCTGAAACATATAATTGTGCATTTACCGCAGGCACACTATTTAATAAAATTGAAAATTGCCCAAGATTATTTATCATTCCTACGTAATCTAAACTATCTATCACCACTTTCACACTGCCACGTATGCTAGGTAGCAAATTACAATTTAACATAGTACCTTTTACTATTGGAGGTGGGGCAGGTAATGCAGGAAAATTAATGTAAATATTACCTAAATTATTAGGCGAAGAAGCAAATGGTCCTACAATGGTGTCAAGAAGTACATTTCCATTGAATCTATAAAAACGCATTCTCAAAGGCAAATTTTTTGGAACATAACCATATGGATATCCACCAGAATTGGTCAAATTTTCATATTCATAATTATTGCCACTAGCCAAACTAAGGGTTACTCTTGAATATGGTACAGGCGTACTATCTGCCCTGTTTTTAAATTTTGCAGAGAAAAATACCTGTGGTAAGTTTATATCAAAATTCCAAAAAGTAAAATGAGATACGTCACCTTTATAAGTATTGTTTACTTTAACTGCTTCCCCTTGTTTTACCCATACGCCATTTGTTTCATCAAAATACCAAAGTGGTATAGTACTAGGTGCAGATGCCATCAACGAAGAAGGAATAGTAGAAGTAATTGTAGCCTTTTTCCCCTCAGCTAACTTTACAGATTCTCCAGCTGCGTTTTTCAACTCAACAGCTAGCATACCATAAGAAGACAATTGGAATGTAGTAGATGGAGATTCTACGCCTGTTAAATTGCCGGGCATTCTTACACTCGCATCAGTAGCAGTAGGGTCAATAAAAGTGGCATAAATACTTACAGAGTCCACAACATTAATTCCTGTACTATTCACAAAAGCATTTGACGGAAAAGAAATATTTACATTGCCCGAAGCAAAATCTAAAGCACCACCAGTAGCAGCAATTTTGCCTATCAATTTTTTCGCAGATAATTTGCAATTTATAAATTGCGTTTCTGAAGTAAGGGAAGCAATCGTTTTTACAATAGAAAAATAATTATTTTTTTCAACTTTAATGGTAGCAAAATTTCCATTAAAATTTCCATTGTTTATTTTAAAAATCCCATTGGTATTTGAAATTACTGTAACTCCACCACCACTCACATTTGCGCCGCTTACAGGCAAATTGTTCTCGTCTGTAATTTTCCCTACCACCGAAAAAGTTACAGGATTATTTGGTAAGGTTACAGGTAATATATTTGGTATCAACACTGGCGTTACTGGTGTTGGTATGATGTTGTCGTTTGTAAAATCTTTCTGACAAGAAAAATTAAGTAAAACAATCAGAAAACAAAAATGAAGTACGATTTTCTTGATAGTCATTAGCTGGTAAGGTTATGGTTATTATAAAGATATGTATTTATTACTTAAACGCATTTATCCCCGTCACATCCATTCCCGTTATCAGCAAATGTATATCATGTGTTCCCTCATACGTAATCACACTTTCTAAATTCATCATGTGGCGCATCACAGGGTACTCGCCTGTAATACCCATTCCGCCTAGCATTTGGCGTGCATCTCTGCAAATATTGGTGGCCACTTCGCATGCATTACGCTTAGCCATACTCACTTGCTGTGGCGTTACTTTTCCTTCGTTCATTAGTACACCTAGTCTCCAATTTAGCAATTGTGCTTTCGTTATTTCAGTCACCATTTCGGCCAATTTCTTTTGTTGCAATTGAAAACCACCAATCGGTTTTCCAAATTGTACACGCTCTTTGCTATACACTAATGCAATATAATAGCAATCCATAGCCGCACCAATAGCGCCCCATGCAATACCATAGCGTGCTTTAGTCAAACAACCCAACGGTCCTTTCAATCCCTTTACATTTGGTAAAATATTTTCTTTAGGCACTTTTACATTATCAAAAACAAGCTCGCCAGTAGCGCTTGCACGCAGGCTCCACTTGCCATGTGTGGTAGGCGTAGTAAAACCTTCCATGCCACGCTCTACAATTATTCCCCGTATTTCTCCCGCATCGTCTTTTGCCCACACCACTGCTACTTGGCTAAAAGGTGCATTGCTAATCCACATTTTTGCACCATTCAATGTTACGGTATCATCACCATTATCTTTAAAATTGGTAAGCATGCCCGCAGGATCGCTACCATGGTTAGGTTCTGTCAATCCAAAACAACCAAGCCATTCTCCACTAGCCAATTTTGGTAAATATTTATTGCGCTGTGCTTCATTGCCATATTGATAAATAGGAAACATCACCAACGAACCTTGCACACTTGCGGTAGAACGCACACCACTATCCCCACGTTCCAATTCCTGCATCATCAATCCGTAAGAAATATAATCCAATCCACCGCCACCATATTGTTCAGGCACAGTAGGACCAAAGCAACCCAAGTCGCCCAATTGCTTCACTATCTGTTGAGGAAACTCCGCACGTTGCGCATAATCTTCAATAATCGGCGAAATCTCTTTCTTTACATAGCTTCTCACGCTCTCACGTATAAGCTTATGCTCTTCACTCAATAATTCATCTACATTAAAATAATCTGGAGATTGAAAATTGTCTGTTTTTGCAGCCATCGTTTTTTATTTATGTTTTTATTTTTTGCCCAAACTAAAACACAGCTATGGTCATCATCGTTGTGTCACTCACTTCATCGGCATACCATTATTCAGCTTTTATTATGCAATAGACCAACAATATCAAAAACCAATTGCATAATCTAATACTTTATTTTCTCGCTCTCCCTCTACACGAAGTGGAGAGGGTAGGGTGAGTTACGCAAAGATAGGAAGTTAGGTTTTCAAAATTATCAATGCAATTGTAAAGAATATTCGTTCATAACCATAAAATATAATTCTTTAAAAAGCAATATCAGCAAGGCTTTCAAAAAAAATGTAGAAATAGTTTCAAATTAAATTGTAATTATCATTGTCAAGAAAAGATTCCATCCTATATTTGCACCCCGCTCAAAAAAAGTGGTGATGCTCTTTCACATTCTCTCAGTATAATTTCAAATGGTTACAGTAATAAAATAACAGAATAAAACTTGTTAAATAAAAGGTATAAAGTTTGGTAGTTGATATGAGAGTCTGTATTTTTGCACTCCGAAAAAAAGGGGTTATGTTTTAGAGAAAATGTAGCGAATAAAAAATATAAATTTGTTTAATAAAAAATAAGTTTTTACTTTTGCAGCCCGCTTGAAAAAGTGGGGTAAAAAATAAGGTAAATATAAGTTCTTTGAAAGATTGGAAATAACAGCAATAGACGTAAGTTTTTAGAACAGTAATGTTAGCAAAAATAATACAACAAGAATACAGATTTTATAATTTCATTGAGAAATTACAAGTCGAGTTCAAACAAAACATTTACAATGGAGAGTTTGATCCTGGCTCAGGATGAACGCTAGCGGCAGGCTTAATACATGCAAGTCGAGGGGCAGC
>JANOZW010000060.1:0-12082 GCA_031429575.1 Ferruginibacter sp.
ACCGCCTAATTAAAGCCGTTACATCAACTGCATATTGGTGATTACAAACAACAAAAAAGGGAAGTTGACAAAATCAACTTCCCTTTGCGCTTAAAAATATTTTTACTACCCCATCTCCCCCTTCACAAAATCCATCAGCACTTTTATTTTCTCCGGACTAAAATCAAATTCCAACCCTGCAGCTTGGTATAACTCAGGTAATGTTTTTGTACCACCAAGGCTAAGAGCAGTGCAATAATTATCCAATGCTTTTTCTGCATCTTGCTTATACTGCATCCACATGCCAATAGCACCTAGCTGTGCAATGCCATACTCAATATAATAAAATGGCACTTCAAATAAATGCAGTTGTCGCTGCCAGGCATAGTGCCTAAAGGTTTCTAGGCCGCTGTAGTCTATTACATCATCTGTAAACTCTGCAACAGTAGCTACCCAAGCAGCAGTGCGCTCCTCGTGTGTATGTGTAGCATGCTCATACACCCAATGCTGAAATTTATCTATAATGGCTATCCAAGGAAAAATAGTAATCGTTCTTTCTAGTTGGTGTTCTTTTGCTCTTGCAAGGTCTGTAGCATTATCAAAAAATGTTTCCCAATGAGTCATGCTAAACAACTCCATAGCCATGCTAGCTACTTCGGCAATTTCCATTGGATATTCTTTAAAACCTGTAAGCGGTAATGGATGTGCTAAAAAAGAATGTATGGCATGCCCACCTTCGTGTACCATGGTTGTTACATCACCCATTTGCCCTGCGGCATTCATAAAAATAAATGGTGCGCCACTTTCAGCTAGCGAACAATTATACCCACCTGGAGATTTGCCTTTTCTACTTTCCAAATCCATGTGTTGCATATCTTTCATTCGTTGCAAACATGCACCAAAAAAAGGACGCAATTTTGTAAAACACTCCACAGATTTTTGCAACAACTCTTCGCCGGTTTTAAAAGGACGAAGTGGCTTTGTGCCAGCAGGCTCCGCTTCTAAATCCCACGGGCGAAGGGTTTCTAGCCCAAGTTTTTCTTTTTTCTTTTTGTAAATATCATTTACCAGCGGCATTACATATTGCTTTACCGCATCATGAAATTTATAACAATCTTCTTTTGTATAATCAAACCTGCCCAACTCTTTAAAACGATAATCTCTGTAATTGTCAAAGCCAGCATTCGTGGCTTCTTTATTGCGCAAGCCAATTAATGTATCATACAATTCATTCAACTTTTCTTTGTCTTCCAGTCTGCGGGTTTGTATTTTTCTATAAACTTCTTCACGCAAATTTCTATCTTCATTTTCTAAAAACTTTGCCGCTTGTTGTAGGGTAAATTCTTCTCCATTTACCTCAACCATCATTGCGCCAGTAATTTGCCCATACTGTTGTTGTAGCACCGATATTTCTGCTTGCAGTGGAATGTTTTCTTCTTTAAATAATTCTATATTTTTCTTTGTGCTGCGCAGATAAGTGTGATAAGTTGCTTCATCTAACTCTACTAAAAATGGCGATGCTAATAATTTTTTATTTAAGGCATCTCCATAAGGTTTTATGTGCGGCTCTATTTCTGTGCAATAAAAATTAAACGAATCTTCCAATGCTTTGTTTTCATTGTCGCATGTCATTTTTATTTGTCGCCAGCAAGCATCTTCGTTTACGGCTGCTTCTAGCTCACTCATATCAAGTAACCATTTTTCTAAACTTTCTTTGCATGTAATATCTTGTTCAAGCAATGTTTTAAAATATGGCTCAAGCGTTGCCCAATCTGTTACTGCAAAGTCTTGCGGAAGAAAGTTACGTTGCAATTTTTTTATATCTGCTGTGTACATTTTTTAGAGTTTAGATTGTTAGACACTAGATGTTAGATGTTAGATTAGGATTTGGGGCTGTGGGTTTTTCATGGGTTTCACCAATGGTTATTCAAGTTGAAACCCTTCGGGGTTCGTTGTAAAAAGAAATTTCATTTACTTATTTGCAAAAAGCGCAAATAAGTAAATGAAAGATCAATTGCATAAATGCAAATAATATCTTCAATCTTCTACTTTTCTCTCTCCCCTGAGGGGAGAGGGAGGATACGTGAGGGGCTTTTATGCCATCTTCCTCGGTGTATTTATTTTTTTTGCAGGGCCACTTTTTATAGCGGCCGCTTTTGGAGTAACTGATTTTGTAGCGGCTTTCTTTTCTACCACTGGTTTTTCTTCGCCTGCTACTACTTCTTCTCCTTCGGTTTGTTCAGATAATTTTATTTCAATACCAGCTTTTTCTAAAATATCTGACCACTTTACCATTTTCTTCATGTCGCTTGCATACACCCTGTCAAAATCCATATCAGGATAAACTTTTTCAAAGTAAGTTCTTATGGCAGCATTATCTGCCTTCGCATCTGGCTTAGTTTGTTTGTTGGCTTTCATTGCCAAAAACACTTCTATAAGATTTACGTTATCTTCTTTTGTAAAAATTTCTATGCTTTCCAAATGTGAAAAACTATGAATACGATTGCTTACAAACTTTGTTGATTTATCTTCCAACGAACGTACTATGCCGCCATCAGCTTTAGAAGATACCAATTCGTACAAGCCGCCAAGGCCAGTAACAGAAACAATTTTATTATAACTCATAAAACCAAAAAATTTAGGACTGCAATTTAGCTTATTAATCATAAAAAACTAATCTCACATAAACTATTAACCGTATTTAACATAAAAAAGAAAGACCTTTGCATTTAAACTTTTTGGCGATTGTATCGTCTAAACACACACAGACATTGATTTTATGAGGAAATTAGCGATTATTACATTGGCATCATTTTTTTTAAACATAACTACTTTTGCACAAACTGCAAATATTACTGGAAAAATACTAGATAAAACAGATGATAAAACAGTAGCTGGAGCGGTTGTTTCATTACTAAAACAAAAAGATTCATCGGTAGTTGCGGAAACTGTTTCTACTGATGAAGGCGATTTTTTGTTTACCAATATTAATCCTGATAGTTTAATAGTGAAAATAAATACTTTAAATTATCAAGAGTACATCTCCTTTATTACTAAAAAAAATGAAAATAAAGCACTAGCAACCATAAAATTAGAACCACAAGGCAAGAATCTTGCCTCTGTTACGATTGTATCTCGCACGCCACCAGTGGTGCAAAAAGGAGATACAGCGCAATTTAGCGCTAGTCAATACAAAGTAAATCCTGATGCTACTACAGAAGATTTAATTAAAAAAATGCCAGGTATTACTGTAGCTAAAGATGGTACTGTAACCGCACAAGGAGAAACGGTAAAAAAAGTAACAATAGATGGCAAAGATTTTTTTGGCGATGATGCATCGGCAGCATTAAAGAATATAAATGCGGAGGCAGTAGATAAAATTCAAGTATTTGATAGGTTGAGCGACCAAGCTAGGCTTACCGGTTTTGATGATGGTAACTCTACCAAAGCAATAAACATTGTTACAAAAGCATCTGTAAAAAATGGGCAATTTGGTAGATTGTATGCTGGTGCTGGCACCAACGATAGATACAACGCAGGTGGCAATGCAAGCTTTTTTAAAGACCTAAGAAAACTTTCTTTTGTAGGAAGCTTTAATAATATCAACCAACAAAATTTTGCATCGCAAGATTTATTAGGCCTTACCAGTGGCAATAGTGGTGGTAACAGAGGTGGACCAGGTGGTGGTGGTCCTCAAGGAGGTGGACGCGGCGGACCAGGTGGTGGCATGGGCGGAGGAAACGATTTTAGTGTGGGGCAATCAAATGGTATAAGCAAAACAAATGCTATTGGTATAAATTTTAGCAATGAGTACAACAAAAAATTAACGGTGGCTGGTAGTTATTTTTACAACCAAAGTAGAAACAACAATCAGTCTGTTGTAAATACAGAAAATTTTTTACAACAAAAAGATACTAGTTTATTTACCAAACAAAACAGCAATACAAATACTAATAATACCAACCATAGAGTCAACCTTAGGTTAGAATATAATTTTGATTCTAGCAACAGTTTATTTTTTATACCAAATATAAATTTTCAAAAAAATGATGCTGTTTCTATCACTGATATAAACAATTATTTTGGGCAACCCGCTAATGGAAAATTATATGATACGGCCAATACTTCTGCCACTAAAAATATTTCTAACAGAAATGGTTACAATATTAGAAACAGTTTATTGTTTAGGCATGCATTTGCAAAAAAAGGAAGATCTATTTCTTTTGGGTTAAACCACAGCATTACAAAAAACAACTCCCAAAGCACATCTGATGCGGACTTTATATTCTTTAACAATAATATGGTGATAAAAGATTCTTTGCAACAATTGTACGATAATGTTAGTACGGGAAATACAGTTGGCGGAACGATTGCATACACTGAGCCGCTGAGCAAAAAATCTCAACTACAATTTGATTATAATCCATCTGTACAAAAAAGTAAGGCAGACCAACAAACATTTGATTTTGATGGGCAGAAATATACGCAGTTTGATACGCTTTTATCGAATAAATTTGATAATAGCATTACTACAAACAATGGCGGTGTAACCTATCGTTTTGTACCAAACAAATATCAACAGTTTCAAGTAGGGGTAAGTTATCAAACTACAAAGTTAGAAAGCAATAGAACGTTTCCAAGCAAAACAAATGTGAACCAATCTTTCTCTAATTTTTTACCAAATCTTATGTTTAGAAAAAAATTAGCGAAGTATTCAAATATTAGAATTTTTTACAGAGCTAGTACAAATTTCCCTTCTGTAACACAATTACAAGATGTAGTAAATTTAACCAATCCGCTAAGGGTGAGTGCAGGTAATCCTTTGCTAAAACAATCATACACGCAGTTTTTGGGAAGTAGATTTACATATACAAATACTAAAACAACCAATAGTTTTTTTGTAGGTTTTTTTGTACAAACAGCTAATGATTATATAACCAATGCAACTTTTATTCCATCATTGGCAGATTCAATTATTCAAAATGGTATTGAATTAAAAAAAGGTGCCCAATTTACAAAACCATTAAACTTAAATGGATACAGAAGTGCAAGAAGTTTTGCAACTTACAGCATGCCATTAAAATTTATTAAAACTACTTTAAATTTAAATACTGGTTTTACTTATCAAAGATTGCCAGGGCAAATAAATACTACATCAATACTTACCAATAACGCTATGTATAATGCAGGTTTTTCGCTTGCAAGCAATATTAGTGAATATATAGATTACAATATTTCTTACGCCGCCAATTTTAGTCAAACCAATAGTAGTATAACAGGTAGTAATAATTTTGTAAACCAAGTAGCTGGATTGCAAATAAATTTGTTAAGCAAAAAAGGTTGGTTTGTACAAAACGACTTTTCTTACCAAACCAATACTGGGCTAAGTGCTGGTTTTAACCAAAAATTTGGTATATGGAATGCCGCCATTGGTAGAAAGTTTTTAAAGAAAAATGCTGGCGAGCTAAAGCTTTCAGTATTTGATTTATTAAAACAAAACCAAAGCATTAACAGAACGATAGATGCACGATATATTGAAGATGCACAAAGCATTGTATTACAACAATACTTTATGCTCACCTTCACTTATAGTTTAAAAAACTTTGGAAAAGCAAAACCAAGTACAAGGGCTGATAATAAAGAAGAAATTAATAGAATGATGCAACCGAGATAATGCTGCTATTCCAACACTTTATCTATTCTATCTTTTAGCGTTTCATAATCCGTATAACCTCGTGCAACCATGTGAAATTTCGTATCGCCAGTTTGCACAAACACACAAGGAAACCCTGTAACCTGCAATTGCTTCATTAGAGCGAATTCGTAATAGGCCATTTCTTTGTACTCCTCACTTTTAAGTTTTTCGTAAAAGATTTCGGGTTGTATGCTGTATTTTTCTAAGAGATGACGATACGCTTCATCATCTGTTAAATCTCTGCCTTCATTGTATAAAGCTTGTTGCAAATCTGAAGCAAATTCTACTGAACGCTCCGGATAAAATTCTTTAAACACACACATAGCTATGGCGGGCTTTTCAGAACTTGGATGCCAATCACTTTCCTCAGGATTTTTGATATGCCATAGGTAATCTTCACCAAATTTTATACCCGTAAGTTCCTCTACATTTTTATATGCACTTACAATATACCCTGCCGAAGCCCTTATATGTGTTGGCTTTTCAGGCAATACCATGCCGCCACTCAATACATCAGTAGTCATTACATCTTTATATGTTTCCGCAATTTTTTTTATAACGGGGCTAAAGCCATAGCACCATCCGCAATAAGCATCGTAGCAGTAAATGATAGACATGAGATTTATAGATTTTAGACACAAGACAAGAACCTTATATCAAGTTTTTTTTAATTATTATAGCCAGATAAAAATGAAAGCCTTCAAATATCAAGAACTAAATCTTGTGTCTTATATCTAGTAATCTAACATCTAGCTCTAATGCGCCATCAACCAATTATCTCCACTACCCAATTCAGCTTCGGTAGGTACATCATTTGGTAATTGCAACGCCGATTTCATATTATCCAAAATAACTGGTTTAATTTTTTCCAATTCATCTTTATGCACATCAAAAACCAATTCATCATGCACTTGTAAGAGCATTTTGCTTTTAAAATTTCCTGCTTTTAGAGCTGCATGTATTTTTATCATGGCCAGTTTTACCATATCTGCTGCTGTACCTTGTATGGGAGAATTAATAGCGTTTCTTTCTGCAAAACCACGTACTGTAAAGTTTGCACTGGTAATATCTTTTAGCCAACGTTTACGTCCCATCAAGGTTTCTACATATCCATTTTCTTTACAAAAATTTATCGTATCATCCATATATTTCTGTATGCCAGGAAATTCTTTTTTATAATTGTCAATTATTTCTTTTGCTTCTGTTCTACTAATGCCTAAATTTTCTGAAAGTCCGAATGCACCCTGCCCGTATATGATACCAAAGTTTACACTCTTGGCTTTGTAGCGCATTTCTTTTGTAACATCTTTTTCTTCTACGCCAAATACTTTTGCTGCAGTAGCCGTATGAATATCTTTTCCTGTTTTAAAAGCTTCGCACATATTTACATCGCCACTTATGGCCGCCACCACACGCAATTCTATCTGCGAATAATCGGCAGAAACGAGTACATGATTTTCATCTCTTGGTACAAATGCTTTTCGTATTTCTTTTCCTTTGGTGGTACGTATTGGTATATTTTGCAAGTTAGGATTGGTGCTACTCAATCTTCCTGTAACCGCTACCGCTTGTGCGTAGTTGGTATGTACACGACCCGTGCGTGGGTTCATGAGCACAGGAAAAGCGTCAACATATGTACTGCGCAATTTTGTAAGTTCTCTAAAGGTTAGTATCTCTTCGCAAATTGGATTATTGTTTGCCAGCTTTGCTAATATATCTTCACCCGTTGCATATTGTCCTGTTTTTGTTTTCTTTGCTTTAGGGTCTAGTTGCATTTTTTCAAACAATACTTCACCTAGTTGTTTTGGGCTTGCCAAATTAAAACGCACACCTGCCGTTTCATATACTTTTTCTTCTGCCGCTTTGGCTTCTATTTCTAATTCTTTCGAATAGGTTTTTAAAAAATCCATATCTATGCGTATGCCTTCAAACTCCATATCGGTAAGTACTTTCACCAATGGGTTTTCTACTTCGTAAAAAACTTTTTCTACCGCTTTTGCATTTAGTTGTGGGAGAAAAATATTTTTTAATTGCAAGGTAATATCTGCATCTTCTGCTGCATATTCTTTGGCTTCTTCTATTTCCACTTGGCGCATGGTGCCTTGCGTTTTCCCTTTTTTACCAATGAGCGATTCTATACTTACAGGCACATACCCTAAATATTTTGTACTTAGCAAATCCATACTGCGCTTGCCATCTGGCTCTATTACATAATGGGCAAGCATGGTATCAAAAATATTTCCTTTTAATGTATGGCCATACCATTTCAGCATGAGCAAATCATATTTCAAATTTTGGCCAATCCATGTTTTTGATTCATCTTCAAAAAGTGTTTTAAATTTTTCAAGAATAGCAAGCGTTTCATCTCTATCTTCTGGGCAAGGCACGTAATATCCTTCGGTAGGTTTTACCGCAAAACTTAATCCTACTAAATCTGCTTGGTTGGCATCAATATGTGTGGTTTCTGTATCAAAACATATTTCAGAAAATTTATTTAATTCTTCTAATAATTTTTTTATCTCTTCATCCGTTTGCACCAACATATAATTGTGTGGCGTATTACCAATATGTTTATCGGCAATCAATATTGGTTCTGCATCTTCTTCTTCATTTTCTGTAACAGAAGCCACTTCAGCCGATGGTATTACATTTCCAAATAAATCCATTTGCCCAATTGCTGCACTTGCCACCTGCTTTTTGCTCACTTGCAAATTGCTTGTTGCACCCTGCCCACTGCCCACTGCCAACTGACTCACTTTCTTCCCCAAAATCCGCTCTCCCATTGTTTTAAACTCCAGCATCGTAAACACTTCTTCCAACGCCTCTTTGTTCATTTCTTTCAAACGAAAATTTTCTACATGAAATTCAACTGGCACATCCAAGATAATAGTAGCCAATTTTTTACTCATTAAAGCATCTTGTTTACCCGCTTTTACTTTTTCGCCCAATGCACCTTTTATTTTATCTGCATTGTCTAAAATATTTTCCAGGGTATCATATTCTTTCAACAATTTTGCAGCCGTTTTTTCACCCACACCTTTTATGCCCGGTATGTTATCCACTGCATCGCCCATCAGTCCGAGTATATCTATCACCTGATCTACTCTAGCTATATCCCATTTTTCACATACTTCTTTTGGCCCCATAATTTCTACCGTGCCGCCTTGGTAGCCAGGCTTGTATATGTTGATTTTTTCTGAAACCAATTGTCCATAATCTTTATCTGGCGTAACCATGTAAACGGTGTAACCTTCTTTTTCTGCTTTTTTTGCCAATGCCCCAATTACATCATCGGCCTCGTAACCATCAATGGCAATTACAGGCACATTAAATCCTTCAATTATTTTTTTTATGTCAGGTATAGCTCCACGAATATCTTCTGGTGTTTCTTGCCTATTGGCTTTATAGTCTGCAAAATCTGTGTGGCGTTCTGTAGGTGCGCTTGTATCAAAACATACTGCTATATGTGTGGGCTTTTGGTTGTTTATTAAATCTGCCAAGGTATTGGTAAAACCAAATTGCGCATTGGTATTACGCCCCTTACTTGTTATGCGTGGGCTACGTACCAATGAGTAGTACGCACGAAAAATTAATGCGTAAGCATCTAATAAGAATAGTTTTTTTTCTTCCATGTGGTAAAGATAAAATAAGATTTTAGATAAAAGATTATGGAGATTGGTTTGGGTGCATTTAAAAATGTCGCCGTTTGCAAACAGGGTTGTCAACCTTTGTATCGTACAATTTATTTTAAAATTACTAATTAAGGTTGACAACCCTTGCGACGTTTTTAAACGCACCAATAAGTTCATAAAAAATGCGGTCGCTAATTGCGACCGCATTAAAAACTTTTTAATATATTTCCCTAAAACTTCGTCTCCAAATACAACGGCAACATAGCTCTCCAAGTGGGCCAATCGTGTTTCCACTCTGTTCCCCAAATAGATGCATCATGTTCTATTCCTTTTGCCCTAAGTATTTCAGAAAATTTTGCAGTGGCAGATGGGTCTTCATAATCGCCACCGCCTGTTAGTATATGTATGTGTTTGCTTTTGCGAATATTGTTTAAATACCACTCATCTTCTAAGTTTGGAATATAATGTGCCGGAGAGTTGTAATACACTTGCTCGTCCCAATAACCATCGGTATATTCTGTAAGATCATACACCCCGCTCATGGCTATTACGCCGTCAATTAGATCTGGACGTTTTAAAAACAAATTCATGCTGTGCAATGCGCCAAACGAAGCACCACAAAGAATGATAGGTGTTTCTGCTGATGTATTTGTTTTTATAAATGGTATTACTTCATCAAAAATGTAATTGTTGAATTGGTTTTGGCGAATGGCTTTGTGCGCACCTTCCATCTCCTTGTTCATCCAGCTTTCTTTATTGATGCTGTTTACAGAAAACACACGCACTTTTCCACTATTAATGTATGGTGCCAAACTTTCCATCAATTGAAAACGCTCATACTCCAAATAATCAGCAGCGGCAGTAGGTACAAGTAAAAGTGCAAAACCATAATCTCCATAAGCAACGATAGGCATATCTAATTGCAATGCTGGACTAAACCAACTTGTTGTTTCTCTTTTCATCTGTTCTTATTAATTATTGCAAATGTAGCGTTTGAATTTTTATTCCAGTACCCCTTCTGTTATCTCCGTCCAAAGTTCTCTATAACATTTGGCGGCATAACCACTGCGTGCAAACTCTTCAATAGGTTGTTTGTGAATACCCATTTTTTCTACATCTGATAAATAAGGAATATAATTGCCAAAGAAACGTTTGTCTTTAAACAATTGTTCCATTATTTCGTGGTGCATGTTCTTACGCAAATCTGTCATGGTAAAGAAACACATCAGCTTTGCTGCATCAATATCTTTTTCTTTAAAATAATCTTTTACCATATTGTATGTACGTACCGAAAGTGTAGTAGGTATTACGGGCATGAGCACAATATCTGCTGCGCTAAAAATATTTTCGCTAAGCGCAGAAAAGCCTGGAGGGCAATCTATAAAAACAAAATCGTATTCTCCCTCAAATTGTTTTAATGCATTTTTTAATACGTTTTTTTTGCCACGCATTTCTTCTAGCATAATATCAAAGCTCTTGCTAGAATTGTCAGCCGGTATGATATCTAAATGCTCGTAGCCTGTTTCCATAATGGCAGCATCTAAATTAGCATCTTTGCTAATCAGCTTTTTTATACCTTGGTTTACTTTGGGTTTTGCTTTAAAATAAAAAGAGGTTGCGCCTTGTGGATCTATATCCCACAACAAAGTTTTGTAGCCTTCTTTGGCAGACAAATAAGAAAAATTAACGCAGCTAGCCGTTTTGCCTACACCGCCTTTTAAGTTGTACAATGCAATTACTATCATGGTAAAATTATTTTTTCAAGAATGAATATAGGAAATTTTGGATAAAATGGTGGTTTTAAGGAAAAAAAATGTGATAATTCATGGTTTTGAGATGGTGAATTTGAGCTTTTAATACCCTTGGCCAATCTTTTTACATTCAAATTGATTTCCTTATTAAAAATGTATATTTACAATACAATTAAATTGTTATGTCTGATACATTAAATAGAATATCAAAAACTTCTTCTTTTAAATCTGTTTTATCTGCTGTAAAAAAACTTTCCGTTGAAGAAAAGCAGTTGTTGCATTTACAATTATTTAGTACAGATGCGCTACATGAAATGAAACAATTTGAATTGGCATTAAAGAAAAACAAAAAAGCTGCAAAAAAATCAGATGAAGATATTGTAAGCCTTACCACAAACTATCGTAGAAAACAATATGCCAATACAAAATAAATGTTGTATTGATAGCTGTGTATGGGTAAAATATGCAGGTCATTTTAGGGTTAGCACTTTACTTAAATACATTATAGAAAATAATCTTATCGTTTTTGCAGATAATTATTTATTAGGAGAAATTCATCATGCATTAATCGAAGGATTTAATTTTACCATTACCGATGCCGATAAAACAATTCGGCTAATTTCACCATTTCTAATAATTAAAGCACCTAGAAATATATTTCGTTTATCAAAAGATGCAAAAGATAATTATTTGTATAATTTGTGTATCCAAAACAATTGCAAATATCTTATCAATGTTATTAAGTTAAGCCTAACTCCGCACTAACTAATATCTCCCCTTTGGGGTTTTACTACATTTATTTATTTGTGAGCTATATTAATGTCAACCCTTCAGGCTTTTTAATCCCAAAGGGATGGTATTACTATAGGTATTTTTTAAAAATAAATACCCTAACCCCAAAGGGGTGATATTAGCTGGATAATACAAATCCCTAACTTAATGACATTGGATATTTAATAACGATTGATAAAGAAATTCTTGCTGATGTACAAATTCCTTTTTTAAGAAAGACGGATGCTTGGTTG
>JANOZW010000061.1:0-11359 GCA_031429575.1 Ferruginibacter sp.
AAAGCCTATTACATTGTATCTGTGTTTATGCACCTTGGCGATGAAGTAAGAAATATGATAATGACGATATGTGTGCCATTGGTATTATTTGTATGGTTTATCATTGCCTTTTTATGGGATGGAAATAGCTGGAGAAATATGCGGAATACTAATGCAGGCAGCAGGCCGAGTATAGAAAAAGTACAAGAAAAGCCTGTACTTAAAGATGCAAAGCCTTAATTTTTTATAAAATATTTTAGAAGCCATCGTTTAAAAATGATGGCTTTTTATTTGGATAATCATTTTCACTTAACTTTATTATTGAAGATTATATAACAATGCCTGAAGTTTATCATATAAAAATAAAAAAGGAATACGCAGCAGCCTTAATAGATGGTCTTATAAAAATAGATGGTATTGAAGATATTGAAACCGAAAGTGCCGTGCTTCCGCAATGGAAAAAAGATGCACTAGATAAAGAACTATTGGCTATTGCTGAAAACCCACACTACACAATACCATGGAATAAGGTGAAAAATAAATTTAAGCAAGTATACAAGTATAATGTTGTTTGATGTTAATCTTACACAACGAGCCATTAATGATGTAGAAAATGGCGTAGAATATTAATAATGGCTTATCTGAAAACTTGGGATTTAGATTTGCTGATGAAATTGATTTTGCTTTAGAGCAAAGAGCAAAAATGCCTACCGCTTATTCTTTTCGCTATAAAAATGTAAGGGCTAAACAAGTAAACAATTTTCCATTTTTGATTTATTTTGTAATTGACGAAAAAAGTCAATTGTTGAAGTGCTGCGAATTTTTAATACATATCAGAATCCTTTTTGGTAAATTTTTTTATCATTTTTTTCTTAATAAAATCTCACTTAAACTATCTTTGCACATCTTCTCTGAAACCCAAGTACGTGTTTCACAAAAATAATTTACAGTGAATAAAAAAGCTTTGTTAGGTCTAGCCCTAGCCATTTTAATGCCCATTGCAGGATATATATTTGTAAAAGTATTAAGCAAAGATGCGGCACCTATGCCACGAAAATATTTTTATGATAGTGTAGGTACAACAGAAAGAAGAGGTAAAATTATACCTGATACCAATTGGCATCAAGTAAGCAATTTAAAATTTACCAATCAGCTTGGTAAAAAAGTTTCGTTAGATGATTTGAAAGGTAAAATTATAGTGGTTGATTTTTTCTTTACAAGTTGCCCCACCATTTGCCCGGGGCTTGCTCGTAATATGAAACGCTTGCAAGATTCTTATAAAAAGAATGATAATATTGTTCAATTTTTATCTATCAGCATAGACCCTGAAAGAGATAGTGTGCCAAGGCTGCGAGCATTTGCAGATAAATACAATGCAAACCATGATAGCTGGTGGTTTGTAACTGGAGATAAAAAGGAAATATATGATTTTGCTATAAAAGAAATGAAAGCCAATGTGGCGGATGTGGGTGCTGATACTGCTTTTCCGCATACAGAAAATTTCTTTTTGCTAGATACCAACAGAGTGGTACGGGGTTGGTACAATGGTTTTGATACTGTAAAGCTAGCAAAGCTTGCTAGTGATATACCTACGGTGATGCTAGAAAGAAATAGAAAAACACCTTCCATCTTTAGAGAATTTATACCAATACTACCGGTAATATTTATAGGTATTGCCATATTGATGTTGGTAATGGCATTGCTTAATAAAAATAGAAAACAAAAACTACCTTATTAATGTTACAACCATCTTTAGAAAAAAACGATAGCAAAGCAAAGAAATTTATTTGGACGGTTTCAATAGTTGTTTTTCTTGCCGTTGTGCTAATGAGCAGATACAAGTTAGAAGTGGCATTGCCTTTTAATGTACATGTGTTTGCTACTATAAATGCAATTATAAATTCTTTAGTAGCCGTATTATTGGTAGCAGGATTGGTAACTGTAAAGAGTAAAAATTATTTGTTGCACAAAAGAATAATGCTAACGGCAATATTGCTTTCAGTACTTTTTTTAGTGAGTTACATTTGCCATCACCTTATGGCTGGAGAGACGAAGTATGGTGATATAAACCATGACGGTGTACTGAGCTTAGATGAAAAAATGATGGCAGGTGCTACAAGAATTGTTTATTATATTTTACTAGGTACGCACATCCCTCTTGCAGCTATCATTCTTCCTTTTATTTTATTTTCTGCTTATCGTGCGCTTACAGGTGAGTATGAAAAACATAAAAAACTTGTGCGCATTACTTGGCCTGTGTGGTTTTTTGTAGCGGTGAGTGGGGTGGTTGTTTATTGGATGATTAGTCCGTTTTATGGGTGATACAATTTTTTAACTTACCACATAGAAACATAGGCGCATAGTTTCACATAGTTACATTTATGTATTTTATGCTTCAATAAAAGTTGAAAAATATGTTGATGTTGATGATAGCCCTGATAGAAATGGAAATAGGCAAGGAACGAAGCCTATTGTAATGGATAGCAGGAAACCAATCTTGATTTATTTTCTTCTGCCCATGCTCCACAGCTCTCCATAAATTTACTTTTGAGTCAAAGCTAACTAACCCGTAACCCGCAACTCATAAACCCTCAACTCATTTTAATTCCTCCTCCCCAGTACAATCGTATTTTTAAACTTCTTCGTTTTACCATTTAAATTAAAAACCTCTGTGTAAATAATATACAAACCAACAGGTAGTTTTTGTTGTTTTTCGCCAAGGCCATCCCAACGGTAATAACCTTTTACACCCGCAAGTGTATTGCGTTCTAAGAAACGAACTGTACGTCCTGTGGCATCAAAAATAGTAATGTTAGCCGTGTAGCCAGGCTCAGGAAAACTATATTGTATGGTGGCAAAATCATCAAGCCCATCATTATCTGGACTAACAATAGCAGGGCTAATAGTAATATCTCCTTGCACGGTGGCATCAATTCTATTTTGCGAATTTTTATATGTAGGTGTGCCATAGCCCACACTGCTTGCCGCACTGTGAAAATTACTTTGCACACTTGCTGCATCAGCATTTATACGTTCTAACGAAACCGCTTCTTCATTGCTTATTAATGAAAAATGCCATTTAGAATTATAAACCACTTCATCAATAATTTTGCCTTGCTCGTTTAATAAAATCACATCACCATCGCCATCATTAAAAGAAGGCAGATTGTTTAATTGTAAAATAGCATTTGGATCATTGGCTACAAAATCTCTTTTGGTTATGTCTGCATTTTCTGTAACTACAATATAATCTTCAGGAAAAAATAAATAATCTTCTGTGGTAAATTGATAAATGCTCGATACAATGCCCAACGAATTTCTATTGGCAATAAATGCATTTTTAAGATTGAGAATTTTTTTGCTACGATTATAAAATTCTACATAGTCCACCCCATTTGGTTTTGGGTTAAATAAAATTTCATTTACTATGGCTTCTAAACTATCCATACGTACCGACAAACCTACCCTTGCTGTTTTACTTATGCCAATGGTATTACCACTACAATCTTTTACAGTGTTTGCTGTAACAGTATAAATTTTATTTGCAGTAAGCGGAGTAGAAAGTGTGAGCGAAACCCTATCGAACGAAACAGATAATGGCAATGCGTTTGAAATGCCAATGCCATCGCTCATGCTGTAACTTGCAGCCACAGAGGCGTTCGTGCTGTCCACAGGCTCGTCGAATACCAGTGTAACATGTGTGGCATCTGGTGCATAAGCACGCAATAATTTTGTTGCAGTAGCATCTGCATTAATAGCATCTACACTATTTTTTGCAGCAGGTGTGCCGCCTCTTGCATCCACACTCGCTTTCCAGTTGTTTATACCAGTGCATGGATTTTTTGTGTCTATCATTTCAAGTGTCCACCCGCCATCTTTTTTCAATTCGTTCTTATACCAATCAATAGTATAATTTACAGAATGTATAATGGTGCCTTGCGGTGCACGCAAATAAATTTTATCTGCATCATTATTGAGCGATGGAAAACTTGTAACCGCAATCGTAGGCCCATACACACTCATAGCCGCTACAGCGCTACCCGTACACACAATTACATAGCCGCCTGCGGGTAATATATATGAGGACAATGGGCCGCTTTCGCCAGTAGCTTTACCAAGTTTATAATTTTGAAGATTGATATCAAACGTGGTGGTGTTTTTTAATTCCAACCATTCGTTTGTTGGCAAACCAACAACAGGTGTAGGGTCAGCCAATATTTCGTCTATTACAATATCGTATTGAAAAGGTAAGAAGTAACTAAATACTTTTGTACCGCCATTTAAAATATTGCTCGATAAATCTGCCACGCCATTTACAGTAAGTGTAACATTTATACGTGGTGGAATATTTATGGCAAAAGTTAGATGCACTAGCGAGGTATTGGTTGCGTCTCTTACTGCACTCGTTGGAATACCAACGCCATTACTTACTGAATAATTTGCTGCAATTTGGCTGCTTGTTAAATCAACAGACTCATTAAACAATACATCAACCGCAGTAGCAGAAAGCGCCGTGGCAGATACAATGCTTGGCGGCGCCACATCTGGCACATAAGTTTGTATTTGTATATCATCAAAAAAGTGACGTTGAAAAAAAGTTGCCGTGCTTTGCTTAATGAGTATGCCAAAAAAAGCTGAGGTAGAAAATGTATTATCGGTTACAGTTCCTTCAGTAAAATAAGATGCACCTGTACCGGTTAAATCTCTGCTGAGTGTCCACAAATTTGCTGCATTGCGCACCACACGAATTTTTAGTGTATTGTTGCTTGTATTGGTGCTCGCATCTACCCCATCAATAATTTTTGTAACCGCACCACTTGCATCTTTTCTGTACAAACAAATTTCATCGTTGGTATTGCCTATGCGTACAAAATAACCAGTGGTATTGGTAAGTGTAAGATCACTTGCTGATGCGGTAAGAAACACATCTGCATAGTTTGTGCTAGATGTATTGAAGGTTAGGTTGCAATAAAAATCCCACTGCGCAGTAGTGGCTAATGTATTTGCTGTGCTTAAATAGTAAGTGCTGTTTGCAACAAGGTTGTTGCTTTGCAATTGAAATGTGGGATTCACAATCCAATCTGCTGTGCCGCCTAACCAAGCAGGGTTTGTAGAGAAATTTCCATCTGAGAAAGTTTCGTTTAGCTGGGCTTGGGTGGTTGTAAAACAACATATGATAAATGCAAGTGCAAGTATTGTTTTTTTCATGGTGGTAAAGTTGATTATGAAGGTAGGGGATTTTGGGGAAATAGTTAATACTTGAAAAATTAGATATTTGTTTGATATAAATCGGCAATATATTTCCGATTCTCCACAAAAAAACTTCAAAAACCAAAAAATGAGCTCAACTACGAATTATATTTCTCATTTAACCATTACTTAAAATCCCAGTATTTATCCCCCCAATCCCCAATAATCCAATTTTCTCCTTAAATTTACTCTACCAAAATTTTTAAAACCAACCCTTTAACCAAACAATTTTAAAAACTGTAACTATCCAATACCAACAACCCTAAAAAAATATTTCACGACTAAACAATAAAATATGAAACCAGCAATCCATTTTGGATTTAAAAAACTATGCGTTATTGCATTGGTATTTTGTTTTGCAACAGCACCTGCGTTTGCACAAATAAATTCTGATGATGAGGGCAATGCCTATCGCAATTCAAAAAAATATCCCGATGAAGATATTATGTGCACCTCGTCTTATCACTTGTTTACATTTGGCAAGGGCAAAAATGCATTAGGCGATAAAGTAGTGGAGATAGAAGAAAATTCGGAGTTTGAATTTTTGTCGTTGAAAAAATACTCTTCATTGACCTACCCTGAATTTTACAATAAGTTTATAGAGATAAACAATTTTAAAAAAGCCATAAAATATGGCAACAAATATATAACGCAAGAGAAAGGTGGTATTGACAGATCAGTAACCGATGATGGTATTTTCTTTGATGATAGTAGAGTAAGATATTTTCCAATTCGCCTAAACCAACAAGGTGCCATGGCAAGAATAACGGTGAAGAAAACGTATTTGGATGGAAAATATTTAACCAGAATGTTTTTTAACGAGTCGTATCCCGTGGGTGAGCAGGTGTTTGAATTTAAAGTGCCCGATTGGTTGAAGGTAGAATTTAAAAGCATGAACTTTAATGGAAAAAATATTGAAGCTACCGAAAAAACAAAAGGTGGCTATACCAATTATCTTTTTATAATGAAAGATGCTGCGCCATACAAGTCTGAGTACAGGCGCATTGGCAGGGCATATACCGACCCTCACATCATTATACAAATACGCTCTTTTGAAAGCAAAGGCGAAACCTTAAAAGGTTTTGATAAGGTGGATGACGTGTATGCATGGAACAATCGTTTGTATAAAATGGCGGAAAATGATAAAACAAAATTGCAACCCATTGTTACAAAACTTACACAAGGCAAAGCAAGCGATGTAGAAAAAATAAAATCTATTTATTATTGGGTGCAAGATAACATTCGTTACTTGGCATACGAAGATGGTTACTCAGGTTACATACCATCTACTGCACAAGACGTACTTTCAAAAAAATATGGCGATTGCAAAGGCATGGCAAACTTACTTACAGAAATGCTAAAACTCGGCGGCTACGATGCACACTTTACATGGATAGGCACCAGGCATATTCCTTATTCGCAAACACTACCTGCCATGTGTGTAAACAATCATGCCATTTGCACTTTAAATTTTGGTGGTAAAACTTATTATTTAGATGGTACCGAAAACTATGTACCTCTTGGCGAAAATGCTTTTCGCATACAAGGCAAAGAAGTGCTGATAGCCAATGGCGATAAATTTGACATAAAAAAAGTACCACAAACAGAAGCGCCGGATAATTTAATAGCTACCAAGGCTGATTTTGTATTAACAGAAACTGGCTTAAAAGGTAAAGCAAAAGTTATTCTTACGGGTAACCAGCGTACCGATTTTCATCAATCATACCAAACATTGCCCACAACCGAACGCAAAGATTACCTTAATGATTTTTTAGAATTTGGCAACGATAATATGGTGGCAGCAAATGTAAAAACAAGCGATCTGAATAATAGAGATCTTACGGTAACCATAGAAGGCGATGTGGATTTGAGCAATACCGTAAACAATATTAGCGGTAGCAAATATGTGGGTGTTGACTTTTTTCCAAAATCACTGGATAGATTTATACCTGATGAAAAAAGAATAGAAGGATATGACTTTGATGATGTGTTACAATTTACAGATGAAATAACATTAACCGTACCGGCTGATAAAAAATTTATTGACAAGCCCGAAGACTTGGAAGTAAAAGGAGAGGGCTTTGCTTTTAAAGGGTCATACAGCTTGGTAGGTAATAAAATGACGCTGAGTAAAACGCTGAGTATAAAAAATAACATCATTGCCAAAACAGAATTGCCTGCATGGACAAGGTTTATTGAATCTATAAAAGAATTCAACAAATACTTTTTAAGCATTACTAACAAATAAAATTTTTTGAGAATGATTTTTAATATAAAAAACAAATTAAGTATTGTTATTGCTTTTTGTTTTGTAGTAACCACTGCAAATGCACAAACACTTATTGATGAGGATATGCTCGATAATATTGAGCTAAATGCAAAACCTTTGTGGAGCGACAATACGCCTGCCTTTGCTACCAATACAGTGCCCGATAAATATAAAGATGAATCTGCTGTGGTTTTTGGATACAAAAGAAATGTAACAATAGATAAAAAATCGAGAACAGGGTTTTTTACAAGAGGAGAACGTAGTTTATTGTTTTTTGAGAATGTGCATTTTAAAATAAAAGTAAATGATAAGAGCTCTGTAACAACATTTACAGAAGTGTATTTTAGGTACAGAGATAAAGAAGATGGCTTTAGTGCAAAAGTGATAAAGCCAGATGGCACTGCCACTACCATTTCTCTAAACGATGCAGTGGCAGTAGAATCAACAGATAATATTCCTGAGTTTTATAAAAGTTTTTTTGACCAAGAAAGTGGTGGGCAGGCTCGTTATTTTAAAGTAGCCATACCAGATTTGGAGGCCAATGATATTTTAGAATATGTAGCCATTACAAAAAGTAAATTGAATGTGGCATATTCTGGGTATATAGAATTTAGCCCACAGTACGAAGTGTGTAATAAAGCATATCCAGTATTGTTTAATCAAATAGGCATAGAAACAGATGACAAATCTTTTTTTAAATCAATGGCATTAAATGGTGCACCAGAGTTTAAAAAAGAAGCTACAGCAGACAATGAATTTTATCGATATGTGTTTACAGATATTAATAGAGGAACGGAGAAAGATGTAAATTTTGTAAATACATTATTAACAAACCCTGTTACAAAATTTCAAGTAATATATGCCAACAAAGCAAATGCTAAGGGCGCATTAATAGGAGAGAAAGGAGAAATAAAAACAGGTTTTACAAAAGAAGAATTGGCAAAAAAGGCATGGGAAGATTATAATCTTGTAGGTGATTACAGTTATGGTAATTATGGATATGGGTATAGGGTGCAAAATTTTATAGATGACACTTGGAGTAGTTTGAAAAAACTTGGAGCAAAAAAGTGGCAAGAAAAAGAATACATTGAAAAAGTGTATTACAAACTGCGCAATGTAGTGGTGTATAGAGACAATTACATGAGCGATAAAGTATTTGCGTATATTTTTGGCTCGCTACTTTTTCAAAGAGATATAAAATCTGATTTGATAATAACCGTATCTAACACAACAGGCAAATTAAAAGATGTATTGTTTGATGAAGAAATAAAATTTGCCACAAGGGTAAACAATACTATTTACCACAATGCTACCGATTATTCAAACCCAGGCGAGCCAGTAGAAAGTTTTTTAGGCAATGAAGGATACATTATTGAAAAGCCTGCAAAGGGAGGCGTGCAGCCCATTACAGCATTTACATTTCCTGATGCTACTGCGCTAGAAAATAATTCGGATTATGTATTTACAAGTACGCTTAATAAAGATATGAGTACACTATCTGTAACAAGAACTTCTACTTACAAAGGCATAAGCAAAGCAAGAAATATAAGTGATGCCTTAAAATATACCACCTATATGTTAGACGATTATAAATACTATGGTGGAGAAAGCCCTACAGAAAAAATGAAAGCGAGGGAGGAAGAAGAATATGATAAAGCCATACGTGCATTAAAAGATAATTTTAAAGAGCAAAAGCCAAAATTTGTAAAAAGCGAATTGCAAAGTGAATTTGGAAACATAGCTAAGTACAAAGATTTTATAATTGTAAATGATGGCCGTTCAATAAAAAAACAAGACCTTGTTTTTACAGAAGAATTTGAACTAAGCGGTATGGTGCGCAAGGCAGGTAAAAAACTATTGGTAAACGTAGCTGGGCTTGTAGGCTCTCAATTACAAATAAAAAAAGAAGAGCGTGTGCGTAAGTATGATATAAATGTTGGTCATGCAAAATCACTTTTTTGGACCATTAATTTTAAAATACCCGAAGGCTATTCGGCTGAGGGGTTAAAAGAATTGGCTACAGAAGTAACCAATGAAACAGGTACCTATGCAAGTACGGCTGATCAAAAGGATGGTGTGGTTACCATCAAAATAAAAAAGCTATACAAAAAAGCAAATGTATCTAAAGATAAATGGCAGGATATGCTTGCCTTTATAGATGCAGCTTACAATAATTCTTTTAAATATATTTTGTTGAAACCTAAAGGCTAAACTTTTCAAAAATATTGAGTGAAATAAAAAAGGTTGTATGTTTTTGCTTTTGCAAATTCATACAACCTTTTGCGTTATTTTTTTCGAAGGAAAACTCTGTTCAAAACCTATAAGGTTTTATTTTGCTTCTTTAACGTTAATGTTTTCCATAAAAACTTTATAGGTTTACAAACACGCTGATAATTCAAAAAGATTATAGTACTTTATTTAAATGGATCTGAAAATTTAGCTTCCGTTAAAATTGTATTATCGGTAAGTGTATTCATAAATGCAATTAAGCTTGCTGCATTTTGAGGATTGGCCGCATGAGCGGGTATAGGTTGTGTAACACTACCAGGTGCTCCAGCTGAAAACATAGCTTGTACATTGGCAACGCTACCATTATGAAAAAGTGCCGTGCGAGTACTAATATTTCTCAAAGAACCAGATTTAAACCTACTCAAATTACTTATGCCTAAATCTACCAAATCAGGAAAACCGAATGCAGGTGCAGCACTATTTATAAACATAGGCGCAGTATGACAACCATTGCAAGATGGTGGAGCACCACCGCCTGGAGGTGGTGGCGGAGCATTGTTAAACAAAACTTCCCCTTGTGCTTCAGCTGTTGTAAAACTTTCTAACCCTTGTTTTACCCGATCATATTTAGATTGATATGTAACAATGCTGCGTTCAAATTGTGCCAATGCCTTTGCAATTTTTATAGAATCAATTGTTGTGCTACCAAATGCATTTTGAAACAAACTAGGATAATAGCTTAATGCTTTTACTTTACTTTCCAAATCTGCTAAGGTTAAACCCATTTCTACATGGTTTTGTATAGGTTGTAGCGCTTGCTTTTCGGCATTATCAGCTCTTTCATCCCAAAACATTTTTCCACTTTTATAAAAACGAATGTTTAAAATTGCCATAGAGTTTCTATCTGTAAAACCACCATCAAAGCCTTTGCTAAGTGCAATATTATCATCAAATGAAAATGCTTGTTTATGGCAACTGCCACAACTAACTGTATTGTTTTTACTTAGTTGCTTATCGTAAAATAAAACCCTCCCCAAAGTAGTACCTGCATTGGTGATAGGATTATCAGCTGGGGTATTGTCGTTTGCTACCAATGCAGCTTGTATATGAGCGGGGTAGCTAATATTGTATGCAAAAGCAGTAGTTGGCAATGTAGGTTGTAATGCGGAGGTAGTAGTAGGTTCTGTAATTATTTCAGCGTCTTTTTTAGAACAAAACTGAAAACTAACTACTACAAATAAAATAGCTAAAATAGTGGTGATTTTTCTCATAAGGTAATTATGTTGGTGTTTTGGTAAATAATGTAAGCGAATACAATATATAATCTTTAACGCAAGAACTACTTAAATTATTCGTTTGAAATAATAAAGTTTTACTAAAGTTTCCTAGAAAGCATGTCTCTTTTTACGACTACGATATGATGAAAAAGTTTAATCAATCATAAAATTATTTTAAACCCCAACTTGGAAACTGTAAAATCAATAAAAAATTATTGTACATATTGATGGTTTATTATTTTCTTTGTAACAAACAAATAAAAAATATGAAAGTTGCGGTAGTAGGTGCTACAGGTTTGGTAGGCACAAAAATGTTACAAGTATTGGCAGAAAGGAATTTTCCTGTTACAGAATT
>JANOZW010000062.1:0-10592 GCA_031429575.1 Ferruginibacter sp.
TATTTCAAAAACTTTAAATAACTAACCATATCGGCTTTAATAGTTTTTACAAACCTCCTTATTACTTGCCGCACAGAAAGCCGACACACAAAACCTTCGCATCATTTCTGCGCTAGGTTATACATCTCTGCGCCATACGGAACTAGGGTTACATCTCTGCGCCATACGGAGTAGGTTAAACATCTCTGCGCCATACGGCATACCATCAATATCTGTATTATTTCTTATACCCCATCTCTACCGCTTCCTTTTCTGTAAGTAGCCCATCAATAAACGAATCAAACGAATCTGCAATTTTTAGGAATTGTCCATCATCAAAATCATCAGTCCAGCGATTTATAAAAACAGTGTTATAATCCGTTTCATCTAAACAAAGACAAAAATGCCATCCACCTGGATCAAAAGCAAATGGAATATATTTACGTCCATAAGTTCCGATAAATTCACTTGTCAAATCTACTATATTAATATCCCCATTGCATATGGGAAGAAAATCATTTACTATATAAAGTTGATTATTTTTTGGGTAAAGATTTTCCTTAATACTACAATTCGCAAATTCCAATAAGAATTCTTTAAAATTCAATGGGATTCTTTCTCCAAGTATATTTTCCAAAACATTTATATCTTCTTTTGTGGATGGTTTACCAACATATTTTTTATTTAGAAGTTTCACAGTAATTTTTTGTTTTATTTAAAAATTTAATATCCATACCCATATCCAAAATAATTGTAATATTGCTTTGGCGAAGCAGTGTGCCCCATACCAACACAACCACTTCCACCATGAGCATTTCTATAAACTAATTGGATAGTACATTCCCATTTTTGTGTAACAACATTAAAAGAAAAATCGTCCAAATGATGCCATGTAAAGGCAATCATATTATTATTAGCATCAAGAAATGTTGGAGATTCACTTCCTGTCAATCCTACTCTACTGTTTGCAATTTCAAAATCACCAGCTCTTGTTCCTGTCATTTCAATTTTAAACGAACGTGGTTTCCCTGGTATATATTGTTGAGGACAAAGATACTGTGTTGAAGGATTACCTTGTATGTTTTTGGTGTAATCCTGACAAATTCTATTTGTACTTAAACCAACATCTATTTGTCTATTAGCCGTGGGTTTGTATGCTCTTTTAAATTCGTAAACGTTGTACTTTCCTGAATTATTTATTGTTATTTCATAAACATTATTTTGCAAAGTAGTTCCCTCACACTCTACCACAAATCTTCCTTGTTCATCAATTGAAGTTCCCAAATTTAATACTCTCTTATCACCAACTTGCTTATTCAAATCAGCAAACAATGAATTTTCTGCAGCAGTTCCTGTTAGTGTGGTTTGGCTTATATCATCAAAGTAAGTAATAGTCTTATTAGCTTTCCATGTTTGCAATAAATCATAACCTGCCTGTGTAAGTTTTGCTTTTAAAGAATTTACCAATGTAGATGATACAACATTTCCAATTACTTCATCAATTTTTAAATCGTTTTTTATAGTAGTAGATATAGTAGCGTCATTTTTAACATCGTTAGCCGCAGTTTTTACAGCCTGCCATTTTACTCCTCCAAGTTCTGCTACGCCTTGTGTTATTCTACAAACTCCATATACAGCATTAAAATTATCCCAAGCATCGCTATAAGCTTTTAATTTGGGGTGGCTTGTTAAATATTGTTGATATTGAGGCAGTGTATTTGCTACAGATTTTAAAGCAACTTGAAAGTCAGCTACTGCCAACAATAATCGCCAACCCTTTGCCACTGCTAATTCTGGACCAGATAATACCAACGCATATCCAGCAAGCATGTGTGCATTAAACTTAGATTTTAAAAATTCGTACTCTTGTTTTTTAAGCCAGTGCAATTCTAAACCTGTTAAAGCAATGCCGTTAGGATAATCTGATTTTTTAAATACTACCTTATTATTAAATGTATAGTCATCATCAAGTTTATAAAGTATGTAGGAAAAATAGTTTATAGACACATTGCCATTATGACTTATATCCGCAGAATTGTATGGGATGTATGGAGCTTTTGATGAATAGCTAAAATTTACTTTTGGTAAATAGTTATCCAAGGAGGCTCCTGCAATTTTTGTATAATAATCAGCTCCTTTTTCAATATACTGAAATACAAATCCGTTATTTATAATCTCATTTATATTGGGTGCTTCTAGATTACTTAAATGACTTTTAACTATTGTAACATATTGAGTATAAAAATCAAATCCATTAGGTGCGTCATAAAGCCGTTCCTCCAAAAAAGGTATAATATTCGCATCGCTTAAGTAAGAGATTAAATTATTAGAAAATTGAGCTGGTACATTTTTTAAGATTTTGAGGATTGCGCTTTGATTATTGTAGAATAAAACATTAGTGACATGCGGTTCAAGTCCGTATTGCCTAATAATAATATCTAGAACTACTTGAACCTTATCGAACTTAATTAACGAGCACTCATAATCTGAGGAATTGTTAATATTCTTCACTACATGATTAAAATTTGCTTTTGTAGAAACAGTATCAAAAAAAATTCCTATTTCGTCAATTCTCGTACTTATCAGGGTTTTAAAATCATCGAGCATTAATTTGTAATAACCGACCTTGTCAGCTGCGTATAAATTATGTAAAGTATTACCAGCATCAAGCTTAGCTCCCCAAATACCAGTTCGGGGACCTGATGAAGGTGGTATATTGTACGAGGGTACGCCGAAGTTTTGAGGCGAGTCTTGATAATACCACTTATCTCCATCTGAAATAAAATCAATAAAAACACCTCTATAAGCTTTCCCTAATTGGGCTATTTTAGAAATATATAACATCTCAGGTTTTTCCTTAAAAGTTTTTACTTTTCTAAAAATAACATCGTCATACACCCATTGAGGATTTCCTATTTGTGCTCCTAATTTATAAACAATTGGCTTTCCACTTGCATCATTTAAAATGAAATTTCCTGTAGCAGCAGATGTGAAAGGTTTTAAAGGAAAATCTTTTTCCTCAATGATATTAATTTTGAGCAGGTGATTATATCTCTGAAGAGTCGTAGCATTAAACTTATATAAAGTTAAAGATTCTTCATTTGGCATAGCCATTGTTACACTTTTTTCGCCTCCCGAAATAGTTGGGTTTTGATAAACACTTCCATTATTACCTTTATAAGAAATGCCTCCTGTAAAATCAACAGTATATTTAATTCCCCCGATTACAAATTCTTGCAATACCCCAGTTACATGGTTAACACTACCACTATATGTAGCTACACCAAAATGAAAAATGAAATCAGTGGCTGTTTTAGGAACATTTATAGTTTGTCCACCATAAGTTATAAAAGTATAGGTTAAATTATCTGCGTTTAAAAAAACTATTGGTAATGTTTTAATACCCACACTTCTTGAATCTTCGTCTTTGTCAAATAACCCCAACATTAATCCTGGGTGGTGTGTTAAA
Source organism: Ferruginibacter sp. (assembly GCA_031429575.1). Taxonomy (GTDB): domain Bacteria; phylum Bacteroidota; class Bacteroidia; order Chitinophagales; family Chitinophagaceae; genus Ferruginibacter. The sequence continues at coordinate 3,449 of JANOZW010000062.1, forward strand.
TCCCACTGAAATTTAACCAGATTTCTTCCTTGGTTATTACTGTAATCTAATAAGTTATCGGGATTTGCTCCTTGTGAATAACCATATCCATCAAAAGTATGTTTCAAACCGAATATGCCATGTCCCAATTCATGTGCTGCGGTAATTCCTTTATCATAGCTATTATTTGTAAATATTACTCCAAATTTTTTTCCTCTTGGCATCTGACCATTCATTGTTATGTCAAGTGCTCTGTTTAGAATAAATAAATAATATTTACTTTGTTCAATTCCTATATCTCTTATGTAATTATTTTTAAGTGCATTAAATTCTTTTGAATAATTAGTCAAAGAAATATCACCCTCTAAATCAAGAAAGCCATCACCAAGAATATCCCATATAGTACCTGTATATGGATTTAGTTTTGTGAACTTAAAATTTATATTTATTTTGTTGAAGACTCTGTTCACAGAATCTGTAAATTTCTGTAAGTCTGGTATATCACTATTCACAGGAACCAAATTTACTTCATACTCCTTCCTCGGATAACACGCCACCAGCACCTTCCCCAAATTAAACGTCTTAGATCCACTTCTAGGGTAAAGCGCATATATCTCCTGCGCATCTTTTTCAGGCCCACCCACTACAGCTATTTCATAGTTATAAATATTAGCAGCAGTAGTTAGTCTTGTCTTTGTATATATCAAGCCCTTGCCATTTACAAATTGTATGCTATCAGGGTTTATCGTATTATCTACAACGGTTACGGTAGCTTTTAGGTAATCTGTTTTGCCTGGGGCTATGGCTTTAGCACTTACATAGTATGCGCCACCATCTATACAATCGCCGCCACCTGCGCAAGCTATTTTTTCATACTCTTTTAAAAATGTACCACTCTTTTTATACAGTGTGTTCCATTCATCAAAAGCATAAATTGCCTTAGCTTCATAGGGTACAAATTTCACAAAGGCTTTGTCCGCATCTATTAGGCTTTTATTGGCTTTGCTTAGCATTGTTTTGCCACCGCCTTGCGCTAGTAGGCTTACCGTTATAGGGTTGGTATTGTTTACTTGGTATATATTACCCGTACTATCCATAATGGTTTTGGGCAGGGTTTGTGCCACTATGGTTATTACTGGTGTGCCTCCTACCCCTGTTACGGTAATGGTAGCAGGGCCATTAACTGTAGGTGGGTTGTAGCCTGCGCCAGGCACGGCAGTTATGCCACCTGGCCATTGTATAGGAAACTTTACCGTGGTATCTGCACCTGCTTGTCCTGTTACTACGTTGCCTACATTACAGCCTGCGCAAAAAATATCTATTACATCATCCACATTCAATATACCCGCTTCTTTAGGGTCGTACGTGGTTTCTATATTACCTACGGCTAGTTGCTTAGCGGTATTTACTTTTATACCACTAAAACGTACTGCAGCTTTTACACCCAGTAGCCAAGGTATTTTTACCGTACCTGTACCGGTAAGGCTCTCGCTACCACTTATGGTCAATATTTTTACTTTAAAGTCTCCCGCTAGTATGGTATCGCCCACTGCCATAGTAGTTAGGTAGGTTTGTGGTACTGTATTGGGCACTGCACTGCTATCGCCACAGTTTACAATTACAGGTACTGCCGCCGCACCTGTGGTAAAGCTTAGTAGGTTGCTATAGTTAAAACTTTCCTCTTCGCAGCTGGCGCCTACTCGGTACTCGTAGGTTTTGCTAAAATTAAGGTCGTTTAATACAACCGTAGGTTCTAATGTATTTATGGTAAACCATTCTGCACTGGCATTGTTTGCCTCTCGGTAATCTACTTTATAGCTTAGGTATATGGGCAGTGGCTGCCAAGTAATGGTAACACGGCTGCCTTGCACCTGTGCATTTATAGTGGTGGGTGGGGTACAATTGTTTTTATAATCAAACCAAAATACTTCGCTATAGCCATTGTTTCTAAACATGGCTAAGTTATCTAGCCCTTGCTTGGCTTTGGCTTGCACACGCCATGCGTAGCGCCTACCTGCTATAAGTAATGGTTTTGCAGGCCCATAGTTATACATAGTAGCTGCTGTGCTATCGGTGTATAATGCTTGGTGGCTGGTAAAAGCACTCTCGGGGCTAAAATCGTTTGCCATTACTTCGGTTATGCTAAATACATAATCGGTATTGTAGCCTGCTGTAGGGCTGGCGTTGTGCCTCGGCGTCCATTGAAAATTTATATTTTGTGAGGCATTGGGTGTTACCGTTTCTGCTTTTGCTGGTATGTTTAAAAAAGGTGGGTCGCTTATGGTTATCCATGCAAAGGCACAGCCTTTGTTGCTTACAGTAAGGCCTGTGGCAGGTTCTACGGTTTCAAAACAAAAGGTATAAAAACCTTCGGGCAGCTTGCCTGTGCTTGTATATTGCTCTTGGCTTATGCCACTAAAAATTAAATTATTGGGGTTAAAATAATTAGCTAACTCCGCAGGGGTTACGTAATATGGTGTACCACTTATAAGGGTTACAATAGGCCATGTTACATCTTCTCTTGTAGCTATGCGCACACCTTGGCTTTCTATTACCATGCGCAAGCGCACATTTATGGTGCTGCGCAAAAAATCTCTGTTTAGCAATATCAAATTTAGCTTTTGCCCACCTGCGGCAGTAGGGCTGTAGTAGTCGCTCACCTGCAAGCTATAAGGTGGTAGCAATTGTGCATTTACCTGTATGGGTGTTTGCGCCTGTGCTTTAAAAAAGATAAAAGCTGCTAGTACTAATAAGAGTTTTCTCATTGCGGTTATTTTTTTTCGTTTCTCGTTTCTCGTTTTTTCGTTTATTCGTTTCTCGTACCTCGATGTTTGGTGTTTGGTGTTTGTTGTTATTTGTTTGGTGTTGGTTTGCAAAGTACCAACTGCTTTTTTACCAACTGCCCTCTGCCACTGATTTTTTGCCAACTCCCTTTTGCCAACTGCAAACTGCTCTATGCCTTTATCAACTTATAAATAAAATTGCCCTTAGCGGTTTCTATCACTATTATGTATGTAGTAGCCGTAATGCTTGGGTAACTGTATGGTATCGTATAAGAGTATTGCCCTTCTTTTACTTGGTCAAATACGGTAAAGTTTGTAAGTGTATTTACCATGCGTATTCTTGCTTTGGTAATGCCATTAAACACTAGCTCTACCGTAAATGCACCCGATGTTGGGTTAGGATACACCCTAAACAGTTTTAAGAAAGCATTGGCTTGGTTGCCAAGGTTGTTAAATGTATTATTGGTGGTTACATTTATGTTTTTATTTTTTGTGTACACACAGCCAGAGGGATAAAAATTTTGTATGGCTACATTAAACCTACCAGTATCGGCAAATTTTAGTTCGCAAAAGCTGCGGCTTTGGCTTAGTATGGTTGCCCCTGCTGGCACTATCCATTTTACGCTATCTGGCACGGGATTGCTAAGGTTGGCAAGCAATACATTTTCGCCCACATAAGCTTGGGTAGATACTATGAACTCAGGCACGGCAGACGTAGCATTGTAGGTAACTACAAGTGTATCTCTCTTTATACAACCTGTAGTATTGGTAGCACTTAAAAAGTATGTACCTGGCCTTAGTGTATTTACTGTTTTTAATGTGGAGGTAGTAAAGCCTACTGGCCCTAGCCATTGGTAAGTAAGTGTGGGTGGTATTACAGATGCACTGTCTAATACAATGGTAGCTGTAAGTGGTATTGTTTGCGATGGGCATACCACTCTATCAGGGCCTGCTGTAATACTATATTTTACAGGCTTTACGATACTTATTGTATCTGTTTTTGTACAATTATTATTGTCTTTTGTGCGTATCCAATACTTGCCACTATCTAGGTTTTGTATGTTGTTTACATTTAGCGCACCAGTGCTCCATGTATATTGGTATGGTGCTGTGCCGCCACTAGGCACTACAGTTATTCCTCCATTGTTTTCGTTGTTGCATTTTATAGGTAGTAGGGCAATGTTTGTTTGCATATCTATTGGCGATGTTATAGATACCTGTTTTGTGATTTCACAACCCAACGAATCTGTTACCAATAAAAAGTAAGTGCCGCCTGGTACACTATCCATAAGTGGCGTTAAATCGCTATTGCTCCATTGAAAACGATAAGGCATAGTACCACCTGTGGCAGAACCTAGTGCTGTACCATCTGCATTGCTAAAGCAAGATGATTGGGTGGTGGTGGCGTTGGCTATTAATTGTGTTGGTTCTGTAAGTGTGTAGGTAGAGGATGCTTTAAAGTTGTTGTATTTGTCTAGTACTTCTACTTTGTATTGACCAATACCAACATCTGAAAGTAAACTATCGGTAGATGTTTGCTGCACAAAGGAGCCGGCTACCATTTTAAACCATTTATAGCTATAGCCTAGCGAATCTATCACACCACCAGTAGCTGCGGCTCTTAGCACAGCATCTGTTCTACCATTGCAGCGCACAGGTTGCTGCTTTATTATATTTACGAGCAAGGGGTCCGGTTTCTTCAATACTACTTTTAAGAAAATACGGCAGCCTTGGTAATTGTAGGTTGTATCAGGATTATAATATCTATCTGTAGCTTCAAAATAATAAGTACCTCCTGGTAGGTTTTTTATTTTTGTTTCATATTTCCCGCCAAGTGTATCTAAGGTATAAGTATTTATTATGGTGTTGGTAGCAGAGTCTTTCCATTGGTGTAGGTATTTATATACAGGCAACGTTATAGGCTCACCAATTCTAGGCGTTCCTCCTCTTAGTTTTACACGTATAGCACCGTTTATAGAATCGTAGGCTGTTATTTGGGTTACGTCTAAGAGTTCTACTTTTAGTTCTTCGGCGGGTTCTGTAATGTCAAAGAATTTTACAACTTCATCACCAGCTGTATCTCTCAAAATACAGTTATTACCATCCCTCATTTTTATAAAATACCTACCCTTAGAAAGGCCATTTATTGTTTCTGTAATATGATTTGTGGCTGTACCAGTTCCGTAAGTAGTAAAGTTTTTCCAGATAAATGTAGATTGTGTTTCGTGACGTAATCCATATTTATAAGAACCCACACCTCCCCTTGCCAGTAAAATTGCATTTCCTGTATTGCCTCCTCTACATAGCACATTATTTAAAATGGCAGTTTGAAATCCCTGCTCAGGTGGTTGATTAATTTGGATATTTCCAAAATGTTGGGGCGATCCTGTGTATGTATTTATATTATTGTATTTCCCAATTAATGACATGTCATAATCACCAACGGGCAACTCTTGCAACCATTGATAATATCTGTAAGGAGCACCAACAACTAAAGTGTAAGAATACCATGGTGGATAATTTAACCAGGTTAAAACATAATTACTATCAGTAGCAACTGAAAGATTTGAAGCCGTAAGATTAAGTGCGGAATAATCTACTTGGGTATCATTATTTTTTACAAGTATATTTATTTTTTCATTTGGCAATAAGTTTCTGTCAAACTTTACCCTCATACTACCATTTGCTTCTCCAAAGCAGCTGACTGGAGTTGGTACAATGCTTGAAATATGTGGTGAGGACAACCTTATTGTCATTGGAGTTATGAAGGTATAACCGAAATCGTATGCATTTATAGAATACTTTGCTCTTATGTATATTGTTTGTCCAAGATAATTTACACAACTGTCACCGAAAATATCGTATGCAGAAAAATCCGCACTTATAGAATTTCCTGTGTTTGGTATTGTTAAAAAATTATTTGCAGCATCAATACTGTATTCCCACGAAATATTGGTTAGTGTGGCATTGTTTGTATAAAATCTTATTCTATCATGAGTAGGTAAGTTGTATGAAATATCAGCATTATTGCTACCAATCACTTGTACAGTCATACTACCAGCAGTTATTGGTGGTGATGGATAAGCAAGCGATATATTACTATTTTCAAGTACATTAATTGTATTATCGTATATGTCCCATGTATTGCCATATCCGTCATCACCACAGCCATAGCAAACAGTTGTTACGGTTTCTTCAAAATATCTTGTTAAAGACGCAGGTGCAAATTGAGGCTGAAAAACCAAAATAGTATCTACATATCCGATGATTACACCAAAATAACCTGTTAAAGTTGCATATTCAGGGGTGTAAGCAACACTTATTGGAACTCCTGCGCTATTATAAGCAGTTAAGTCTGATCGGGTATGTGCAGTTTGCCCAAATACATTTAGCCTTGTGACTATAATTTTATAATTAGCCGGGCCTACATTGTAATTTTGTGCATTCCCACAAAATGAAATTCCCAACAAAAAAGTAACATGTAGAATAAATGATTTCATACCATTAAATTTTAATAATTAGTTTTTTTTATTTTTATTTCAGATGTTTTACCATCTTCAAATACTACTCTTACACCATATTGATACTTAGTGTTCACTTTTAAGTCATCATCTATAAAACTCAGCTCATTACCATCTAACACTTTATACAAGCTTATTTTCTCATTATCTGTACCCTTGTATAATTCTATTTGACTTATGGCTTGCTTTGTTACAACTGTCCAGCTAAGTGTAATGTTTCTTTTATCTCTATCTACTTCTGCATCTAGTTTTTTTATGGCAGATTTATTAAAAGCCTTTGGTATTTGTACGGTAAGTGGTATAGATGGTGCAGAAGATAAATTAGAACTGTCTATGCTAACAAGCGTGTAAGCGTAACTGTCGCCACCTTTGCATGTTCTATCTATATATACCGTACTTTTATTTGTTTCAAATTGCTTCACCAGTTCCCACTCATTGGCTTCGCTAGAAAGATTTCTCTTAAGCAATTTGGTAAACATTAAATCTCCATCATAACTGTTTACCCAATTTAATACCACCGCTGTATCTTCAAAATTAAATTCTTTAAAAACAGGTTGGCTAGGAGGTATTACATCTGGCTTTATTACTACCACTATAGGTGCGTATTCCGATTGGTTGTAGCGCTTATCTACTGCTCTTATGGAATAATATATTTTTGAATTTAAATTTTTTATCTGTACAGTATCACTAAAATTACTATTATACCAAACCGAGTCTATCATAGGTGTAAGCTCTTGACCTTGTACATAGGTTTTATATAACTTATACCCTTTTATATCTCTATCTGTATTGTCTATCCAGCTAAGTTTTACCACTCCATTGCTATCTATTATTCCTTTTAATCCTTGAGGTATTGCAGGC
>JANOZW010000063.1:0-28558 GCA_031429575.1 Ferruginibacter sp.
GTTTGTATATCTGCATTGGCACTCATGCCAGGGCGAAATGGAAAACTACCTTTACCCAATAAATCGGCATAGCTTTCTTTGATGATGCGTATGTAAACTTTGTATTGTGTAACATCGCTGGTAGCGCTTGCCAATTGGTTAGACGCACCATTGTTGCTGCTGGCAATTTGTGTAACCAATCCTTTAAATTTTCTTTCGCTGTAGGCATCCACACTTACAATAGCACTATCACCGAGCTTTACTTTTGGTACATCATTTTCACCCACATCTACACGAATTTCTATTTTATCCATATCGGCAATGCGCAACATTTCTGTACCCACATTAAAACTATTGCCGGCTACTTTTTCTCCTTTCTTTACATTTAGTAAACTTATCACACCATCCATCGGAGCTACTATGGCTGTTCTGCCAAGGTCGGTGTTTGCCCTTTGTAAACTAGCTTGCGCATTTTGCACATTTGCTCTAGCACTTTGTACGCTTGCTTTTACACCATTTATACTTTGCACAGCAGCATTATAATTTGCTTTAGCTGTTTTATAATTTGCATCCGATACGTTAAACTCAGCAGCGCTTATTACTTTATCGTTGTACAATTGCTTTTGCATATTGTACGTACGCTCTGCTTGCTCTTGCTGTGCTTGTAATGCACCCAATGCTGCTTGTGAATTGTTTACCTGCGCTTGCTGCACACCCACCTGTGCTTGACTTTGCGCCACACCGCTTGCTGCTTGGCTACGCTGTATGTTATACGCATCTGCATATATGCGAGCCAATATTTGTCCTCTTTTTACGGTATCACCCTCTTGCACCGTAAGCTCGGTTATTTCTCCACTAATATCTGGACTCACTTTTACTTCTACTTCCGGATATACTTTTCCGCTGGCATTTACTACTTCAGTAATGTTGCGTTTCTGAGCTTTTTCAGCCGTTACTTTTGTGCCTTCTTCTTTGCCAAATGCACCAACTTTTGATAGTACAATAAGTACTACTACCAAAAGCGCTAGGCCAATTAAAATCCATTTTGTTTTCTTCTTCATAATATAGTACTTAGTATTGAGTATTTAGTATTGAGATAAGGCTACAATACTTTTTAGTTTGTTATAGTGTTTAGTATTGAGTACTTAGTATTTAGACTAGTTTACAATACTTTTTAGTTTATTTGTTTTGTCGAAAATTTATTTATCCAAGCTATTTAAAAAGTTATTTCCACATTTGAGACCCAGTCTAAATACTCAATACTTAGTACTCAATACTAGACCTAAGTACTCAATACTACAATTTTAATCCCATCCCCTTATAAAACTCCAGCACTTTCATTTTAAACACATAGTCAAATTGGTTTTGTGCATATTGAAGTTTTGCCCTAAGTAAATTATTTTGTGTGGTAATTAAATCAAACGTACCAAGCATACCTACATTAAAACGTTTGGTAGCATAGGTTAAATTTAATTCATTTATATCCACCGATTTTTTGCTAGCATTAAATTTTTCGTATGCAATTAATGCTGCATTATACGCTTGATAAATATCTTGTTTTAGTTGTTGATTGTCTCGCTCTTTTTGAAGTGTAATGGTTTGTATGTTTAGTTTGCTACGTTGGTAATTACTTTTAGCACTTCCACCATTAAAAATAGGCACTCTTAAACTTATACCTATTGATTTCTGAAGGTTGTTATCTATTTGTCCAAAGAAGTTGCCAGTTTTGTCGTACTCACCGGTTTTTTCAAAACCAAAAGTAGGACCAAGTACAGAATATTGGACGGGTGATAAAGTTGGAATATTTACTATACCAAAAGTATCTAAACCAGTTATAACTCTACGTGAAGCTGCACTTCTTGAAGCGATGTAAGAAGTACCCAAACTTCCAAATGCGCTTAATGTAGGGTACATGCTAGCTTTAGCAACAGCCACATTTTTTTCTGCAGCTTTCATTTTAAAATCATTAAATTTTTGTTGCGGCATATTTTTCATAGCCAAGTCATATACATAATCAGGTTGTAAAGATGCAATGGCTTCTACCGGTATTTTATCTACAGGCGGTGTTTCTACCTCAAAAGGAGCAGCGGCATCTAAATTTAAATTAGCTTTTAAAGTAAGAATAGCTTGTGTGGTATTGCCTTTGGCAGAAATATAATTTACACTATCCTGTGCTAGTTGTGCTTCTAGTTGTGTGGCATTAAGCTCGGGTAAAGCACCTGCATTTACTTGCTTGCGTGTATTGGTAAGCTGATCTTGTGTTTGTTTTATTTGTACAGCCGTTATTTCTTCTTGTGCTTTGCTTAATAATATTTGTAAATACGCATTGGCTGCCGAAAGTGCAATATCATTTTTTACTTTATCGGTTGCAGCACCAGCTGCTTTTAGCTCCCACTCATTGGCAGCAATGGTGTTTCGCTTGCTATAAAAATTAAAAATATCTGCACTGGTTTGTAATTGAAAACCGGCATTCAAATAGGTTTGTGTAATACGACTAAAAGTAGTAGGATCTTGGTTGTTACCAGAATTTATGCTTGTACTTGTACTAAAACTGGCATTGGGATATTGTGAAAGCTTGCTTTGGTTGTAAGTTATGGCTGATAGTTTAGCTTGTACATCTGTAAGTTTTACATTTATATTATTTGCCATGGCATAATCAACAATGGTTTTTAAATTCCATTTTTGCTGGGCTTTGCCGCTGCTGGCAAGTGCTATAATAAAGGTAAATGTTAATAAAATTCGCATATACAAAAATATCATTTGTATTGTAAGATATGAAAGGAATTTTATGAGCGGAAATTTACCATCAAAAAAACATCGGTTTTAATGGTATAGATGGAATGGATACCTACATATAATAAATGGTAGGTAATAAAATGTTGTATCAGACTGGTGTTTGACAAAAGTTGGTATAGTTGTAACAAACCAGTATGTACGTTACTATTTTGGTATGCAATACGACTTGGCATACCAAATTGGCATGTATTGCAGATATGTTTGAAATACTGTTTAACAAATAAAATTCTTCAAACGCATAAAATCTGCATTGTTTGTACCTGCAAAAAATGATTTTAAAGCCGCAACGATAGATTGTTTAAGAGCACCAAAAGAACTGCTCTTTGCTTGAGTCTTCTTCATAGTATTTGATTTTGGAAGATAAAATTATTTAATACTTTTTATACTTTATATAATACAGTTTACTATAATAATGTAGTTTTTTTACTACATTTTAATGTATAATAGCCTGTACATAAAATGAGTATCTATTTACAATAAACGCAGGTAAGTGTTAATTATTATGTTAATAACCTATTTTCTAAAGAAGATATTTTTATTGAGTGGAGACTTTCTTATTCTTTAAGGCATTTACTAAAAAGTAAATACCTACAAAAGCCAATAATATTCCTATGCCAGTTAAGCCAGTTTTTGGCTTATCTAAAAAGATAATGATGCTAAGAAAAACATAATTGAGCATAAAAACAATGGGTAATATTGGAAAAAACCTCATTTCATATATGCCAGTACCATTTAAATGTGCAGTGGCTTTGCGTAGTTTAAAAATTGTAGCTGCAGAAAAAACCATTCCAATACTGTCTAAGAAAATAGAGAAGCTAAGAATCTCATCGAATGTTTTAGCCCAAAAAACGATGAGTACACACATGCTTGCAAACAAACTAAGCGATGCAAACAGCACATTGGTATTGATGGTTCGTTTTCCAAAGGTTTTTGGTAGTACGCCATCTTCACTCATGGCTTGCATTACCCGAGGGTTGCTCATAAGTAGTATATTTACATATGCAAGCACACTCATAAAAAGAAAGATTGACAATACATTGCCAGCGGCTTTGCCAAATACATGACTTGCCATAATGGCTGCAATGTTAGACGATGTTTTTAGTGCCGTAAAACCAATTACTTTATAGTAGGCAAAATTGATAGCTAGGTATAATACGATAATAATAAGCAAGCCAGCAATAATACCTCGGGGTACATTTTTTGATGGGTTTTTTACTTCTTCCCCAAAATTTATAGACTGCTGATAACCTCCATAGGTAAAGCTTACGGCCACCAAGCCCAAGCCAAATGCTTTTATATATTCCCTAAGTGTAGGGTTGGCAATACTGCTAGCAACATCTGGCAATGGATTTGTATAAAAGAAAAGTGGAGTAATGAGTAGCAGGATTAACCCAATTTTAATTATCGTTAATACATTTTGTGTGCGGGCACTCATTTTTAGCCCTGCAAGGTTTACCCCATAAAAAAGCACAATAGAAGAAATGGCAATGGCAATTTGCACAGGCTCGGCATTGGCAGAGCCTGGCATTACTACTTTAATAATATATTCCGCACCAATAATGGCTACACCTGCTAGCGATGCTGCATTAGAAATAAGAATAATGCAATTAATAGCAAATGCAATAGAGGGATGATAAGCGTAAGAAAATATTTTATAATACCCACCCGTTACTGGAAAGCGGCTACCAATTTCTGCATAGGTAAGTGCGCCACAAATGGCTATTAAGCCACCAAAAATCCAGATGGCAAAAAATACAGCAGGGCTAGATGAACTGGCGGCGGTATTAGCTGGCGTTCTAAAAATACCCATGCCTATTACTAGGGATACCATTATCATGGTAAAGTCGAAGCGGTTTAGTGTTGGTTTTGCCATATTTTGAAGATAAACAATTTTTATTTACTGCGTAAATTTTTATCGCCACGAATGCACGAATAAGCACTAATAAAAAAACATTCGTTCATTGCTGGCAAAAAACCACATTGTAGTTCAAATTAACCGAGTGTATTTAAAATTTTCGCAAGAGGTGACACCTTTATTATGGACTTTCTAGTATAAAAGCTGTATTAAAAAAGCTGTCACCTCTATTGCAGACGTGCGACAATTTTAAATGCAGCCAATTAACCTACCACAAAAATTATCATTCTATATTTGTAAAAATTAAAACAGCATGTTTGAATTTGGACATTTTGCTATAAAAGAAGTATTAACAGTAACCTTTACATTATTTGCTGTAATAGATATGCTAGGCAATGCGCCAGTACTTATTTCTTTAAAAGCAAAAATGGGCGGTAAAATAAATAAGGTGCAAGCTACCATTGCATCTGGCGCATTAATGATTTTGTTTCTTTTTATTGGGCGACAATTTTTAGATATACTTGGGCTAGACGTAAAATCGTTTGCTGTAGCTGGTAGTATTGTTATTTTTATTATTGGTTTAGAAATGGTACTTGGATTAGATTTTTTTAAAGCAGAAAACGATGCAAAAAGTGGAAGCGTGGTGCCCATTGCGTTTCCGCTGATTGCAGGTAGTGGTACACTTACTACCATTATGAGTTTAAAAGCCAACTACGATGATATAAATATTTTGCTAGGCATTCTAATAAACTGTGTGGTAATATTTTTAGTGCTTGGCTCACTTAAATGGATAGAAAAAGCACTTGGGCCAAATGGCTTGCTAGTAGTAAGAAAATTTTTTGGTGTAATTTTATTGGCCATTGCGGTAAAAATATTTGGTACCAATATTGTGAAATTTGGAAAGTAAATATTAGTTGAAGGTTCAACGTTTACAATTCAAAGTTATTGGCCTCGTAGTACAATGGATAGTATAAGAGCCTCCGAAGCTCCAGATTCAGGTTCGATTCCTGACGAGGTCACAAGAAGTAAATGAACTAATATTATAGTACAATTAACCTATAGTACAAGATTCTCCGAAGCTCCGGATTCAGGTGTCTGACCAGATCACAATTTGGCTACACTTGTTTGATAATTTATTTTGCAACACTTTGTTACAAAATTTAAAAATACAAATACCCTTCATTTAAAAATACGAATACCCTTGCATTTGTGTCTTCTTAAGATTACACTTCTTGGATCAATAATTTCCACGAATTTTTTGTTTTGTACTTCATAAATCCTTTTTTGTGTATTAATTATAAACAGTACTTTTCAAAATTATACTTTCACATTATCAAAAAAGTCATGCAAAATGAGAATAACATTTTTAATTTTATTTACAATATTTGTAGGAGTTGTTACAAAAGCACAGAGCATTAAAGTTACAGGTACGGTAAATGATACCATTGCAAAACAAGCTTTGCCAAATGCTTTAATTATCATTACAGGTTTAAACAATTTTAAAACAACAACCATTTCAAACAAGAAGGGTGTATTTAATACATCTGTAGTTAGTGCAGGAGTTTATAGTGTAGAAGTAAATTATGTTGGATATAAAAAAATAATAAAAGATTCAGTTTTAATAGATGAGGTACATAGCACTATCCCTACCTTTTTTTTAACCTTAGAAAATAATTATTTGCAAAAAGTAACTGTTACATCTGCAAAGCCATTTATTGTAATGGGAACTAATAAAATTACGCTGAATGTGTCGCAGAGTGCCATAGCAGCGGGTAGCAATGCGTACGAAGTAATATTAAAAGCGCCTGGCATTATAGAGCAAAATGAGCAATTAAATTTTAAAGGTAAATCGGTAAACATATATATTAATGGAAGACCATCGCAAATTAGTGGAAGCGATTTGAAAAATATGCTTACCAATATGCAAGCCAATAATATTGAAAAAGTAGAAATATTGCCCAACCCATCTGCAAAGTATGATGCACAAGGCGGCTCTATAATAAATATTGTACTCGCTAAAAATAAAGCATATGGTACAAATTATACACTTACTACAACTGTGGGTACAGGTAGGCATGCAAGAACAACCAATGGGCTAGACTTTAACAGTAGAAATAAAAAACTAAACCTATATGGTGGATATACTTATGCAAACAATAGGCAATATTTTTTATCTAATACAACAAGAACATTGAGCTATGCAAACCTTACTGCTGATGAGTTTGATCAACGAACAAGAAACAACAATAGCTATAAATTGGGGCTTGATTATGATTATAGTAAAAAAAGTAGCATTGGATTTTTACTAAATGGGTACAAAAATTTTAGGGGAAGAACGGTTACCAATTCATCTATCCTTCATTACAATAATAGTAGAGCGGATTCTTTGGCTACAGTAAATACAATTGGTAGCGCTATTTTTAGTAGCCCAACAATAAATGTGTATTACAAAACAAAATTTGATAGCACCGATAAAGAGCTTACCATAAATGCAGATTACATTCATTATAAAAAAGATTGGTACGATAATTTTACCAATAACTATTATGATGAAAAGGGACAGGAATATGCGCAACCCGATTTTTTAAGGGACAACTCACCTGCTAACATTAATGTGTATGCTTTTAGTGCAGATTATGTGCAACCTACTAAAAACGGAAAATGGGAAGCTGGTGTAAAAGCTACTTTTAGTAATACAGATAATAATGTACAATGGGAAAATAAAACAACCAATAATTGGATGGTAGATAATGGAAAAACAAACCACTTTATATACAAAGAAAATGTGAACGCTGCTTACCTTAATTATAACAGAACAATAAAAAAATGGAGTATAGAAACAGGATTGCGTATGGAGCAGACCAATACAAATGGCAACTCCATTACAGCAAATAAAATAAATAAAAACAATTACATTAATTGGTTTCCAAATGTGGGTGTGGAGTTTACTAAAAATAAAAACAATGTAATAGGTTTTGCTTATAGAAAAAGTATAGAGCGATTTGGTTTTGATTATGTAAACCCATTTGTTGTTTATCAAAACCAATATGCTTACAGCCAAGGCAACCCACTAATACAGCCGCAAATAAACCATGCTTTTGAAATGAGCTATGTGTATAAGCAAGTATATTCTTTTTCACTTAGCTACATACGTGGGGTAAAATCTTTAGGTGAGTTGTATTTGCAAGCTCCAAATAATGTTACTATTTCTTCGTACGGAAATTTTAACAGCAATGATATTTTTTACTTTTCTGCTTATGGCAGCAAAAAGTTGTTTAAAAAATGGACAATTACGTTGGTACCTGTGGTTGGATATATTGCTTTAAACAATGCCTCTAACGGAATAGCACAAGGCGATGTAAAGAAAATTCTATTGACACAATTAAATTGGCAAAATAGCATTGCCTTTAAAAAAGGGTTAACCGCCGAATTGAATTTTAATTATGTAAGCCCTTACCAATATGGCAGCTATACAACAAAATTATTTTTTAATAGCAGCTTTGGCTTAAGCAAACCTATTTTTAAAGGCAAGGTAACAGCAAGGCTTGGCGTTACCGATATTTTTAATACGGTAAATAGCAATAAAGTATTGGATTACGATGGCATAAAGTCTATTGTAAACTATAAAGCAGAAAGTAGATTTATAAACCTTATGCTGCGGTATAAATTTGGGAATAAAAATGTGCGAGCAAAAGCTAGAAACCAATCTAAAGTAAACGACATACAAAATAGAATAAAATAAAAATATTTCTTTGGCCAAAAGAAAAAAGGGGTAACCGAAAACCTTTAGAAAAGAGTAGGAAATATTTAAAAACTATAATAGAATAATCATGAAACCAATTGAGATTAAAAAGTCTATTTTATCGTTAAACAAAAAATCTATTGCTAATTTAACTGTAGCGCAAATGAACCAAGTAAATGGTGGATTAGCTACAAAACCAACAGCAGTAGATACTACAACGCTAATAGAAACGGCAGTAGGCTGCCCTTGCACACATTTTTGCCAAACGGATACACAGTAATTAGTAGAAGTTAGTTTACAGCAAGTTAAAATTATATTAAAAAAAGGGGTATCCGAAAACCTTTAGAAAAGAGTAGGAAATTAATTAGTAACTAAATTTTATAATCATGAAACCAATTGAGAAAATGTACGGTAATGAGTATTAGCAAAGACTAAACGATTACCCAAAAGGCTTCAATTATTTCTGACGGCTTTGCCTAAAAATAGCTAGGTAAGACGCAGTGTTGGACTGCGTAATAAACCAATAATAAAAAAATAAAATACTATAAAATGAAAAAAATAATATTAGGTTTATTTACCTTATTGACAGTTAATTGTTTTGCACAAACTTCAATTCAAGCCACTAGTGACGCTAGTTTAACTAAAGACCAAGCAAAAGAAATTGTTGGTAAAACTATGGCAAGCTTTACACAAAGTGTAGCTTTTGCATATACAAAAGGAGTGAGTTATAAGCAGTTTAGAAATACTCTATGCGGGATAGCGAAGCCAAATGTTGAAGGGGATGGTATGTTGCTAGCCGCTTACAACCACCTTTCAAAAGGCACTTCGGCAGAAGATATCATTAAATTTGATGATGGCAATGCTATAATAAATGCCATGAAGTATTCTTCTGGTTTAAATGCAAAGGGTGGTATAATACAAACTGACGGATCTGAGTTATTTGGCGGAAAAACTATTGCAAATAATACAGAGGCTGCGAGAGTTGCTGCTGGTTGCAAATGGTATCAGTTGTGGTGCCATGTGCAAGCATTTGTTGGGTATGTTGTTGACCATTGGGAAACAATAAATGCTATTATTTGTCTTTTCACGAGTCTTTGTTAATAACATTTCATTCAAAGAGACTACATTGTTTCTAAATAATGTAGTCTCTTTCTAAAATCAAAATCATGCAAAATAAATTATTTTACATTATATTATTTACAACTTTTTCTCTTAGTTCTTGCTTAACTAATATTGCTTTAAAAAGTATGGGTGTTACCGAAACCCAAGTTCCGCTAAGATATATTTCTAATAACGAAAAGCAAATCGTTTTTTTACCAATGCATCATATAGGTACAGAGGCTTTTTATAAAGATGAGGTTAGACTTGTTGACTCACTTGTAAAAAGCGGATATGTAGTATTTTATGAAGGCATATACAAAGGGTTAATAACCGATTCTTTAAAATTAGATACCATGATAATGAAGTTTAGGAAAATTACTGGTATCCCTTCCAAAAAAAATAGTAAAGAGCAAGGATATTTGGATACTGCAAACAACACTATATTAGGGAAAAAATCTACTTTAATAAAAAAATACAAATTACGAAACCAAGATGTAAAGTATTTTAAACAATTTGATAGTACGATTGTAAAAAATGTAGATATTGATTTAGTAAACATGATTATGTTTTATGAAAAAAAGTATGGGAAGATAGTACTAGAAGACTTTGATTATAACATTAAGATAGGTGATGAATACAACCATAAAGCTAGTAGAGAGAAACGTAAGTATATAATTGAAGCGGCAAGAAATACTATAGTTAGTGATGCAGTTTTAAAGCATAGAGGAAATAAAATTGCATTGGTATATGGAAAAGCTCATTATAATGGTGTGCTTAAAAACTTACAAGCTGTAGATAAAAACTTTAAGGAGGTTGATAAATTTTAGTAAAAACCCATGAAAAATATCATATTAATTACCCTACCAATTTTTGCAATATTCGCTTTATTGTATTTTAGCAATCCGCCAAAGCTTATACACTACTTACTTGCTTTTCCATGTGCAGTAAATGTAGGGAGGATTACTTACAATATAGCTAAGAAGAAACCATAAACATTATAAACTTTTTTAAAAATTAAACTATGAAAAAAATAATTTTCATTGGTATCATCCTTTTTATATCCTGTTTTTTTTGCACAAATGTGTTTGCACAAAACACGATATTGAGTAAGAGCACGGCCACTTTTGGCAGGTATGGCGATTGCACAACAGGGCGTGGCATTTGTGGAATAGATGCCGAAAATATAAATAGCAAGTCCAGTATTGCAAAATTTTCTATTGAAAAGGAAAATGATAGCACGCTTGTGTTAAAAATTTTCAATAATAGAATTGTAGCAACAGACGAGGTAAGCTTATTTGGGAAGGTATCTACAGATTTTGCAAAATCAGAACAAATGAACTTTCAAATGGATGTTGATTTGCCTTTAAACAATTATACAAAATTAAGTCTCCAGTTAGATAAGTGTTCAAAAATATTAAGCGGTTTGTACCCTGTAATAAAATTTGATTCTTATTATTTGGTAGAACTAAAACTTAAATGACATGAAAAATAAATTTTTTTACATCATATTGTTGCTGTGCAATTGCAATATGTCACTTGCAAATATAGCTAATGAAGACCCTAATGTTGTAGCTAAAGAAATGATTAGGGAATGCAGAAATATTCAAGAAAAGTATGCTGTAAAATTGCATAATCTTAGTGATAGCTTGGAATATATACAACAAAAATTGCAAGTAGAAAAAGGCTTGGAGCAAAAGCTAGATTTATTGATACAAAAAGATTTTTTGCAAGAGCAAACCGCAAAAGTCAGGAACGATTTTAATACTGATATTACTAAAACTAGGTATCTAAAAGGCTTGGAACTTATAAAAATATTGTACGATAAAGTTTTGGGACTAGACCATCATTTTGCATCTGTACGTACTTTTTCAGAAATAAATAAAATTTCTAACCCCAATAATTATCCCGAGTTTGGCAAGCTAAAAGATATTATAAAAGATAAGAAAGATAAAAAGGGTTTTGATCTTACAAGTTTGCTCGGGTCAAATATAGTGGCATCAGTAGTGAATGTTTTTTCTGGCTTACAAAATAGCAGCATGAGCAAAGAAGAAAAGGAAAAGGAAATGCTGAACGTGGAATGTATATTGGATTTTACACTGCGTATGCACAACGATTTAAACCTCATTTATTTTGAAACTTCTTACTTGCAAGCGGCTAATGATGAAATAAAAAAGGATATAGAAATTATGTTTAAGGATTATACAAAACCGATAGGGTATATCGCTACGCTGCCTGATTGCCGTTCTAACGACGATTGGGATAACCTAAAAGAAAAACTAGATAAGTATAATAAGGAATTAGCCGCTACTACAGATAAAGATAAAATAAATAAAATGCAAATAAACTTAGAGTTTTCTATTGATAGGCTTTTACAATTTATAGCTAAGTATAATAATTTTATAGATGATGGTGTAAAGTTTTATCAAAAGTTTAAAACTATTTTAAACAGCTATGAAAACGAAAAAAAATGCGAAAGTAAATTGCCCATTGAGTATAAAAAATTAAAAACCGATATTGATATTGCTATAGATAAATTTAATATAGCGTACAAGCCAGTAGAAATAAATGGCTCAAAAATGAAAGAAGTGTTGTATGGAATTAATGAATACAAATGAATATAAATGAATCTTATTTTAAAATATTTCTTTGGCCAAAAGTAAAAGGGGCAACCGAAAACCTTTAGAAAAGAGTAGGGAGTTATTTAAATATTGACTTTAATAATCATGAAACCAACACAAAAAAGCAATGGTAAATTGCAATTAGAAAAAAGAGCCATTACAAATTTATCTGAAATAAATCAGGTGAAAATTAACGGTGGAGTAAAACTAGTTGAGGCTTATACAACATCACATGGGAATTGTAGTGGTATTCTTTGTTGTGAGCCAGATACTACACATACATGGCCAACAACAAATAGTACGAACACCGTTTAGGCGTATTTTAACAAGGATTTACATGAATGATTTAATAATAACCATACAAACAACTTTGATGGTTGTTCTTAAATTTTTAAGTTTAATTTATTGTTCAGTATTTTTAAAAAAATCCCCCAGCCAGTAAAAGCCAGGGGCATGACTATAAAATGAATTTATAATCATGAAACCGCTGCAAATATAAAAACTTTTATTTGTAAAACTGTATTGAGAAAAGTATATACCAAACTAACTGCTTAAAAAAATGGATATTCCGTTTCGTTTTCATAAAAATCTAGTGCTACGTGCGCCACGCAATAGCTCTGCGTTTAATCTGGAAAATACTTTTTCTATAGAAAATTTGTATGAGGATAAATCATTTTTAGAAGCGCTTTTTTTGGCTTCGCCAGTTTTGTATGAGGCATTACTAAAATATAAGGATGGTAAAATAACCAACGAAAAAGATATAGAAAAACTTACACTATCGTTAGCAAAATATTACTTACGCATGAGCAATAGATGCACCCCCTTTGGTTTGTTTTCTGGCTGTGCTACGGCAACTTGGGTTAATAGTCCTACCGAACTCCATATTGGCAAACACTATAGGCATAGTCGTTTTGATATGCATTATCTCTGTGCACTAGCACAACACCTGGCTACACTTCCTTTTATAAAAGATAAATTGTTGTATTACCCCAATAGTTCTTTTTATACATTAGGAGCCGAAATACGCTATATTGATTACAAATACATTAATAGCAAAAGACATCATTTAATAAGTGCGGTTGTATCATCAAACTATGTAGCTACTATTTTAAAATTAGCTAGTGCTGGTATTAAAATAGATGCTATAATAAAATTATTGGTATGCGAAGAAATTGATACAACTGAAGCAATTGATTTTGTAAACGAATTAATAGATAGCCAACTATTGGTAAACGAATTGGAGCCCGCCATTACTGGTAATGAGTTTTTATTTCAAATAATACATACATTAAAAAAAATTAATAATCCTTTTTGTGAGGAGATAGAAAACATTATTGTTTTGTTGGAAAACATTGTGCAAGCCATGCAGGCTATAGACGGAAATACCGAAAATGATGTATTACTGTATCAAAATATTATTGCGCTTATAAATCAATTTGATATTCATTTCGATAAAACTAAATTATTTCAAACGGATTTATCTTTTACAATGGGTGATAATAATGTAAATATGGCTATCCAGAACGAAATGCTAGAAACACTGGATGTTGTAAATACATTGAACAATCCTCAAGAAAACCCAAACCTACATTCGTTTATTAAAAGATTTTATGAACGCTTTGAAGATAAAGAAATGCCCTTGCTAGAAGTGCTGGATACAGAAACTGGTATTGGGTATTTGGAAACCAATAAGGGTAATATTTTGCCATTGGTGGATGATGTTGTGGTTTTTGGTAAAGCTGTTAGCAATAGTCAAATAAATTGGACCCCAAAAGATAAATTTTTATTAAAAAAATTAACCACTGCTTTAGTAGAAAATAAATACGAAGTAAATATTGATGCAACAGAATTAACAGATTTTAAAAACGATTGGAATGCCCTACCGCCATCTATGGCTGTAATGTTTAGACTGCTGGATGACGAACAAATTTTTATAGAAAGTGCAGGTGGCTCTAGCGCTGCAAATTTACTAGGGAGATTTGCGCATGGCAATGCAACCATAAACGATATTGTACATAATATTGTAGCGGTAGAAGATGAACAAAACCCTGATATAATTTTTGCAGAGATTGTACACTTGCCTGAAAGCCGTATTGGCAATATTTTATTGCATCCTGCTTTTAGAAAATATGAAATTCCGTTTTTAGCAAAATCTTCTGTGGAAGATGCATTTCAAATTAGCTTGCAAGACTTGTACATTAGTGTAAGTAACCATACCATCATACTTCGTTCAAAAAAACTAAACAAACAAATTATACCAAGACTAAGTACAGCACACAATTATAGCAATAGGGCGTTACCCATTTATCAATTTTTATGCGATTTGCAATTGCAAGGAAAACAGGGAGGCATTTACTTTAATTGGGGCGTGCTAGAAGGGTTGTACAAATTTTTACCAAGGCTTACCCATAAAAAATGTATTGTGCATGCAGCTACTTGGCATTTTGAAAAGAAAGATATTGAACCATTTTTAAATAAAACTACTAGCCAATTAATAGAGTCTATAACAATATTTAAAAACGAATGGAAACTACCAACCTTAATTGTATTGGCAGATAGCGATAATGAATTATTAATAAATTTGGATGATGCATTGATGATAGACATTTGGCTAGATGCGGTAAAAAATAGAACAAGTTTTGTAATAAAAGAATTTTTGGGTAATACAAAAAATGCTATTGTAAAAGGCATTGATGAAAAAATGTTTTGCAATCAATTTGTAGCCGCTTTATTAAAAGATACGTCATCGTACGCATCACAAATACGCACCTCGGTAAAAGACATGAATGACGTGCAACAAAATTTTTCTATAGGCTCTGAGTGGTTGTATTTTAAATTATACTGTGGCGTAAAATCGGCAGATGTAATTTTAGTAAATGCCATACTGCCGCTAATAAACAAATTGCTTGAGCAAAGAAATATACATTCTTTTTTCTTTATACGATATAATGATCCGCATTTTCATTTGCGCTTACGTTTTAGGGTAACAGATGTAGAAGATATTGGCGAAGTGATAAAATTGTTTCGCCAACATACAGAAATGTATGAAGCCGATAATACCATTTGGAAAATACAAATGGATACTTATAAGCGAGAGCTAGATAGATATGGCAGGCAAGCTATATCCTTGGCCGAAGATTTATTTTTTTATGATAGCATGGCTATATTGCAATTGTTACAACTACATGATGGCGATGAACGAGAGCAAGTAAGATGGCAGTGGGCAGTAAAAGGAATAGATGATTTGTTGAATGATTTTAGTATAAGTATTTCCGAAAAACTTTTAATACTAGAGCAAATTAAAACTGCTTTTCACACAGAATATAATGCCGATAAATTTTTGAGAGATCAGCTGAGTACAAAATATAGAAAACATAGAAAAGAAGTAGAAAGCTTGTTAGACAATAGCTTTACAGAAAATGAAATTGAATCTAAAATTCAAAAAGGAAAATCAGATAAAACAAAAGTAATTGCAAACAAAATAAAAAATTTAGATGATAGTAAAATATTGGATGTAAGCATTAATGCTTTATTAATAAGTTATATTCATATGCTCGTAAATAGAATTGCATCTGCCAACCCACGCTTGCATGAGTTGGTTATTTACGATATGCTGTTTACGTATTATAAATCTTGTTTGGCAAAAGAAAAATACAATGGTATGGTAAATTAAAAACAAATCAATTTTTTGCCGAGAAGGCGGGAAGTCGTTTTTTTAGAAAATAAGGCGGGGTTTAGTTTTGCTTCGCAAAACGTAAAGCTTATAAAAACATCAAAATTTGAAACTTCTAATAGCTCAACCTCACTTATGCTTAGAAGAGTTTGAATTTAAAACTTGCCGATTTATCGGCAATAAACCCAGACTTAATTTTAAAAATCACAAGTATTGTAAAAATAACAAAACGCCTTCCCCACCCCAACTTTTGCCGGCAGGCAGGTTAACAGCAAAAAATAAAAGGTAAATTAAAAAATGAAACTCGTAACCCGTAACTCACCAACCCTTAACTCGTAACCTTAAAACTCGCAACTATGCCTTTCCCACACTACAAACAATACGACGCAATGGACTGTGGGCCTACTTGCCTAAGAATTATATGTAAGTACTATGGCAAAAATTGCTCACTCGAGTATTTGCGCACACTCACTTACACCAATCGCTCTGGTACTAGCATGTTATCGCTAAGCAAAGCAGCAGAAAAATTAGGTTTACGCCCTACCGCAGTAAAAATTTCTTTTGCAGATTTGGTAGAGGTATCCCCATTTCCATGTATCGCATTTTGGAACCAATCGCATTTTGTAGTTGTTTATAAAATTAAAAAAGAAAAAGTTTACGTATCAGACCCTGCACATGGTTTATTAATTTTTACCAAGCAAGAATTTTTAAAAGGCTGGAGTGCTGAAGATGAAGCTGGTATTATTCTATCGGTAGAGCTTACTGGAGATTTTAAAAAGCATAACGATGCTAAGACCGATAATACAGAAAAAGGCTTGGCAACTATGTTTGCTTACCTTACCCGCCATAAAAAACAAATGGTACAAATTATTGCAAGCTTGCTACTAGCAAGTGCATTGCAATTAATTTTTCCTTTTCTTACACAGAGCATGGTAGATGTTGGTATACACGATGCCGACATTGGTTTTATATACATCATTTTGCTAGCACAACTCATGGTTTTTTTAGGCAAAACCACGGTAGAACTTTTTCGCAGCTATCTTTTGTTACAAGTAAGCACACGCATAAACATACAAATGCTTACCGATTTTTTTATAAAATTAATGCGCCTACCACTAGGCTATTTTGATACTAAAATGGTGGGCGATACTTTGCAAAGAATAAACGACCACAAGCGCATAGAAAATTTCCTTACCTCTGGAGCTTTAAATACTATTTTCTCTTTGCTTAATTTACTCATATTTGGTATAGTGTTAGGCTTTTATAATGTGACTATATTCCTTGTTTTTTTATTGGGTAGTACGTTGTACATATTATGGATATTGGCTTTTATGAAGAAACGGGCAGCACTCGATTATAAAATGTTTCACCAAGTAGCTGCCAATCAAGAAAAAAATTACGAACTCATTATTGGTATGCAAGAAATAAAATTGCACAATGCAGAACAAAAAAAACGCTGGCAGTGGGAAATGCTGCAAATAAAGTTGTTTAATTTGAATGTAAAAACACTTTCGCTACGACAAATACAAACAGGCGGTGCTACTGTAATTAACGAACTTAAAAATATTATCATTTTATTTTTAGCAGCCAAACTAGTGGTAGAAAAAGAAATTTCACTAGGCATCATGCTATCTATATCATATATTATTGGGCAATTAAATTCGCCCATTTTGCAGCTTATAGAGTTTATGCAATCTTACCAAGATACTAAGCTGAGCCTTGCTCGCATAAACGAAATACAGCAAATGAAAAATGAGGTACGAACAGATAGTGGTAATGGTAAAGCCATACCTACTGCTGATATTGTATTGGATAAGCTTTGTTTTAAATACGATGCCAATCCTTTTGGTAAAAATATATTGAACAGTATAACAACCATAATACCCGCCAATAAAATTACGGCCATAGTAGGTAGCAGTGGTAGCGGCAAAACAACATTACTAAAAATGCTATTAAAATTTTATGAACCTACTAGTGGAACGATAAGAATAGGGGATAAAGATTTTGACGATTTACCCAACAATACATGGAGAGACAAATGTGGTGTGGTAATGCAAGAAGGTTTTATTTTTAATGATACTATAGAAAACAATATTGCTGTAGGCGATGAGTTTGTGGACAACGAAAAATTACTGCAAGCGGTAAAAACGGCTAATATTTTTGATTTTAAAAATAATTTCCCCCTAAGCTTTAAAACAAAAATCGGTAGCAATGGTATGGGTATGAGTACAGGGCAAAAACAGCGCATACTCATAGCTAGGGCCATATACAAAAACCCAGATATATTATTTTTTGATGAAGCCACCAGCGCATTGGATGCAAATAATGAAAAAATAATTACGCAAAATTTGAATACCGTTTTTACCAATAAAACAGTTGTAATTATTGCCCATAGATTAAGCACCGTAAAAAATGCAGATAAAATAATTGTACTGCACGCGGGTAAAATAATAGAAGAAGGCAAACACGAAGCATTAATAAAAGAAAAAGGGTTTTATTATAATTTGGTGAGAGATCAGCTGGAGCTGGGGGAGTGAGTTTTTATGGGCTGTTTTGTATGGTTTTCGTACTAAATAGGATATATTTACTTAAGGTTAATATAAAAAATATTTATAGAATTTTGTATAAAAAATGAGACAACCATATATAAAACTAACCATTTTTATTTTTTTTGTAACAAACTGTGCTACAAATGCACAAACACCTACAGCACAATCAGATATTGATTTTTTAGTAGATAAAATTAAACATACATATGTGGGTTACCAAGATAAAGTAAAAGGGAATGAATTTGAAAATATAATAAAAGAAGTAACAACATCAAAATCTAAGGATACGTTTGCAAATTTATCAAAGCTTACAAGTTATTTTAATGATGCGCATTTAAGGATATTTCAAAAAATTTCTTTAGATAAAATTGATACAGCGGTTTGTAAAATCAACATACAAAAAGTTACAAAGCTCTCATCTGTTAAACAAAAAAATAAGTATAGCGGTTATTGGGCAAGCGTTAATCATAATAGCGTCATTTATTTACATGCCATAAATAAAGAAAGTTTTGAATCGTATGTAGTAGAAACGAAAACCCAAATGCCTAAAGGATATTGTAACATTAAAATGAAACAAAACATGAATGGAGAGTTAATTGCAGATTTTGTAAGTACTAACATGAATAGATTTTTTTTAAATTTTAAGTTTACAAATGACACTACTTTAATGGGTAATGCTTACTCAAAATGGAGAAAAATAAAAAATTATAAAGAAGGCTATCTTGATAATAAAACGATGCCTATATCTACACCAGATTTTAAAGTTCTTGATTCAAATAATGTAGTAATATACATGCCATCGTTTGCACGAAGTAGAATACCCGAATACGATAGCATTATAAAAGTAAACAGAGAGAAAATAATTAATAGTAAAAATTTAATCATTGATTTAAGATACAATGGTGGTGGCTCTATTAGAAATTATTTTCCGCTTTACCCATTTATATGTACGAATGTTATATTCGATAGGCAGCATTTTCAATTGATGGATGATAATTATCTTAGTTATTTAGAAAAAGTAAAACTAAGAATTGACAGCACAAAAGATATTGCTAGAATAAATCGTTTTGAAAAAATAATTGACACCGCCAAAATGAATTATGGTAAGTACATTATGCAAAGAAAAAATATTTCTTATAATTGTACCGACACTATAATCAACAAAATAAAAAATGTAGCGATTATAACAAATTATGGATGCTTAAGTGCAGCTTAAATGCTAATACTACATTTTAAACAAAGTAAAAAAGTAACAACCTTTGGAGAAGCTACAGGTGGAGCTATTGACCATCCTAATAATCAAGAATTATTTTTGCCGCAATCAAAACATCAATTTTGGATAGTTGCTACCAAAATGGTAATAAACGATGAAAATCCGTCTTATGATAAAACGGGCATAAAACCCGATATAGAAATAAGCGACGATGAACCTGATTGGATTGATTTTGTGAAAAAGTATTATCAGAATAAATAACCAAAAACTACTTCATACTACAAAAACACCTCTTTGTACTTTGTAAATTCAATTTGCTGTAATATATTTATCCAATACTTTAGTAAAACATAATTTAGTATCCTAATTAAACCTTAAAATAAAAAATTATGAACAACAACACAACAAACAAAAAGAAATTGGAATTAAAGAAAACAGCAATTGCGAATTTGACGTTGAGTGAGGTTCAGATGAGGGTATTGGTGGGCGGAAACAATCTAGCTACAAAACCTACCGAATCATGTAAATGTAATCTTTCACTTTTAGATGACGGTGGTGGATGTGGTACTAGACCTACACGTATCACGGATTAATTTCATTTTAAATATATAAAATTTAATGTTAGTAAAATTTGTTTTAATTATTTCAGGAGTATTCATTTTCACATTTAGTTATTCGCAAACTAATAAGATTGATGACTTCAATTTTATTACTCAAAAAATAATGAATGAGTACGTTGGTTTTTTGGATAAAACTAATCTAAAGAATTTTAATGCATATCAAACTAAGATTAAAACTAGCGGTCTAAAAGACGAGTTTCAAAAGCTATCAATGTTGACTATATTTTTTAATGACTTACATTTAAAACTGTATGATTATAACATCTTAAATAAGATTGATACCCAAATTTGTAAACTAAGTTATAAGTCTATTATAAATAAACTTAGCAACCCTAATAAATTAGTAGATAAAGTAGAAGGGTATTGGCTTAGTGATTACAATAATTGTATCATAGGTATAAAAAAAACAGAAAATTTTCCACTTACTTATGAGGGATACATTGTAGAGAACAAAAAAAAAGCTCCATTAGGCTTCAAGATTTTTACAATGCGAAAGAACTCAGGAAGAGAGGATTTTACAACTGATTATTTTGACGAAAATTTAGGTTTTAGAACGTTTTTAAATGCAAAATTTAAAAATCAAACAACAATATTTCTTAATTCATATGGGAAATGGACAAAACTTGTAAAATACGAAAGAGGGTCACTAGCAAAATTTCCTGACTTCTATTTCAATTTTAGATTGACCGAAATAAAAAAAGATTTTTTTTTATTAACAATGCCTGATTTTGGTTCACATAATATTAAGGTTATAGATAGTATTATTAAAATTAATGAACAATCAATTTCTCTAGCAAATACTTTAATATTAGATATAAGAAACAATATGGGTGGTACCGTAAAAAATTATCTGCCTTTATTTCGGTTTTTTTGTTTAAACAATATCGAAAGAAGTTCTTGGTTTGAATTACGTAAATCAAAAATTATAGAAACTGAAAATGAAATTATGGAATTAAAAAAGGCAAATGATTCAGTAATGTTGGAACAATATCAAATTTATCTTAATTCTTTAAAAAAATCCCATGAAACTTATTTATTAAATACAGGCGATACTATTTTTTGTACAAAAAACTTACAAAAAATTAAAAATGTTGCCATACTTGTAAATAATAATAGTATAAGTGCTGCCGAACTAATGTTGCTTGATTTTAGACAAAGCAGTAATGTAAAAGTTTTTGGAGAACAAACAGGAGGTGCAGTTGATTACTTAAATACTGAAGATTTCAAAACTCCGTCGGGTAAATATGAATTATCAATAGCAACTGCAAAACGAAAAACCACAAAAGATCAGCCTTCGTATGATAGTTTTGGAATTAAACCTGATATTGAAATACCTAACAATACTCGTGACTGGGTCGAATATGTAATTAACTATTATGAAGCAAAAAAGCATTAAAATTCACATATTTATATGGATAGCTTATTTAGTTTATTACCTTTTATTAGATTATTTAGCTTATAATACTTCTTTCAATATCGTAAGAGAATTAGTAATTTTTCCTATAGAAATATGGATTTTTTATTCATTCTTTTTTTCTATTTATTATGCCAGTTTTAAATCACCTAAAAATATCATACTTACATTTTTATCATTTGGCATTTCATTTTTGATATTAGTCTTTCTTAATAAAATGCGTGCAGATGTTGCACAATATTATGAAATTTATTTATTTCAAACACGTCTGGAATTAATAATTGATTCGATTGTATTTTATACTCAGTTTGCAATTTATTCTCTAGGATTTTATTTTTTTAATCTTTTACTGCAAAAACAAAATGAAGCCAAACTCCTTCTCGAAAAAAACCTAACCCTCCAAAAAAACCTCCTCCAATCAGAAAACGATTTTTTACGAGCCCAAATAAATCCACATTTTTTGTACAATAGCCTCAATTATTTTTATTCAGAAACGTTTGAGGCATTGCCAAAAGTGGGTGATTCTATTATGATGCTATCAGATATCATGCGCTATTCCCTTACAGATTTTTCGGCAAACGGTGGCTTGGCTAATTTGGATGAAGAAATTGAGAATATTCAAAACATCATAAACATAAATAAATGTAGGTTTGATGATAATTTGCATGTACAACTACAAGTACATGGCGAGCCAGAAGGCAAAAAAATAGTACCCATGATGTTTATAACCTTGGTAGAAAACTTATTTAAACATGGCGACTTACAAGACCCTACACAGCCCGCATATATAGAATGTACCATAGATGAGCAAAATAAAAAAGTAACATTTATTACAAAAAACAAAAAAAGCGGTGTAAAAAATGTAATACCAGGTGGGCTAGGCACTAGCAATATTAAAAAAAGATTAGAGCTTTTATATGGCAATGGTTTTGAACTAGACTTTGAAGAAGAAGTAGCCATTTATAAAGCCATACTCGTAATACCCTATTTTGACAAAAAAACAACCACCACATGATAAACTGCTTAGTAGTAGATGATGAAACACCTGCTATAAAAATCTTAACATCGTACATTGATAAAGTACCTTACTTACATTTGGTAGCCAGCACCACCGATCCTATAGAAGGCTTAAAACTAGCAGCAGAAAACGATATAGATTTAATTTTTTTAGATATACAAATGCCCAACATTACGGGGCTAGAATTTGTAGAAGCACTAAACGGAAAGAGTAAAGTAATTTTTACAACGGCTTATAGCCAATATGCTTTTGATGCGTTTAATTTAAATGTTATTGATTATTTGCTAAAGCCAGTATCTTTTACCAGATTTTTAAAAGCTACGCAAAAAGCAAACGAAGTATTAAAAGATAAAGTAGAAAGCAAAGCAGTAGAAAATGATTTTCTGATTGTAAAAGGCGATAGCAAAGGCAAGCTAAACAAAATAGAAATAGACGATATAGATTACATAGAAGGTATGCGCAATTATGTAGCCATTGTGTGTGGAGATAAAAAAACAATGTCGCTTATGAACATGAAAGACTTGGAGGATAATTTGCCAGCACAAAAATTTGTTAGGGTACACAAATCGTACATAATTCCCATCTCCAATATTTTATCTATAGATGGCAATAGTGTTTTGCTAAAAAGAAATAAAAGTGCTACTATCTTAATTGGTGCAGGCTATAAACCCACTTTTTTAGAGTTAATGAAAGCTAAAATGGTTAATTAATTTTATAAACTTCGCAAACCTATAAGGTCTTTATTATAGTCTTCATCGTTAAATGTATTTTAAAAGACCTTATAGGTTTTTTAATAAAAAATTATTTCATACCTACAAAATGCCCTTTTGCATATCGTTTTTTTTGCCCTTACTATTTTTTTTGATCTTGTGCTTAAATAGATGATGGTATGTCGCAAGAAATAGCTAAACAAAAAATAAAGAAAATAAACGAAATCCTTATCCAATCAAAAACCTACTCTAATGGATTGCTTGGTGGTAGTGTGGGCTTGCTGTATTATTTTTATAATGCATCAAAAATATTAAACGATAATGCACTGCTCAATAATGCCGAAACACTTTTGTACAATGTATTTGAAGATATTAATAAAGGTGGTGGTCATTTACAAGGTCCATTATTTAGTAATGGCGCCACAGGGTTTGCCTATACAGTAAATTATTTACAGAAAAATAATTTTATAGACTTTGATGTAAACGAAACCTTTGCCGAATTAGATGAATATTTGTTTGATGCTGCAATGCTATTGTTTGAAAAAAATAATGTTGATTATTTGCATGGCGCAATGGGTATGTTTCATTATTTTTCTGGTAGAGAGCAAACACCGAAAATAAATAAATACCTAAATAAACTTTCTAAAATATTTTGCGATAAAGCCATTATAAACAATGAAGGCTTATGGTTTGCTAACCTTGGCTTAGAACGGCTTACAAAAAACACCGTTGATTTTGGTTTGGCACATGGGCTTACGGGGTATTTGCTTTTATTGCTAAAAGCATGGCATATTGTAGATAATAAGTTGCAAGTAGAAAAAACAATTCGTTTGGGTATTGAATATATTTTGAAACATGAATTGCCCACTTCGTTTGAAGAAAAGGAGTACTCATTTTTCCCATTTAATTTTGAAAGTGATGCTACTGAACTTAGTAGAGTAAATAGACTAGCATGGTGCTATGGAGATTTGAGTGTGGTGTTGGTACTATACCGAGCTGGTAATATTTTTGGCGATAGTAGATATACCGAAAACGCAGATAGAATTGGGCAACAGGTTGTTAAACGAAAATCTGTAGATGCTACATTTAGTGTAGATACACATTTTTGCCACGGCAGTTCAGGACTTGCACAATTTTATAAAGCTATTTACAGAGATACTTTCAATCATATTTATTATAGTGCATACGAGTACTGGATAGCAGAAACAATTTCATTAGTAGATAAAGAAATATTAGAAAAAAAGTATGCAAAAAACCCTGTAAGTCTATTGGAGGGTTGGGCAGGTGTGGCTATGGTTTTAACGGACTATGTTTCTATGGAGAAAATGACATGGGGAGAAATGTTGTTGTTATAAAATAGAGAGGATTTAATCATAAATAAATCTATTCATGCTTAATGAGACACTCCAGTTTCCCATTTCTTTTTAGCAATGTCCTTCTCCCTCACTAAATTTGCATCCTAAACATAATTTTTTGCAGGATATTATTCAATTATTGCCCGATAACATTGCCAACCAAATAGCTGCTGGCGAAGTGATACAACGACCCGCTAGTGCTGTAAAGGAGTTGCTGGAAAATGCCGTGGATGCAGGGGCTAGTGAAATAAAACTGATTGTAAACGATGCTGGTAAAGCATTGATACAAGTTATAGACAACGGCAAAGGCATGAGTGAGATAGATGCCCGTATGGCTTTTGAGCGGCATGCAACTTCTAAAATTCAAAGTATTGATGATTTATTCCGTATAAAAACCATGGGCTTTCGTGGGGAAGCATTGGCAAGTATTGCGGCTGTAGCACAGGTAGAATTAAAAACGAAAAGGGATGAAGACGAAGCTGGTATTTATATAGAAATAGAAAACAGTGTTGTAAAAAAACAAGAGCCCATTGCTGCGCCTACTGGCACAAGCATAGCCATGAAGAATTTATTTTTTAATGTACCTGCTCGAAGAAATTTTTTAAAAAGCAATCCATCAGAGTTACGCCATATTGTAGATGAATTTGTAAGGGTAGCCATGGCTTTTCCTGAAATATTTTTTTCGCTCAACTCAAATGGGCAAGAAGTTTTTCATTTAGAAAAAGGAACGCTTAAACAACGGATTGTACAAATACTCGGCAATAATTACAATGCAAAATTGGTAAGTGTACAAGAACGTACAGATTATTTAGATATAATTGGATTTGTAGGCAAGCCTGAAACAGCCAAGAAAACAAGAGGCGATCAATACTTTTTTGTAAACAATCGTTTTATAAAAAGTGCTTACCTCAACCATGCGGTAATGAGTGCTTTTGCTGAAATGATACCGAAAGATAGTTTTCCAATGTATGCATTGTTTATAGATTTAGATCCTGCACAATTGGATATAAACGTACACCCTACCAAGCAAGAAATAAAATTTGAAGATGAAAAAATAGTATATGCTTTTGTGCAAAGTGTGGTAAAGCACGCACTGGCGCAGTTTAGCATTACACCTACATTAGATTTTGAATTGGATGCGTCCATTCAAAATTTAGATGCGGTAAACAAACCGATGACAGAACAACATCGTTCATCTGCATCTTCATCACAATTATTTCAAACATTTACACAAAAAAACCAAGCACATTTTGTAGAAAAGAAAAGTGAGCTTGGGCATTGGAAAGATTTTTACGAAAAGCCAACACAAGGAAATGAAAATGATATTTCAAATACAGCAACACAGTCACCAGTTTTTGAAAAAACCCTTAGCAATAATGAAAAACCGGAAGAACATAGCGCATTAATGCAGATGCACAATGCATACATTGTTGTGCAAAATGACAAAGGTTATTTACTCATAAACCAACAAAACGCACACGAAAGAATTTTGTATGAACGTTTTGCTGAAGCTATTTCTGGTAAAGCCATTGCTACCCAACAAAGTCTTTTTCCAACTACAATAGAGCTAGCACCAGCAGATACGGTAATGCTTACAGAACTTTTGCCAGATTTAGAGCAATTGGGTTACAAGCTAGAGCCCTTTGGAAATAACACTTTTGTAGTGCAAGGTACACCAGCAGATGTAGGCCAAGCCAGTGAAACAAATGCCATTGAAAAATTGATAGAGCAATACAAGCATTTTAGCAACGACCTTAAATTTAGCAAACGAGAAAAATTATTACGTTCTTTATCATTACAACAATCTATAAAAGCAGGTGTATCATTATCTGAAAAAGAAATAAAAAATCTTACGGAAGAATTGTTTGCCTGTGATACACCTAACGCTACACCTACAGGTAAGCCTACCTACATGAGTTTTAAGAAAGATGAAATGGATAGGATGTTTGGGAGGTAAATAAAATTGTTCTATTGTTAAATGGTTTAATTGTTGTTGGTTTATTATATTTTAACGATTACAATTTTTTCAAAATATTATCCTAACAAAAAAGGCTACCAAAAATTTGATAGCCTTTTCCTTCTAATAAAATTATTTTATTGTTTTATAAATGGTGCATAACAAACTTGCCCACCGTATAGTACTCTTATTGTATAAATGCCCGCTGGCAATGTAGCTATGTTCATACTTATAATATTTGTACCTACTACACCTTGTTGTTGTTTTTGTGCTACCAATGCATTTATACTATTATAAATGAATGCATTTATTAATTGTGGCTGTGCCAATGTTACCGTAGTATTTATTATAGTAGATGCAGGGTTTGGAAATGCTTGCAACGTACACACATTTGTACCTGGTAAATTTTGTGCAATATGAATCGTTTTGCAAATTGTTTTTACACACCCATTTGCATAGGTAGCCCTTACACAAACATTGTAATAACCAGAATCTAAGAACATGTAAGTTGGGTTATTGCTATTAATAGTAATTGTGCCGCTAGTAGCAGTTGTAGGTATTTTTTTAATGGTCCATTGTTGGCTTGTGGTAGCAAAATTAGATAATGCTGTAAATTTAATTCTATTGGGAATTAATGAATCTGCTACATTGCCAATAGCCAGCGAAATATTATTACAATTTGGTGCTATGTAAATGCTTTTACATGTTGTAGATGCACAGTTGTTGTTTTTATATGCAGTTAGGCAAGCTGTGTAATAACCAGGTGCTGTATAAACATGCGTTGCATTTGCTCCTTGTGCGCCAGTACCATCTCCAAATGTCCAAGTGTATTGTACATTAGCCGCACTAAAAGTTGGTGAAAACGCTACTACATTATTGGATGTTGTAAATTGATAGTTTGACAATTGATTACATGTAGGAACAGGCGGAGGAGCTACAATGGTAATGATAAAGCATTTGGTATTTGTACAATTGCCATATTGAATACGCAAGCATACATTATATGTACCAGCTTGTGCATATATATGCGATGTGTTCCATGATGTTGATGTTGTACCATCTCCAAAAGACCATAATGCTGAAGTGCTAGCAGATGGTGCCAACGTAGTATTTGTGAAAATAATTTTTTTATAGTTAGATGAATCTGCATACCATGTATAGTTAGCTATAACATTACATTGCTGAGGTACTATTATGGTGTAGCATTTTTCGCTCACACAATTTGTAAGTGCTCCATTGGGCGTTCTTTTTATTACACGCAAACAAACATTGTATGTGCCTGCATTTGCATAAACATGTGTAGGGTTTACTTGGTTAGATGATGTTCCATCGCCAAATGTCCAACGGATAGAATCGTTACTAGCAAGCGGTGCAGATGTGTTTGTAAAATGATAAGTATTTAATGCAACAGCATTGCTATCTCTATACCAAGTAAAATTTGCTACAAGGTTACAAGGCAAAGTAATTACTACCACCTTACAATATATGTTTACGCAGGGAGCTGTTCCGGCTGGCGTATTATTTTTCTTAATTCTTAAACAAACAGTATAAGCGCCAGCCGTTGTATAAGTATGTGTAGGGTTTATTTGGTTTGATGTTGTACCATCGCCAAATATCCATGTGATGGAATCGCTAGAAGCGAAACCTGTGCTTTGGTTGGTAAAGTGAATATTATTTGGTTGTAAAGAATCTGCTGCGGAAGTAAAATATGCTTGTATGTTACAAGTGCTTATAGGTGCAACAACAATAGTATAACATTTCTCACTTACACAGTTTGATAAAACGCCATTAGGATTTCTTTTTATTACACGTAAGCAAACTGTGTATGTGCCCGTATTCGTGTATGCATGATTTGGATTTACTTGATTAGAAAAAGTGCCATCTCCAAAAGACCAACGGATAGAATCTGAAGCGGCAAGTGGGGTGGTTGTATTTGTAAAATGATAACTGTTTGGAAT
>JANOZW010000064.1:0-3064 GCA_031429575.1 Ferruginibacter sp.
CTGTAACGGTAAATCCATTACCCACAATTATAATTGCAAGTAGCAATGGTAATAGTATTTGTGCCGGTACTTCTACTATATTATCTTCTACAGGTGCGGCATCATACATTTGGAGTAATGGAAATACAACGTCATCAATAACAGTTTTGCCTTCTGTAGGTACTAATAATTTTTCTGTAACTGGCACAAGCGCACAGGGTTGTTCTAATAGTGTTAACTATGCTTTGTCAGTAAATCCTCTTCCAGCTGTTAGCATAAATAGTAGCAACGGCTTTAGCATTTGTATAGGTGGTACAACTTTATTAACTGCTACTGGTGCTGCTAATTATACTTGGAGTACTGGAGCTATTGCTCCTGCCATAACGGTATTAGCTGCTGCTGCTGGCACTACCGCTTTTACAGTAAAGGGAACCGATGCAAATGGATGTAATGCTACTGTTAGTTATTTATTAACAGTAAATCCATTGCCCACCATAAATATTGCTAGCAATAATGGTACAAGTATTTGTAGGAGTACGCCTACAAATTTGGTTGCAACAGGTGCTGCAAATTATATATGGAGTACTGGCGAGATTACTGCTTCGATAACAGTGGCGCCGGTTACTAGTACTACTTATACGGTAACAGGAAAAAATGTACAAAATTGTTCTGGTACAGCATCAATCCTTTTAAATGTGTTGGCATGTAGGCATGCTATGGCAATATCGAATGCTGAAATTATAGACAGCAAAAATGTCATCAACATTAGCATTTATCCTAACCCTGTAGCCGATATTTTGCAAATAGACCTAGCTACAATTTCTAAAAATGAAAGAGTAGAATTATATAATGCTTATGGCATATTGGTACTTTCAAAACGATTAATCAATATTAAAAGCGATATCAATGTAAGTAAATTGAACAACGGTATTTATCATTTGCAAATAGTAGAAAAGGATAAAATAATTTTGACGAAAAATATTATAAAAAAATAGTTTTTAGTGATGAAAAAGGGGGCTTCATTTGTAAATAGGTGAAGTCTTTCTTTTAAATTAATTTATGTAGTAATCTATTATAGGTAAACTCAAGGAATAAATGAAATGTAGCTTTGGGTTCTTGTTACTAATGAAAGAGCCATTTCATTTTATGAACGACAACGTTATAAATGCATTGGTAATGCAATTAAAAAAAACAGCTACGACAATAAAGTTATGCTGAAAGAATAATAAGAAATGAATGTAGAAATAAAATCAGCATTAATTAGAGTTTTACCCTTTGCAATTAGTTTAATTGTGTTGTTTTTTGCAACGAAAAAAAGAAAAATTGAAATTCACAATTTTTATCTAAAAACACCAAGTACAATAAATCGTTTTTTATTTTCGGTTATTGGTTTTATTGTTTTTATTCTGGTTACAGAATTTTCGCTATACCAATTAGGAATTTTAGAAATTGACAAATGGAGACATTCACTATACCCATCAATTATAAGGGTTTTAGGTGCGGTTGTTTTAGCTCCAATTGCAGAAGAATTAATTTTTAGAGGACTAATTTTATCAAAACTAATCAAAAAAAACTTGAATATTCATTTTGCAATATTAATTCAAGCTTGCTTTTTTGTTTTGCTTCATAATTTTACATATCAAAATTCATTATTAGCAAATATTGGTATTGCACAAAGTCTTATTGATGCAACATTATTTGGTTATGCAAGACAATTTACTAAATCAATATATACACCAATTACAATGCATATTACAGGGAACTTTATTGCAATATTGGAACGTTTTATTTTATAATTTGTAACAGATAACATGTAAATAAAGGATATAGAATCATCTACTTGCCTTAATGATATTATTTATAATCAGGTAATAAAATGCACTACAATTTGTGACAATTCTTTAGAAAAAAATGAAATCTAAACACAACTTCAATAACGATTTGATTAGTAGATGTAACATGATAAATTAATAAAAAGTGAAATTAATAAATTGAAAAATAGCTCAATAAATAATCATGAAATATACTTTTACTTTATTTTTTATTTTGATAATGAAATTGTTATCATCCGCCCAAATAAGTTTTACCAATTTACCCAACCAACCACCCGATAATGTAATCAGTATTGTAAATGACCCCACCAACAATGATATTTATGCAGCAGCTACTATAAAAATTATAAAAAGTAGCAATAATGGCATTTACTACACTGCAACAGCAAATACGGGAGCGCAAAACTTAAATCTAATTTATTTTACAGCAGCAGGGCAATTATATGCTGGTGCCGATAAAACAAATATAAATGCGGTTGGCTTAATAAAATATAATAAAGCAACCAATGTGTGGAGCGAAGTATTGGGTTCGCCGCAAGATGTTACTGCCATTGTAGAAGACAATTCGGGGAATTTAATTTTAGGAACTGGTACAACAGGAAACTATACAGCTGCCAATCCAATCAATAAAGGCAATGGTTTTTATTACTATAATATTGTTGCAAATACTTTTACAGCCATTAATAGTGGCTTGCCTAATGTACCAACATACACTATTTTTCCTTTTATAAAATCATTGGTAAAAAATACCACAGGTACAATTTATGCAGCCACTTATGGCAATGGCGTTTTAAAATGGAATGGAACTTTGTGGAGTAGTTTTGGAACTGGGCTTACCAATAATAATGTAAACACCTTAAAGCTAAATGTAAACGATAGCCTCTATGCAGGTACAGATGCAGGTGTAAGCGTAGTGGGCAATGCAGGCGCAGCATGGAGCAACGTAAGTATAGGCTTACCTCCAAGCAAACCAGTAAGAACAATTTCTATTGATGCCGCAGGAAAATTATATGCGGGCCTTGGTTTTTATCATTATCAATTGGGCAATATGGCTGGCGATATTTATACAAGTGCAAACAATGGAACAAATTGGCAAAATGCAAATACAGGTTATGTTGGAGGCGTTATTTATGCATTGCTTGCAAACTCATCTGGCAATGTATTTGCAGGCTCGGCAGGTATTTGGAAATCTGCAAATAGTGGTGGACTATGGGCTTATGCTATGACAGGTGTAAAACTTGCCAACCAAACAA
>JANOZW010000065.1:0-3378 GCA_031429575.1 Ferruginibacter sp.
TTAAAGTTTTTAATTTTTACAAGGTTCTTGTCTTGTGTCTAAAATCTAATATATTCTGTCTAACACAGTTGATACTCTGGCGTACTCATCACATTAACCACAACACTTTTTATAAAACTTTCTCGACTTTCGTTGTTTAAATATTTTGCAAGTAATGTATCGTTTATTCTTCCTTTTGTTTGTAATAAAGTATCAATAATTTTTTCTGACAGTTGTGGTCTTGCCGTACTTTCAAAAATTTTGTTCACGATAGCCCAATTGATAGTGGCACTTGCTCCGCTTTTTGTAAATGCTGCATTTTTTCCAAGCCTAAATCTCTTTTCTTCTGTCATACCCATGTTGGTATCATCATCATCTTTTGGGCGAATATCTAAAGCATCTTTTGAGCTAATGGCTTGTGGAATTTGTAAGCGTACCATTAATGTACTACTATCTATCCAATTTTTACCACCTGGCCATCCTGCTACATTTGGTGGGTAAAATAATATTTGGCCAAGCACTTTTTGAAACAACAGTTGCGCATCGTCATTATCCATTTGCATGGGTAAAAACCTTCTTAAACCTACCATTAATTCTACTGGTGATTTTATTTTTATGCCAATATTTTTTTGCTCATAAAACCAATCGCTGTTAAAAATATCTTCCAGCAATTTTTTTATATCGTAATTGTTTTTAAAAAAACGTGCACCTAAATATTTTACTTTTTCTTCATCTATATTTTCGTTCACAAAAAATTTGTACATTTTTTTGCAGATATAATTGGCTGTTTGTGGATTTTTTAAAAGAATATTTAAAATATCATCGCCATTAAAATTACCTGTCTGCCCAAAAAAAGTTTTGTTGCTCTCATCATGTATTCGTTCTCTAAAAATAAATGCGCCATCTTTATCAATAGACCAACCTGTAAAAGCCCTAGCAGATTCTTTAATATCGTTTTCGGTATAATTGCCTCTGCCAAGGGTAAAGAGTTCCATTACTTCACGAGCAAAATTTTCGTTAGGGTGTCCTTTTCTATTTTGTTGGTTGTTTAAAAATTGAATCATAGCTGGCGATTTGCTCACTGCTCTTAACAAATCTCCAAAATTGCCCAATGCATTTTCATTTATAATATTAAAAAGATCTTGCGAAGCCATGGCATTTCTTGTACGACAAGCAAAATGCCCATGCCAAAAAAAACTCATTTTTTCTCTTAACTGAGCTTTGCTGTTAATCATTTTATTGAGCCAAGCAATGTTCATATTTTTTAAATCATCTCTATATTGTTGGGCTATCAGCTTTCTGGTTACAGCATCCATTTTTTGGTACTGCATTGGTGTGCCATCTTCATTCATGTAGGCCTTATCTTTTCGTGGGTCAGTGGCTATGTTCATCTTTACAGGTGCATCGGCAGATGTGCTGATTAATGTAGCCCACAATTTTTTAGGTGAGATGTTGTCGAGCTCTGCCACATTTTCAGCCATTGGGCCAAACGCTGCACGCCATAAAAGATGTTGGTTTTTTATTCTATTGGTAGGCATGAGTATCTAAAATTTATATTATAAAATTGTAAACATATGACTGTTCTATTTATAAAAGGTTTAAAACAAAAAAAGCCGCCTCAGTAGTAAAGGCGACTTTTTAATAACTTATTATTTTTATGCTTTTGCATAGAAACTTACATATGCCAGTACATTTTCTTTTTCAGACGCATTTAAATTTGCTTTAGGTGCCATCCAATCTATTATTTTTACCCATTTTGCGGCTGTATAAGTTTCAGCTGTTTTAAGATCATGACAACGGCCACATTTTGCTTTAAAGGTTTCTTTACCTGCTATAATTTCTAGCGTTTCTTTTTTTGCAGTAGGTTCTACTATTGGTTTTACTTCTGCTGTAGCGGTTGGCATTGGAGGTGGTGCTTCAGTTAAAGGAGGTGCTGCTGGCTGTGGTGGGTTATTCACTTTTACTTCAGCATTATTTACAGAAGTTTTAGGTGTTATTTTTTTTGCACAACTATACAATGCAAATGCTGTTAAAAATATAACAATAGCTTTTTTCATTTTTTAATATTTGGACTAAAGTTATAGAGATTTGTTTAAAAGTAAATTTTATCTATGTGGATATTGCTGAAAAAAATATAAAATCTAGTTTATAAAAATGAAGGCAAAAAAAATCCCATCGAAATGACGGGCTTTTTGTGTAGAAAAATATATTATGCTTTTTCAAAACGTTCGGCAACTTTATCCCAATTTACCACATTCCAAAATGCTTCTAAATATGCTGGTCGCTTGTTTTGATATTTTAAATAGTATGCATGCTCCCACACATCGCAACCCAATATTGGTGTGCCTTTTACTTCGGCAATATCCATTAGTGGATTGTCTTGGTTTGGCGTAGAGCTTACAGCCAATTTGCCATCTTGCACAATTAACCAAGCCCAACCACTTCCAAAACGGGTAGTACCGGCTGCATTAAATTTTTCTTTAAACGCATCAAAACTTCCAAATGCTGAATCAATTGCTTCTGCTAATCTGCCGCTTGGTTTTGCACCATCGTTATTTTTTAATGAATCCCAAAAGAAACTATGGTTCCAATGCCCACCGCCGTTGTTACGCACAGCTGGGCTTATTGCACCTGCGTTTGCTACTAATTCTTCAATGGTTTTGTTTTCGTTTTCTGTACCTGCTATTGCTTTGTTTACATTGTCTACATAAGCTTGGTGGTGCTTATCATGGTGTATGTGCATGGTTTCTGTATCAATATGTGGCTCCAATGCCTCGTATGCATATGGTAGCGGTTCTAGTGTAAATGCCATTGTATAAATTTTATTTGTTTTTAAAATATTTGTTTTGCAAATTTAATGGTTAATGGTTAAATAGTTTAATTGCAAAATGGTTAAATTGTTGTGGTGCTATAAAATTCCGCTTATGATAAAGTATCAGTTCTTATTTTTATCTTGTTAATCTATTGCACAATAAAAGATGCCAAAAGATATACTGATGAATGGAGCGTCGCCAATGAAGCCCCACATAGCTGCTTCTTTGCTCGGACAAAAAACAACCTCACCCCCGCCTCTCCAAAGGAGAGGAGCTACCTCCTACTCGCTATCAATAAATTTAAGTCTGTAAATTTTATATTGAACCTTTCGCTTAAATGAAAGTTAGTAAGTGATCCTTTGAACATATAAATACCAGTACGGATATTTATTTTATGCCAAATCAATTTATCAACGCCACCATCCTCGGAGGTTTCGAGTAGTAAGGGCATAAGCACATTGCTAATGGCTTGTGATGCTGTGCGAGCAAAACCGCTTGGGATATTTGGTACACAATAATGTATTACATCAAATTTTGTAAACGTAGGTTTCTTGTGAGTGGTAACAGTACTGGTTTCAAAACAACC